>JAFGLH010000180.1 GCA_016928165.1 Pirellulales bacterium | reverse complement strand
GACAGAAACGGCCAATGGCGTCAAGTCTGGCCAAACGCCCGCCCCGTCACGACTTAAGGCCGCCCAGAACGCTGGTCACACACGCCCCACGCCGGCTATTGCAATAATGGCGGAGGTTTCTTAGATTGTCTAGAGGGAATATCGAAAACTCCGTTAGGAGCCAATATACCGTGGAAATAGGCAATATAGCGTTATTCGCCGTGCCCTCGACGTGGCTGAAACCGTTGTGGGTAATCGGCCTGGGCGCCGTCGGCGCCGCCGTCTTGCTGGCGGTCATCGGGTTGGTTGTCCGCCAAATACTGCCCAAGGTGGCGGCCATCGCGCGGACCACCGCCAAGGAGGCCATGTCGCAGCCGTTGTTTTACGTGCTGATGGCCGTCGGCGTGGTGGGCTTGGTGCTGTTCCCCTTCATCCCATACAACACGCTGGGCGAAGACCTCAAGATGGTCAAGGAAGACGGCTTGACCCTGATAATGGTCCTCTCGATCGCAATGGCGTTATGGACGGCCAGCGTGTCGATCGCCGACGAGATCGAGGGCCGCACGGCGCTGACGCTGCTCTCGAAGCCCGTCGGCCGGCGGCAGTTCATCATCGGCAAGTTCCTCGGCATCCTCGTGCCGGTGGCGATAATGTTCATCATCCTCGGTGCGATCTTCCTGTGCAGCGTATCCTACAAGGTGGTCTACGACGTCCGCGAGACGGGCCGTCCAGCGGCGACTTCGGCCGAGTGCCTCTGGAACATGATTCAGATCTCGCCCGGCTTGGTCCTCGCGTTCATGGAGGCCGTGGTGCTGACGGCCATCAGCGTGGCAATCTCCACCCGGCTGCCGATGATGGCAAACCTGATTATCTGCGCGTCGATCTACGCGCTGGGCCACCTGGTGCCGATGCTCGCCGATTCGGCCGTGGGACAAATCGAAACCGTCCGCTTCGTGGCCGGGCTGTCGGCCGCCGTGCTGCCGGTGCTCGACCACTTTAACATCTCGGCCGGCATCTCCACCGGGCAAATCGTGCCGCCGGTCTATCTAGGCTTGGCCGGACTGTATTGCCTCCTCTATTGCGGCGTGGCGATGTTGGTCGCACTGCTGCTGTTCGAGGACCGCGATTTGGCGTAGCTCAAGCCGCAACTGCCGTGTGAAGCTATCGGTAAACGACCTTCCGGCGTCCCACCTTGACAACCCAAACGGTCAGTTCTTTGTCTTGGATGGAATAGATTATCCGATATTTTCCTTGACGAATGCGGTATCGCTCCTGACCGGATAACTTCTCGCAGCCTTGCGGGCGCGGCTGGTCGGCCAGAGCCGCGATTCGGCTGAGTATCCGTTTCCGATCCCGTTTTGGAATCGGCTCTAAATCCTTCCGCACCGAGGCCCGGAAAAAAATCCTATATGCAGCCATCGGCCTTCAGCCTCTTCAGCATTTCCTCGAATCTGACTAGCGGCTCGTCGGCCCGTTGGTCGAAGGCCGCCAAGTCTTCCTCGTCTTCGGCAAGCGAGTTTTTCACGGCTTCGTTGACCAAATCGGACATGGACCGCGAAGTCTCTATGGCCTTCAACCGCAGAGCTTTATGGAGACGCGGGTCCAAATAAACGGTCGATCTTTTAAGCTGAGCGGACATATTTTTTCAGCTCCTAAAACAACGATGACATTATAGCATTATAACGCTATAACGTCAAGGTGTTGCAATGAAATGCGTATTATTCGGGCCGTATCCGCACGCGGCGGCCGTCGATCGATACCCGGCCGGCGGCGATCAGCCCGATCGCCTCCGGATAGGCCGTGCATTCGGCCTCGAAGACCCGCGCGGCCAGCGCTTCGGGCGTATCGTCGTCGAGCACGGGCACCGCCCTCTGCATAATCACCGGGCCGTGGTCGTATTGGTTGTCGGCGAAGTGGACGGTGCAGCCGCTCAGCTTGGCCCCGTATTCCAACACGGCTTCGTGAACGCGGCGGCCGTAGAAACCCTCGCCGCAGAAGGCGGGCACCAGCGCCGGATGGATGTTGACCACGCGGTTGGTGAAATCCTCTGGGATCGTCACCCGCTTGAGAAACCCGCCCATCACGACCAGATCGACTTCGGTCTGGCGGCAGCGGCGGAAAATCTCGCGGCTGAAGGCGTCTTGATCGGCGAAGCCTTTTTCTTGGATTACGACGGCTTCGATCCCGGCGTCGGCGGCGAACCGCAGTCCGCCGGCCTTCGGCGAGTTGGATACGACCAGCGCGATTTCGACCGCCAGCCGTCCGGCGTCGATCCGCTCGATCAGATTCCGCAGGGTTGTCCCCCCGCCGGAAATCAACACGGCGATGCGAAAAGAACTCATAATGGTTACGGGCGAAAGCGTTCGTTGCTCGATTGTTTTAGCGATTGTCCATATTCTATCGCCCGTCACTTTCCTTTCCAATAACGCATTATCAATTGATGGATTAATGCCAAGGGGCGATCGTATATGTCGGGAACGTGAATCGCCGTGCCGGCTATTTTCAGGTGGATATGGCCGGTGCGTTCAACCGGATTGACCGTATAGAAAGGCTGCCTGGACGTATATGCGACGTTGACCAATTCCCCCCAACGCAACTGACCATTCAGATCGCCCTGTTTGACTGCGATGCCGGTCGGACTGACGATTAGTTCCGAATCCCGATAATTTTTCCTGACGACTGGCATTGTTGAATGTTGCAGGGCGAATAACCAACCGATTCCGATCACGCTCAGAACCATAAACGTTATGCCGGCGCCAGGCCAATTCTCTGCTTCGGCGGCCTTAGCTGGATCGGACCATACCGCGGGAACAAAACACCAAGCGGCTCCGCACAAAAAAAGCATGGCCGCACAAATCCGCTCGCGACGGGTTGAACGGCGCGGGGCATAGTGCTTGCGAGTGCAGAAAGAATGAACTCGCTCGACGCCGAACTTCGCGGTTTCTTTCTCGACGTGCTCGGCGAACAAGGCGCTCAGTTGGTACGAGCCGGTCGTGGGCAGCAGTTTATAAATCGCTTTATAGACCTTTTGAATCGGCAAATTCACCCCGGCGGGAATCTCCAACACTCCGCGGCGATGCATCACCATCACCCGGCCGCGCTTGAGCTTTTGGCTATCCGGCTCGACGCTCAGACCGTTGATCGTCAGTCCTTCGATTTCCGGATAGAGAATCTTATCCGCCTTGGGACGATCCACCTCCAAGCCTTCCTCGGTCAATCGGCCGGCGAAATTACTTGTGCGACTCAGCCACAACCCCAGCGCCAGCATCGCCGGGGCCAAGGCGAAAATCGCCGGGTGCGGATTGTGATACACCGCCCCGGCCGCCAAAAAAGCCGCCGCGACGAAAGCAAACAGCGCCGCCCCCAGCGAAATCCTCGGCGAATAATAAAGTTCCATGATGACGTCCTAAAACAAGCCGACGAAATCGCCTTCGAGGGCCATGACGCAGGCGTTGTGGAAAAAATGCAAAAACATCGGCAGAAAAATGCTCCCGCTCGCCAAGCGGGCATAGCCCAAAAACACGCCGAGCACGAACAACACGAGCAGGCTCAACGGCGCGCCGACGTGCGCCAACGCGAACATGACCGCCGTGATCCAGACGACCGAATGTCCGCCCAGTACCTTCCGCAAAGAACCGAACATCAAGTAGCGGAAGAACAATTCCTCCATCACCGCCGGCTGGAAGCAAATCGCCAGCGACCACAACATCAGCATCGTGTTGTCGGCGATCACGTCCGGCTGGGCGACGTCCAGTTTCAGCCACGACGTCAGAAAATAGTGATACAAGACGTTGAAGCCCAATATGGCCGCCAACAGCGGCAACGAGATGATCCAGGACGAAACTTGACGGGTGATCGAAGGGCTTTGTTCGCGATAACGCCCGGCGGCGATGATCCAAGCGATGACGATCATCGCGGTGTCCACCCCTTCGAAAATCAGAACGACGATTAACATTTCCGTCGAGCGGGGTGTGACGCTCTCGCCGGCCAATCTATGCCACACTCCGGCGATAATCGACGTTCCCAACATCAAACCGAATATTACCAGCAAGCGGATTAGCGATTGGGCGTCGCGGTCCAACGGATCCGCGTTTCTACGCCGCTGCGAAATCGGCTGAATGTTAAACGGAGCGTCGCAATGCAAGCATCGCTGCCAATGGGTGGGAATGTCCTTGCCGCAACGCCAACAAGTTTTCAGCGCGATGGCGTCGGTCGCGGCCGCCGTCGCTTCGGCCGATTGTGCAAACTCAGGTTCGTCAGACCCGGGACTCGGAGCGGCGAAATTCATTGCTACATTCCCGCGGGCAACCTGACTTCATCATCGCCCATCCCTTTTTGGTAAGCGATTGCCGCCTGGATCGACTTCGCCAAGCCGACGACGATAAGGATTTTCCAAAGCCAACCGCCCGCCAAAGACAAGGGATTAAGATAGCCGAGAATCGCGGTTGAGCCGATATACAGCACCAAACCCAAGACCGTCGCGGGAACGGGAAATTTATATACCATAAGCCCCAATATCACATATATGACCCCCAAAGCAGCCATGCCCCCGTAAAGCACATAGCATATCCGCGTCACACGGGTGCGGAATTCTTCAACGGAAGTAGTATCTTCTTGCATGCCACGGGCATGGAGGGCATTGATTTCCGTTTTCACCACGGCGTCAACTTCGTTGTTTGTGTTGGCAATTAGGAAGAGATGCATCAACACAACGATAATCCCCACAGCCAGCAAAATACCCCGGGCGACCTTGAGTTGCTTCCGGTGCGCCGATTGCGCCAAGCTGCCCAAACCGGAACCGGAAAGAGAAGGGATGCCGCTTTCTTCGATGGGAATATCCGGCGGTTGTTCTATCGCCATTGTATCGCTCTTACTGATAAGGAAACTCGCATACAACGAAACAATTAGTACTCTAGTTTCCCCCGCAGCAATAACGGTGTCAAGACCCCCGGACAGCCGGTCTCCCGAGCCGAAAATCGCTCACACGACTTTGACGTACAGCCGCACTTTATAGTCCGCCACGTCGATCTCGACCGATTCAACGCCGGCTAACAGCTCCAGCGATAGCTCCACCGCCAGCGTCTCGCCGCGGATGTAATCGCCGAATTGGGCGACCGCCGCCTTGATCTCCGGCGACTCGGCGACGACGCCGACGGCGATCCGGTCGGTGAACTCGCAGCCCATCTCCTTGCGGCGGTCCTGGACGGCGCGGACCAGTTCGCGGGCCAGGCCTTCGAGGATCAACTCTTCGGTCAACTCGGTCGATAGCACCACCACGACCGAATGTCCCTCGGCTGCCGCCCAACCCTCCTTGGCTTGGAGACGAACCTGGACGTCGTCGCGGTCCAGTTCGACCGTCTCGCTCTCCAACCGAACCGAAACGGAGCCGTCCGCCTTCAATTTCGCCAGCAGTTTTGCGGCGTCCATTTCGGCCAGCTTCTTTCGCAGCGTCGGCAACCGCTTGCCCAGCCGGGGGCCGAGCCGCTTCAGGTCGGGCAACGCGCTGTAACTGATGTACTTCTCCGACTCGTGGGTGAACTCGACCTGCTTGACGTTCAACTCGTCGCGGATCAGCGCGGCGTGTCGTTCGAGCCACGGGCGGTGGGCGTCGTCGGCCAGCACGACCTCGACCCGCGCCAGCGGCTGGCGGACCTTCAATTTCGCCCCCATCCGGGCGCTGCGGCCCAACGAGACGATTTCCCGCATCAGTGCCATCTGCTCGGAAAGCTCCCCGTCGATCGTCGCCAGGTCGGCGGCCGGATAGTCGCACAGATGCACGCTCTGTCGCGGGCGGCGCGACTCCGGCCGGTCGCCGAAGGTCGCGGCGGCCAGGTTGCGCCACATCGCGTCGGCCAGAAACGGCACGAAGGGCGCGATCAATTTGCTCGTGGTCAGCAGACATTCGTAGAGCGTCCAATAGGCGTCCAGCTTGTCGACCGACTGCTCGCTGCTCCAAAAGCGGTCGCGGCTGCGGCGCACGTACCAGTTGCTCAACGCGTCGACGAACTCGGTCAGCCGCTCGCAGGCGGCGAAGTTTTCGTAGCCGTCCATCCGCTCGACGACCGCAGTCACGGTGCGGTTCAACTCGCTGAGAATCCAGCGGTCCAATTCGCCGCGGTCGCAGATCGGGCGATAGCCGTTGGCCGTGGCCAACACCTCCGGCCCAAGCTGCCCGATCGCCCCGGAAATCCGCGCCGCCGGATCGAAGCCGTCGATGTTCGCGTAGATCACGAAGAAACTATATACGTTCCACAGCCGCAGCAGGAACTCGGGTATGCAGGCCTTGATCGCTTTCTCGCTGTAGCGGATCGAGGTCCACGGCGGCTGGTTGGCGAAGAAGTACCACCGCAGCGCGTCGGCCCCGTAGAGATTGAAAATCTCTTCCGGGTCGCGGTAGTTCCGCTTGCTCTTCGACATCTTCCCGCCGTCCTCGCCGAGCATCAATCCCAGCACGATGCAGTTGCGGAACGGATGGGGGAAGCGGGGGTTGGGGGCTGGGGGCTGGGGATTGGGGGATTGTTTCTTTGCCGCTTGCGGCTTCGCAGCTCTAGCCCCCCGCCCCTCGTTCCTCGCCCCTTCTCCAAAAATCATCGTGCTGATCGCCACCAGGCTATAGAACCAGCCGCGGGTCTGATCGAGCGCCTCGCTGATGAAATCGGCCGGGAACTGATCGCCCAACCGCTCGGCCGAATCGGCCTTGTGCGGGTACCCCCATTGAGCGAAGGGCATCGCCCCCGAGTCGAACCAGCAGTCGATCACCTCCGATACTCGCCGCATCCGCGCCCCGGGCGACTTGGGCGAATCGTAGGTGATCTCGTCGATGTACGGCTTGTGGACCTTCAGGTCGTCGGGCAATTCGGGATTCTCCCGCTTGGCCGTTTCCCATGCGTCCGTCCCCTCGACGCCCGGCTTGGCGAGCAATTCCTCGTAGCTGCCGATCGCCTCGGCGTGGCCGGTCTTTTCGCAGACCCAGATCGGCAGCGGCGTGCCCCAATATCGCTCGCGCGAGAGTGCCCAATCGACGTTCGTTTCGAGGAAGTTTCCGAATCGGCCGTCGCGGATATGGTTGGGGAGCCAGTTGATTTTACGGTTGTTCGCCAGCATCTTGTCTTTCATCGCGGTGGTGCGGACGAACCAGCTTTGACGCGGATACTGGATCAACGGATCCTCGTCGGCCCGCCAGCAGAACGGATAGTCGTGCAGGTATTGCTCTTGGTGGAAGAGCGTCCCTTCCGCTTTCATTTGGCGGATGATGTCCCGATCGCAGTCCTTCACCCAACGGCCTTTGTATTCGGGCGTTTCCTCGGTGAACGTGCCGTCGGGGGCAACCGAACAGATCAGGCTCGGGCCTTCGCCGTCGACGAATCGGGCCTGTTCTTCCTGCAAAACGTCGAAATCGACCTCGCCGAACGCCGGGGCTTGATGCACAACGCCCGTGCCGGTGTCGGTAGTGACGAACTCGGCCGCCACGACCCGCCAGGCGATGTGCTGCCGGCCGCCGTCTTTCAGTTCCCCCTGTTTTTCTCCCAGTGTTTCGTAATAGAAGGGAAACGGCGGCAGATAACGCAATCCGACCAGCACGTCGCCGGGCATCGTCTTTTCGACCTTGAATTCCTTGCCGACCTTGGCGGCGACCGCTTCGACCAGCGCGGATGCCAAAAGCAATTTTCGCGACTCGCCCTCGACCGAGACGATCGAGTATTCCAGGTCCGGTTTGACGGCGGCGAACTGGTTGCTCGGCAACGTCCAGGGGGTTGTGGTCCAAACGAGGAGGTCGGCATCGCTTAGGCCCTCACCCTGACCCTCTCCCAAAGGGAGAGGGGACTTGTTTTGCGAAGCCGCAAGCGGCTCGACCAGTGGGAAGCGGACGTAGACGCTCGGGTCGGCCACCTCTCGGTATCCTTGGCCGACTTCGCCGGCGCTCAGTGCGGTTCCGCCCTGCGCCCACCACCAGACGATCTTGTGCCCCTGATATAGCAGGCCGCGGTCGAACAACGACTTCAACGCCCACCACACGCTCTCGACATAGCTCTGGTGATACGTAACGTAGGCCTCGTCGAGATGGATCCAAAAGCCGAGCCGCTCGGTCAGGTGCTCCCATTGCTTAACGTAGCGGAAGACGCTCTCGACGCATTTGCGAATAAAAGGCTCGACGCCGTAGGACTCGATCTCCTCTTTGGAATGGATGCCCAGTTCCTTGCAGACCTCGACCTCGACCGGCAGTCCGTGGGTGTCCCAGCCGGCCTTGCGCAGGCAGCGGTAGCCCTGCATCGTCTTGTAGCGGGGAAAGAGGTCCTTGATCGCCCGGGTAAGGCAGTGGCCCGGATGCGGCAGCCCGTTGGCCGTGGGCGGCCCCTCATAGAAAACGAACGGCGGCCCGTCGGCCCGCGCGGCCAGCGATTTCTCGTAGATATCGTTCTGTTTCCAGAACTTGGAAATTTCCTCTTCGAGTTTGGGAAAGGAGACGGAACTTTCGACTGCTTGGAACATGGGTGGTAATCGGTGGTGTCCTGGTGCGTTTCAAGCACCGTGCAAAAGTGACGCAAACCACTAGTAAACCAAGACTTCCGTTTTGATGCAACGGGGATTGGCCCACTTTGAGGGCGGATTGTCGGGGCTGGGCGGCAGAGGTTAGTTGGAGTCCCCGATCCGCTAAGAAAAACGAAATTCCACAGAATCGCCCAAACGGCCGAGTGGAGGCGGCGGGAATCGAACCCGCGTCCCGCGACGTTTCCGTGCATGCTTCTACGCGCGTAGTCGGATGATTTACGCCTTCGCCGCCGAAACCCCCAACCGACGGGGTGAATCGGCCGCTAGTCGGGAACATTTTTAATCTTGGGCGTGCCCAACGGTGACCCGAGACGATCCGGAATTGCGGCCGGCAGTCGGACCTCTCCGGCGAAAGTCCTCAGCCGGGGTTGCCTGTATTAGGCAGCCATTGCGAGATTAGACTCGGCAATTAAGTTTTTTGGTCGGCTTTTAACGTGGCCTGCTGACCAACCACGGCGCGCCGCCTACACTTCCAGCGCCCGGTCGAATCCAGTTCGCCCCCAATAAGCGTTTCGGTGGAACGTTGAAGCGGACATATTCATTATACATTCCCGCTGGCGCGGAGGGAAGTTCCAATTATGCCGAGCCGCGCCCCGTCCCGGGGAACTATAGCCACTCGAAGAACCCCAGCGCGGTCAACTCGCCGCGGAGCAATTCGCGCTCGTTCTCGGTCAGCGGCGGAACGGGCAGCCGCGTGGGGCCGCAATCTTGCCCGACCAGCGCCATGGCGGCCTTCATGCCGGCCAGGCCTCCGCGCCGCAGGACGACATTGATGATCTTTATCGCCCGCGATTGCCAGAGCCGCGCTTGCCGGATGTCGCCGTCGTGGAAGGCGCAAATCGCCTTCTGAAACACGGGCGCGGCGAAATTATAGATGCTTCCCACCGCGCCCCGCGCGCCGACCGCCAGCGAGGGCAGCAGCATCTCGTCGAGGCCGGAAAGCACCTCGAACCGCCCCTCGTCCAGCTCGATGCACTCCTGCATTTCGCTCAGCGTGGCGGCGGTGTATTTCATGCCCGCCAGCGTCGGGATCCGCTCGCCGGCGTGGCGGAGGAAATCGACCATGTCGAAGGCGGCGTCGGTCAGCCGGGGAATGTGATAATAATAGAAGGGCGTTCCCGGGGCGGCCGCGGCCACCTCGGCCATGCAGGCGACGAGGGTCTCGATCGAGTCGAGCTTGAAATAGCTTGGTGGAACCGCCGAAACGGCCGAAGCGCCGATCTGCCGGGCATGAGCGGCCAGCCGCCGGGCGTCGGCTAGGCTGTTGTGGCCCGTCTGGACGATCACCGGCATCCGCCCGGCCGCCGCGCGGACGAAGGCCTCGGCCGTCGCCCGCCGCTCTTCCGAATCGAGCGACGCGCCCTCGCCCGTGCTGCCGACCACGTACAGCCCGGCGATCCGATTGCGATGCAGAAAATCGACGATTCCCGGCACTCGCTCCAGCGCCAACGAGCCGTTCTCGCGCATCGGCGTGAAGGCGGCGGCGACGAGTCCCGAAATGCGCAACGGCTTGCCGGACATTGGTGTGAATCCCAGGCTATTATTGAATTGTGAATTGTAGGGCGGGGCTTCGAGGGCGATCGTCCCGCCCTACGTTTCTTTCCGAATGGCAATCATACCGCGTTGCAACCATTCGCGACAGGTCCCGCCGCACTGGCCGGGCGAGAGACGCGATGGTATGATTGTTTCTTTCGTCGAGGACTAAAAACACTAATGTACGAACAATTCCTGGCCGTATTGATGGGCGTCGTCGAGGGACTGACCGAGTTCCTGCCCGTCTCCTCGACCGGACATCTGATCATCGCCGGCGATCTGACGGATTTCGAGAAAGTGATGGGCGGCAAGCCGGCGGCCGACGCCTTCGAGATAATCATCCAGCTCGGCGCGATCCTGGCCGTGGTGGCCGCCTATCCGCGGCGTTTCACCGGGCTGCTGCGTTTCAGGGACAACAAAGGACTGAGCGGATTTCGCGGCCTGTGGCTGCTGGCGATAACGTCCGTTCCCGCTTCGATTGCGGCCTTCTTTGCGAGGGAATCAATCCAAAAATATCTCTTCAACAAGACGACCGTCTCGATGGCATTGATCGTCGGCGCCGTATGGATTCTGATCGTCGAGCGATTCAGGCCGAAAAGCAAAGTCGAAAACGTGGACGGGATTACGTGGAGAGAGGCGTTGGCGATCGGCTTGTTTCAATGCCTCTCGCTTTGGCCGGGCATGTCGCGTTCGGCCTCGACGATCCTCGGCGGGATGATCGTGGGCGTGGATCGCAAGGCGGCTACGGAGTATTCATTTTTCGCGGCGGTGCCGATCATGTGCGCCGCTACGCTCTACGAGTTCTATAAAAGCTACTCGGTATTCGAGGCCGCGCAACTGCAAATCCTGGCGATCGGCTTCGTCGTCTCATTCATTTCCGCCTGGGTGGCGGTGAAGACGTTCATCCGCTTCCTCGCCCGGCACACGCTGGTCCCCTTCGGTTGGTATCGGCTGGCAGTCGGCGGCGCGGTCCTCTGGCTGGCGCTGCGGGGGTTGGATTGATGACTTTCGGGTAAAAGGTTGGAACCCCTTCACATGATAATCTACACTTACAGAGACTTGCGCGGGAATATGCAGCCGCCTACAACACCATAATTACTATCGGTAAATATAGCTGTGTTTTTGGGTTGCCGTTCAAAGGGGACTGTCCCGATTTTCGAGGTTCACCGCGAAAATGGGGCTGTCCCCCTTGGCGGTGAAGAGGACATGCACATTTTTCGTCCTTGAAAGGACAAAAAATGATCCCGTCCCCGGCCCGTGAACGGTTGCGTTTTTGGAGAGGGAAAATGAAACTTCAAATAGAATGGTCTCGTCCGATCGCGCTAAAGGATGCCAGCAGGGAAAATGGGATTTACTCTGCGGATATTACGAAAGTTCCAAACGATCCCGGCATTTGCATTTTTGGACGTCGTTGGGGTCGCCAGTTTGAAGCATTATATGTTGGAAAAGCCACTCGAATCAGGGGCAGAGTTAAGGGACATTTTAATAATCTTCATCTCATGCAACACTTGAAAAATGCAAAAAATGGCAATCGCATTATTCTGACGGGAAAGATCATTACCAAGCCAGGACAACAGTTGGATAAATGTTTAAGGCTGATGGAACGTGGTTTCATCCGTTATTTTTTGTCAGAGGGACATGACCTCGTCAACAAGCAGGGCACACGCCTTCGCCGTCACGAGGTCACTTCGTCCGGCAAACACCCCAAAAAGTTTTTCCCTCGTCTAATGTATGTGGAAAAGTCAAGAGGAGAGTAGAATTATGCGGGGCATACTCGCGACAGGAACAGTTGCTTTTGGGCCAAAGGCCCTCTGTTCACCCAGCCCAGGGCAACGCCCTGGTAAATGGGCATGAGTTATACGTTTTCTAATTCAAAGTTGCGCTTTTGAGGTATTGGGCGACACAAACGGTCTTCATTAGATCGGGATTCAGGACGGCTCGGCGCCAGGCGCCAGCCGTTCGGGAAGTTGCTCGATGAACTTGGCCACGGCCACCGGATCAGCTTTGGGGTGTCGTGGCCTGGGACGCAGGCACGAGTAGCCCAATCGATGCGGCAACGCATAGACGGAAGATAGCCTGCGCCACACCGCAAACTCTTGCGCAAGAATATGCTGCACGTCAACGCCGCGGAGCGTGCAGACTCCGTCGCT
>JAFGLH010000179.1 GCA_016928165.1 Pirellulales bacterium | reverse complement strand
CCCTCGGCGGTGAAGGGGACAGGCACATTTTTCGCCCTTGAAAGGGCGAAAAAATGAGCCAGTCCCCGGTCCGTGAACGGTTACCTCAACCCAGACCCTTCATCCGCGCGGTCGAGGCGTCCGGGCCGTCGCCGGGGCTTGTGCAAATACGAGGAAAATGAGAGTATTTGGTATTATCGTCCGTTTAGCGGCCGTCGGCGCGACGACCACGACCGCCATTGCCGGCCGCCGTGCCGACGGCTGTTGGACGTTATCGTCATAAATATGGAGTATCATCGTGAATAGCAACAATGCCCTCCGAACGGGCAAACCGAAGGATTGTCAAAGCTGCGACAAGACCGATTGCCCGGGGCGGCAGCAGCCTCAGAACGAATCGGACGATATGCTCCGCCAACGTCGGAACATCGCTCGCAAAATGTGCCGGATCGACCGCAAATTGCTGGTCATGTCGGGCAAGGGGGGCGTGGGAAAGAGCACCGTCGCGGCTAATCTGGCCGTCTCGCTGGCGCTGGCCGACAAGTCGGTCGGACTGCTCGACGTCGATATTCACGGACCCAGCATCCCGCGTTTGATGGGGTTGGAAGGGCAGCAACTCGTCATGCACGAGTCGGAAATCGTCCCCATCGACGTGGGCGGCAACCTGAAGGTGATGTCGATCGGCTTCCTGCTCGGCAGCCCGGAAGACGCCGTGATCTGGCGCGGCCCGATGAAGTTTGGCGTCATCAGCCAGTTCCTCGGCGACGTGGAATGGGGAACGCTGGACTATTTGGTGATCGACGCCCCTCCGGGCACGGGCGACGAGCCGCTCTCGGTCGCGCAGTTGGCCGGCGAGAGGACGACGGCCGTGCTGGTCACTACTCCGCAGGCCCTTTCCGTGGCCGACGTGCGGCGTTCCGTCTCCTTTTGTCGAAAGATGTCGATGCCGATCGCGGGAATCATCGAGAACATGAGCGGGTTGGTCTGCCCCCATTGCAACGGCCGGATCGATCTCTTCGGCAGCGGCGGCGGCGAGGCACTGGCCCGGGAAATGGACGTGCCCGTCCTCGGAAAAATCCCCATCGACCCGAAAATCGTCGAGTGCGGCGACTCGGGCGAGCCGTATATCCATCGCTTCGCCGAGAGCGACGCGGCAAAGGCGTTCGCCAAGGTCGTCGAACGGATTATCGACGGCAAAGACGCCGACGATAAATAATCAAGAAGTTTAGCGGCCGGCGGCCGCTAAATATGTTAATTCCGCTATGAAAAACGAAGGACCATGACATGAAATTCGCGATTCCATTGGCCAACGGCCGCTTGTGCCTGCACTTCGGACATTGCCAGCAGTTTGCCTTGGTCAATGCCGATGAGGGCGGCAATTTGCAAACGACGCTGGCGGCGCCGCCGGCCCACGAGCCGGGAGCGTTGCCCCGCTGGCTGCACGAGCAGGGTGTCGAAGTGGTGATCGCCGGCGGCATGGGCCATCACGCCCAACGATTGTTCGAACAAAACGGCGTCAAGGTCGTCGTTGGCGCTCAGGCCGAAACACCCGAAAAACTCGTTTCGGCGTATTTAGACGGCGCCTTGCAGTCGGGCCTCAACGCCTGCGATCATTAACGCATTTCACGGCCGAGGGCGGCCGCGCTACATACGAGATTTCGATGAGCGATAAAGTCAGCGTCGCGGTGCTGGTCGAAAACACCGCCGTCGGTCCGGGAATCATCGCCGAACACGGGCTGGCGTATTGGATCCAACACGGCGATCGTTCCATCCTTTTCGACACAGGGCAAGGCAACGCGCTGGTCGGAAACGCTTGGAGGCTGGGCATCCGGTTGGAAGACGCCGGGGCGGTGGTCCTCAGCCACGGACACTACGACCACACGGGCGGCTTGCCCGACGCGCTGCGCGGCGATCGGCCTGTCGATTTGTTCCTCCATCCGGCGGCCCTGGAGCGGAAGTTCGCCTGCGACGCCGCCGGCTCGGCCCGCGACGTCGGCATCCCTTACGCCTCCAAGCAAGCCGCCGAAAAAAAGTCGGTCCACCCGCAGTGGACCGAGGAACCGACGCCGATTACCGAGCGGCTGACGGCGACCGGCCCCGTCCCGCGAGTTACCGAGTTCGAAGACACGGGCGGGGCGTTCTTCCTCGACCAATCCTGCACGAATCCGGACGATTTGATCGACGATCAGTCGTTGTTTTTCGAGTCGCGCGAGGGCGTGGTCATTTTGTTGGGTTGCGCGCACTCGGGCGTGGTCAACACGATGCGATACGTCCGCGAGTTGACCGGCGGCCGGCCAATCCACGCCGTGCTCGGCGGCATGCACCTCGTGCAGGCGTCGCCGGAACGGCTGGCCGAGACCATCGAGGAGTTCAAGCGATTGGAGGTACCCCTGATCGCCCCTTGCCATTGCACGGGCGATGCGGCGGTGGCGGCTTTTCGCGCCGCATTCCCCGACCGTTGCGCAGCGTGTCACGTAACGTCGCGGTTCGATTTCGATTTATAGGTCGGGCTGCGCCCGACTACATGGCTTGTAATTTACCAATGGAGGTGTCAAAATGCCACGCGGAGATGGGAGCGGCCCGCCGCAGGGCGACGGACGGAGAGGGGGCGGTCGAATGGGCGGACCGCGGGCCGGCGGACCGGCCGGGGTCTGCCTCTGCCCGAAGTGCGGCGAAAAAACGCCACACCGGCAAGGCGTCCCCTGCAACCGGCAGACCTGCCCTAAGTGCGGCTCGCCAATGACGAGAGGATGACCCTTTCGTACGGGTTGTCCGTTTGACGGGGATTATCGTTAATCAAAGGAGAACAATGGTGGACGATTACGACGATTATGACGATTGCGTTTCGTTCGGAGAGCCGACCCAGCAGATACCGTTGATTGGCGAGGAGGCGCCGCCCTTTTCGGCGGTAACGACCCAGGGACCGATCCGCTTCCCCGACGACTACAAGGGCAAATGGGTGATACTGTTCAGCCATCCGGCCGATTTCACGCCCGTCTGCACCACCGAGTTCATGACGTTCGCCCATTTAATGCCCCAGTTCGAGGCGCTCGATTGCAAGCTGATCGGCCTGTCGATCGACAGCAATTTCAGCCACATTGCCTGGCTGCGGACGATCAAGGAAAAGATCAAGTACAAGGGAATGGAGGGCGTCGAGGTGTCGTTTCCGGTAATCGCCGACCTGAAGATGGAGGTCGCCCGGTTGTACGGCATGTTGCACCCTTCGAGCGACGATTCGCACGCCGTGCGGGCCGTTTTCATCATGGACCCGGAGGCGAAAGTCCGCGCGGTTTTGTTTTACCCGTCGTCGACCGGGCGCAACTTCCAGGAAATTCTGCGGATGTTGATCGCCTTGCAGACGGCCGACGCGCACAAGGTGGCCACTCCGGCCGACTGGCAGCCCGGCGAAGAGGTGATCGTTCCGCCGCCCGGCTCATGCGGTACGGCCGAGGAGCGCGTGACCAAGCCGGACAAGGACACCACTTGCCTCGATTGGTTCCTTTGCTTGAAGAAGTTGCCGAGGTCGGCCCTGAAGCTGCCGCCGGCGTTGAAGTAGCCGGCGGTGTAAATTGTCCGAACGTCGAGTGCATTCGCGGCAACGCCGCGCTTGGCGCGGTCGTCGCCGCGTTTTCCGAAAGGAGCGGCCGTGAGACGTTTGCCTATTTGTCTTGGAGTATTAGCGAGTGCTGCCATGATTGCCGCGACAATTGGCGCCGACGAACCGGCCAAGGAAACGGAACAACGGTTCACGATGCGTCCGATCGGGTGGATACGCAAGGCCGAAGGCAAAACCCGCATCGTGCTGGATAAAAAGTACCAACCCGGGCTGCTGGGAGTCGATAAGCTAGAGGAAATATGGGTCTTGTATTGGTTCGACCGCAACGACGCGCCGGAGCATCGAAACGTTTTACAAGTGCATCCCCGCGGCGACCCGTCCAATCCGCTTACGGGGGTTTTCGCCACCCGTTCTCCCAAACGTCCGAACTTGATAGCGCTAAGCCGCTGTAAAATACTGTCGGTCGAGGAGAACGTCATCGAGATCGACCGGATCGACGCCTTCCCCGACACGCCCGTCGTTGACTTGAAACCTTGAACTAAAATCTTCCAGCCGGAATGAAAACGTTTTTCGATTGCATTCCCTGCCTCGTCCGTCAGACGCTCGACTCGCTGCGTTCGACCACCGGGGACGAACGGATTCAGGAATCGATTCTCCGCGAGGTTTTGCGGAGGCTCGCCGAGATGGATTTTCAGCGGCCCCCGGCGGCCATGGCCCAGGTAATCCACCATCTGGTCCGCGAGGCGACCGGCAACGGCGATCCGCACCTGGAGAAAAAGCGCCGTCTGAACGACATGGCCCTGAAGCTCTACCCGGAGTTTGCCCGACGGGTCGAACAATCGGCCGATCCGCTCGAACTGGCCGCGCGGCTGGCCATCGCCGGAAACGTGATGGACCTGGGCGTAAAGAGCAATCTCGACGAGGACGAGATGATCTCCGCCGTGGACGATTGCCTGCGGACGCCGCTCGACCGGCAAAGCGTCGCCGAGTTCGCCGGGATCGTTGACGACGCGGAAAACATCCTCTATCTGACCGACAACTCGGGCGAGATCGTCTTCGACCGGCTGTTGATCGAGCGGATGCCGCGCGAGAAGTTGACGGTCGCCGTGCGGGGTGGTCCGATCATCAACGACGCCACGATCGAGGACGCCCGTTACGTCGGCTTGACGGAAATCGTCGAGGTTATCGACAACGGCTCCGACGCCCCCGGCACGCTGCTGGACGATTGCGGCGAGGAGTTCCGCCGCCGTTTCGAGCGTGCCGACTTGATCGTCGCCAAGGGCCAGGGCAACTACGAAACGTTGGCCGATTCGCCCGGGCCGATCTATTTCCTCCTGCGGGTGAAGTGTCCGGTAATCGCGCGGGACTTGAATCTGCCGGTGGGCACGATCGCGCTGGTTCGTTCGCCGTGCTGGTCCGACGCCGCCGGCGTATCGCGGAAATGAACGATTACGTCAAAACGATGCGCGAATTGATCGGCCCCCGGCCGATGCTTCTGCCGGGCGCGAGGGCCTTGATCGTCAACTCGCGCGGTGAAATCCTTCTCCAGCGGCGGACCGACGTGCCCATTTGGTGCTTGCCATCCGGGAGCATGGAATTGGGCGAAACCGCCCTGGATGCGCTCCGCCGCGAAGTGGCCGAGGAGACCTCCCTGGTCGTTTTGGAGGCGGAGCCGATGGGATTGTACTCCGGCCCATCGCAGACGATTACGTATCCCAACGGCGATGAAATACAATGTTTTTCGATTGCATTTATCGTGCGCCGTTGGGAGGGCGAGCCGCGGGCCGACGGCGTGGAGGGATCGGAGGTCCGGTTTTTCCCGCTCGATAATTTGCCTTCCGATCTGACCGCCATTCACGCGAAAACGATCGAGGACTATAAAAATTACCGAGGCGAGTTTATGCTGTGTTGAAAAAACCCTCTCCCAAAGCGAGAGGCGGGATACTCAAACGAAAGGAAATCCGCGATGGCGAGAGTGGACGACGTGGAAATCTCCAAGACGATCATTAACGCATACCACGAAAAACTCCTCGACCGGCTGACCAACGACGTAATCGTCGTCGGCGCGGGGCCTTCCGGACTGATGGCGGCCATCCGTCTCGTTCAAGCGGGGGCCAAGGTTACGGTGCTCGAAAAACGCCTCTCCGGCGGCGGTGGAATCTGGGGCGGCGGGACCGGCATGAACGTCGTCGTCGTACAGGACGAGGCCGTCCCGCTTATGAATGAACTCGAGGTCCGCTGCGAACCACGCGAAAACGGCCTCTTCGCCGTTGACGCGGTGGAACTAAGCGCGGCAATGTGCTTCCGGGCCGTCGGCGCCGGGGCGACGATCCTCAATCTACTGACCGTCGAGGACGTTCGCGTCCGCGGCGGCCGACTCGACGGCGCGGTGGTCAACCGCACCACGATCGCCGGCGCGCTGCCCGTCGATCCGATCGTCTTCTCGGCCCGGGCCGTGCTCGACGCCACCGGACACGAAGCCGTGTTGGTCCAGGCGTTGAGAAAACGCGGCTTGTTGAAGGACGATTGCGTCGAGGGGCCGATGGACGCCGCCGAGGGCGAGCGGTTCGTCGTCGAGCGGGCCGGTGAAATCTTCCCCGGACTGTGGATCAGCGGGATGAGCGTCGCGGCCTCCCGAGGCGGTCCGCGGATGGGGCCGATCTTCGGCGGTATGTTGCTGTCCGGACAAAAAGTGGCGGAACTGATCGCGGCCGAGTTGAAAAAAATGTAAATCGTCTTTTGTGCCCATGCAGAGCATGGGAAACGGAAAAGTCCACATAAGAACGTGTTTTGAAAATCTCCCCTCTCCCTTTGGGAGAGGGGCCGGGGGTGAGGGCTGCTTGGATTGCATCGTCAACTTCCGATGT
>JAFGLH010000178.1 GCA_016928165.1 Pirellulales bacterium | reverse complement strand
GTGCCTGTCCCCTTCACCGCCGAGGGGGACAGTCCCATTTTCGCGGTGAACCGCGAAAATCGGGGCAGTCCCCTGTGAACGGTTACGCCAAAAGTGCGGAAAACTAAACGAGGAAGACTCCAAGTTTTGCCAGGAGTGCGGGAATCCGCTTTAACGGGCGAGACAAAGGAGACGCCTTTCGCTCCGAAAAGGGCAAAAAAACGGGCCTGTCTCCGACACGTGCGGGCCGGCCTAATTCTTGAAATTGAACGCGCCCAAGGCCCTTGGTAGGATGAAGCTCGCCGAAAGTTCACGACAGCGGTCTCCTTCCAAGGCATAACCAGACCCCCTTTGCGGTCATCCAATAACAACTCCCCTCTCCCTTTGGGAGAGGGGTCGGGGTGAGGGCAATGTGCTCTCGAAAATGCCGAATTTGTTTTTGGACGCCTGCTTGCGGTCAGATTATCCCCCAAAAGCGCCACCTATGTCCTGAACCTGTTTTGTCGCCGATGTCCCGAACCTGTACCATTAACTGATAGTTGACCGCTGAAAGCTGACTGATGCTCAAGAGGGGGCGCGGGGGGGAATGAATTGGAAATTTCAAGTTTTGCTGACCAACTGTTAGCACTGGCCGGCGGTCGGCGGTCAGAAGTTAGCAGCCCGTTGAAAAAGTGCGCCGCTGCCGGCACGTCGAGCCGTGAATTTCCGGGATTTTGCCCTCTATTGCCGGACAAGCCGGCAGCGGCGCCTTTTTTCAACTGACTTTTAAGAGTTCGTATTGGTGAATCGGGCAGATTTTGTTAATTTACGGACCCGCTTGGGAAATAACCCAAGGAAAAACGGGGATAGGCCGACACGGAAGGAGGCCGAAATGCAAATCGACCAAAGACAGGAAGTTCGGGTCCATATCCGCTGGATGATCCGCCGCGACATGCCCGAGGTTCTGGCCACTGAGGCCGAGAGCTTCGAGTATCCCTGGTGCGAGGAGGATTTTATCCGCTGTCTGCGCCAGCGCAATTGCATCGGCATGGTGGCCGAGCACGAAGACCGCGTGGTGGGTTTCATGATCTACGAGTTGCACAAGACGCGCATCCACGTGCTGAACTTCGCCGTGGCCGAGGACCATCGGCGTCGCGGGGTTGGCAGCCAGATGATCGCCAAGCTGATCGCCAAGCTATCGACGCAGCGTCGCAGCCGTGTAATGTTGGAGGTCCGCGAGACGAACCTGGCCGCGCAGTTGTTTTTCCGCGAGAACGGCTTTCGCGCCGTTTCCGTTCTCCGCGGCTATTACGCCGACACGCCGGAAGACGCATATATCATGCAATATCGTTATCGGCCCGAGCGGCAGTTCGGCGACGTCGGCCGGATCCGGAGGATGGCGGGGTAAACGAGAAAGCATGAAGGCGGAGGAATGCAGGATGAATGTTCGGCGCGCACGAACGCCTTAAAAAAACTCCTTCTTCACCTCTCCATTCTAATCTCCGTGACTTCGAGCGAAGGCAATTCAACCACGGCCATCGAGGGGTTCTCCGTCCGCGACAGCGCGCCGGGATTGACGACCAGCGTGTGCCCCTCGCGGCTTTGCGAGAAGGCATGAGTGTGGCCGTAACAGACCAAGTCCCAGCGCCCCGAGTGTATCGTCTGGTGCAGCAACTTCACGTCGTGTCCGTGAAGAAAAGCGATTTTTATCCCTGCTATTTCCAGCGTGCCCAGTCGATCGTGGAAGGTGTGTTCCGGCTCGACGACCGCTTCGCGCAAGAGATCGGGATCGTCCGTGTTGCCGCGGACGAAGTGAACTGTTCGTCCTTTCAGCAAAGAGACGATTTCCAAGCCGACGTCGCCGCAGTGGATGGTCGCCTCGACGCCGAGTCGGTCGAGGCGTTCGAGGGCTTGCCGAACGGGCGACACCTCGCCGTGCGAGTCGCTTATCACGCCAATCTTCATCAGAGGTCCTAGGTGCTCGATTCGTGGTTGTCGGTCTCGTGGAAATGGCGGCCGTAAGGTAGATTAGTGGAGGAGAATCACACATGTTATCGGCAAAAACCTGCGACATTCTTGCCTTATGCGCGCTGGCCGCGATTGGATCGCTGGCGGCGGTTCGGGTTATGTTGATGATGCGGAAATGGCCGATTACCCCCCTGCAATCTTTCCTGTTCGCCGTAAACTATACGCTGGGGCGCGTCCTCTGGAGAACAACCATACACGGCCGTCTGCCGCGGACCGGCGCGGATCGAGGCGCCGTGATCGTCTGCAATCATCGCTGCCCGTTGGACCCTTCGTTCATCGCGCTGACCGGGCCGCGCGTGATCCACTGGATGGTGGCCCGCGAATATTGCGACTACTTCTGGTTTCGAGGGTTACTGAAAGCATGCGGGGCCATTCCCGTCAAGCGCGGGGAGACCGACACCGCCGCCGCCAAGGAGGCCATCCGACTGCTCCAACGGGGCGAATTGGTGGGGATTTTTCCCGAAGGCCGCATCAATACAACCGAACGGCTGTTGTTGCCCGGCCGGCCGGGAGCGGCCCTGCTGGCGCTGAAGGCCCGCGTGCCGGTGATTCCCTGCTACATCGACGGCGCGCCCTACGACGGCACGACGCTCGGCTGCCTGACGATGCCGGCAAGGGTGCGATTGATTATCGGAAATCCGATCGATCTGTCGCGGTACTATGCACGCGAGGGGGAACGAAAAGTAATTGACGAATTGAGCCGCCGGTTTCTTTGCGCGATTGCGCAACTGGCGGGCCGGCCCGACTATCGGCCCGAGCTGGCCGGCCGGTCGGCAAATACACTCCCCGCGAATGACGAGAACGACTCGCGACAATGGAACTGAACTGGCTAAGTTTGCTGGGACTCTCGCTCGGTCTGGCGATGGACGCCTCCGCGATGTCGATTGCCGTTGGGATGGCGTTGCAGTCGGTTACGCCGCGTCGCTGGGCCGAAGCCGCCGGAGGGGCGGTGCTCATCCTGATCGGCCTGAAAGTGCTGTTTTCACACCTCTCCTGACGGGCGTTGCTCTCGTCCGAAAGCGGCATTGCCGCGGTTTTTTCGCATTTTGCGTTGAAAATCGGCCCCCCGCCGCCCCATTACTTTGGAGGCAAGGAGGCCGAGCCAATTACACTGTAGAAACAGGGGCGCCTCAACAGGGTTAGCGGCATGTCGGAACGCCATCTGTCCGAATCCTTCGTCCGCGCGTTGCTCGATTGCCAAGACGCCCTGCGCGCGTACGTCACCGCCCTGATCTGCGATCCCTACGCCGCCGACGACGTGGTGCAGCAGACCAACGTCGTCCTCTGCCGCCAGGCCGACGAGTTTCCGACAATCAAGAATTTCACCGCCTGGGCGTGTCGCATCGCCTATTTCGAGGTTCTCTCTTTCCGCAAACGCAGTAGCCGCGACCGGCTGACGTTCGACGACGAACTGTTGGCGTTGGTCGCCCGGGACGTGGGCCGGTTGGTCGACGAGGTTACGCCGCGGAAGCGGTTCTTGGACCTCTGTCTGACGGAACTTCCGGAAAATCAGCGGAACATGATCCTCAAGCGTTACGGCCGCCGCGGCGCGCTGAAGGCGCTGGCCGATGAGTTGGGCCGCCCGTTGGCCTCGGTGCAGCAAACGCTTTACCGCATCCGTTTGAAGCTCCTCGAATGTGTCCGCCGCAAGATGGAGGGCGAGCCATGAACGCCGACGGCAATCGCACGCCCTCCCGTGACCGGGTGATCGAACTCCTCTCGGCCGAGGCCGATCAGTGGCTGAGCGGCGACGGTCGCGAGGAATTGCTCTCCTTGCTGCGCAGCGATCCGCGGGCCAGGGCCGCCTATGTCGAGCACGCGATCCTTCAATCCCTCCTGTTCCACAAGGCGCGATCCGTCGAGAGAAGAGGGGCGAGGGACGAGGAACGAGGGATCGAAGATTTGGAGATTTGGAGATTTGGAAATTTGGAAACAACCGATTTGCCGCTTGCGGCTTCGCAATTTCCCCTCACTCCTCTCCCTTCTTCTCTCTCCCCTTCATTCATCGGCGGTCCGGTCTTCTCCTACATGGTCGCCACGGTGGTCTTGGCCCTGATGTTGCTAGGGGGCTGGGCTTACAAGGTTACTTATGTTCGATCCGTTCCATCCGACGTCGTGCGTGGCTCCGTTACGCCTGCTCCCGTCTTCGTCGGCCGGATCACCGGAATGAAGGACTGCCGCTGGTCCGACCCGAACACGCGGACACTCATCGGCGCGTCGGTCCCGCTGGAACGCGAGTACTCTTTGTCCTCCGGCCTGATGGAGATCACTTACGGCAGCGGCGCGAGAGTGATCCTCGAAGGGCCATGTACTTATCGGGTCGAGTCCTCCGCCGGCGGCTTTTTGGCGATTGGAAAGCTGACGGCGAATATCAGAACGCAAAGCTCAAAGCCCAAAGCTCGAAGCTCGAATCCCTCTCCACTCTTCCCTCTCGCCTCTCCCCTCTTCTCCGTCCGCACTCCAACCGCAACCATCGCCGACCTGGGCACCGAGTTCGGCGTCGAGGTGGACGCAAACGGAGAGACCACGTCGCATGTTTTTCAAGGTTCTGTG
>JAFGLH010000029.1 GCA_016928165.1 Pirellulales bacterium | reverse complement strand
GGACAGGCACCGCAATCAGTAGTGGTTTTCGTTGCGAAACAATACAAGGGATTGCGGAGCCAGTCCCCGTTTTCATCACGCCACCCCCGGCCCCTCTCCCGCAAGCGGGCGAGGGGTGTAATACTTGGACAACCACTTACTACGCCTCTTCGACGAACTTGAACCGCAGCGCCGAGGCCAGTTCCCGGACCGGCTCCCAGAGGTCGCCGTAGAACGTAACCCGGTGCCAATAGTAACGGTCGCGGTCCCAGAAGGCGAGTAGTTTTTCCATGTCGCCGACCACTTCGCAGGCCAGCTTGGTGCGGCAGCCGCGCGGATTGATCACGTTCTCCACCGACTTGGCGCGATGACAGAGGATTTCCCGCCGGGCGGGCTGAATTTCAAGCGTGGTTGTCATGTAGCCGGTCGGCAAGAAAGACCGGACCGAGGCCCCGCTCTGGTCTTCGGCGTGGGTGAGAATCGAATAAGGATTCGCAGGGCCATTGGGGCCGAAGGGCTTGGTCGTGGCGACGCAGTGCGAATAGATTATTTGCCGCTTCGAGGCGTCGATGGCCGGGTTGGAGATATAACCAGGCCGGCCGACCAGGTGCTTCATGGCGATCATCGTCACGCTGGAGAGCAGGTCGGCCTGGCAGGCGCCGATCCGCCCAGCGTTGAGTAGCTCGACGAACCCCAAACATGGGTAAGCCTTGAGAAAGCCGCCGTAGAATCCGCCCAGACACTCGACGGTGATCGAATCGCAGCGGCGATTTTTCAACACGTCCAGCAGCGCCAGATACATCCGGCCCGAACCTTCCAGAGTTCCGTCCACGTCGTCCAGTTCGATGGAGCGGGCCTCTGATTTCCAGCGCTCGGCGTGCTCGCGCGCCCGGTCGCGGTCGGCGGCGTCGTAAGCGGCGGCGATTTCCTCGTAGGAAACGTCGATAATCTCGATACCCAAGTACCGTTCGATTTCTTTCGTCACATCACGCATCTTCTTGCCGACCGAAATCAGCTTCGTCTTCTTCATCGCGGCCAGGCAGTCTCCCACGTCGGCGATTTGCAGCGGATCGTTCTTGCAGACGGTCGAGCTTTCCGACGGGGTCCGCTCGCGGCGGAGCCGGTCGCAGGCGGCGGCGAACTCGGCCGGCGTCGCGCCCTGTTTCAGCAGCTTAAAACGCTCGATTGCCGCGGCGAGGTCTTCGAGCTTTGAAGAGGCGACCAGGGAAAAATTATCGTGTTTGCTCCGCAGGTCCGCGGTATAGACCAGCGCGCCGCCCGTTCCGGCAAAAATGAAATCGGCCACGATCGTCGGCTTGCCCGAGGCGATCACCGGCAACATCGCCTTCGCCCAGTTGTTCATCTGGTAGACGACGTAACCGTCGATGCGGTCGGCTTTATCGGCGGCCAGCAGCTTTTCGGCGTGTTCGGGCGTATGGGCGACGACCGGCAGCAGCGCGACTTCCGGGCAGAGTTTTTGCAGCGTCTTGGTGACGCGCTCGATGTCGGCGGTGAAATCGTAGCCGATATACGGCCAAGTGGGGCGGTCCTGCTTCATCGCCAGGCAAGCGAATACCAGCCTGACTCGAGGGCGGTCCGCTCCCGACGCGGAATCGTCGTCGTTGTCGGCGGAAAAGGCAAGATTGCCGGGCGCCAACGACGCCGCGCACAATCCGCAGCCCGCCGCCAGAAAACGTCGCCTGCTGGTGCAACATTCGCAACCGTGGTGCTCGGAAGCGCTCATGGTGGATTCCTGAATTGTGAAAGGAGAACGGCGGGAAGCAACGTCAATCGGTAGAGTACACATCCATTACTCTATCAGATGCAAAACCAAACGGCAAGTGCCTGGAAGCGAATGGATTACCACCACCATTGGAGCATAACGCCCAGCCGATTGATGAAGATAATCGAGCCGACAATCGAGGCGCCGAGCGAGGCAATCAGCACCGCCGCGCTGCCGATGTCCAACGAGTCGCCCAAGTGGGGATCGCTTTGGCCGGTTATCGCCTTGGCCATCGACTCTAATGCGCTATTGAACATCTCGACGGTCAGCACTCCGGCGATGCATAGAGCAAGAATGCACCACTCGACAAGATTCACGTCCAGGACCGCTCCGGCGACCACGACCAGCACGGCCGCGCAGAAGTGGACGAGGAAGCTGCTCTGTCCGCGTATGCCCTCTTTAATTCCGCGGAAGGCGTCGCGGAACTTCCGCCGCCAGTGTCGGGGAAATGGGGGTTGGGAGTTGGGGGCTGGGGATACGGAATGATCCACCTTACTCTCCTTATATATTCCCCGCCTTACGCCTCTACTCCAATCCGAACGCTCCAGCCGGCGGTATCTGTGCGCCGCCGATTCTACCCAATCGAGACTTGGGCAAGAAGCGGGGTTCGATGGCCAGGGCCACGCCCACGCTGTCCCGCGAGCGATCGACGTTGAATCCCGCGCTGATGAGGAACGACTCGCCGACCCGCGTGATGTGGAAGTTCTGGCCGAGGTTTCCTTGCTTGCCCAGGTCGATCGACGTGCCGAAGGAGGAAACCCATTTCGGGCTCATCCAATAGGAATACGAGAGGGCGAGAATTTTTCCGTGGATGGGGCCTTCGAGAACGCGAAATCCGGCATAGAGACTACCCCGCGGCGGACGATTGAGAAATCCGCCCATCGTCACGATCTGCTGCCCTTGGTTGAAGAAATCGAAGATGCCGTCGCTGACCAGCGTCAGCCGGTCGCCCACGTGCCAATTGAAATCGTAGTCCGCCAGGCCGAACGTTTGCCCATAATCGTCGCGGCCCGGTTCGGGGAAGATCGACAGGTTGGTATCCAGCGTGACCCAGTCGATGATTCGCCGATTGTGCGGCGGACCGCGTTTGGTTTGCCAACGTTGCCTGGCCCCCAGGCGGAAGACCATCAGGTCGTCGGCGATCTCCGTGCTCGGCGAGGCGACCCAGTTTTGCAGCCCGGACCGCAGGGCGTAATAGCGGGGATCGAACCGTTGTGGAATCGAGGAAACTGTAGGCGGAATGGTCGAAGGCCAGCCGAACGTCGTGGTGACGAACCGCCGCTCGTAGGCCTCGATCGAATCGTCGTCCAGCGGATCGTAGAGCACCAGTTGGGAAATGTCGCGGTCGGCGTCGGAGTAGGAAAACTCCATGTCAAAGACTATTTTGTGGGCCAGGCCGTAGACGTTCAGCAGGTCGTTGTGCGCGGTGGGATCGACGCTCCAGAAGGGGACGCTTGCCCGCGCGCCGACTTGTCCCCAGAGCCGGTCCAGCGGTTGGCCGTTGACGTCCTCCCCCCAATGGGCGAACTCGCCCATCGCGTAAGGCACCACCTTGATCGCGCCGAGTTGGAAGGGCCAGTCGATTTCATGGCGGGTGGCGAACCGCTCGCCCTGGCGCGAAGCCGCCTCCCAAGGAAGATAGCTGAACGGCTGGTCGTTGGCATTGGTCGGCGGATCGAGCCGGCGGAATTCGGCGTATGCGATCTGCGAGTGCTCGTGCCAGGTGAAGGCGTCGTTCAGCAGCGATTGGCCCAGCCAGTAGTGGTCGGCGCGCGGCAGCCAGTTGGTCTGCGTGAAAAAGTCGTTGATGCGGTATTCGGCGAAAACGCTCCAGTCGCGGTTCTCGGTGATCTGTTTCAGCTCGACGCCGGTGGTCTGGTCTTTGAGCGTCTCCCATTCGCGTTTAAAATACTCTTCGAGGAAGTTGCGATCGCTGATCCAGCCGACCTCGGCGCTGAGCCGCAGGTCGTAGGGGAGCATGTGTCGGTGTTGCCAGAAGAGGCGGTGGCGGTACGATTTTTCCGGCACGAGGTTCATTCGCCCTTGGCCCAGGTCGTCGCGGCCGTGGTCCTGGATGCCCCAGTAATCGGCCAGCCCGGCCGTCTGGCCTCCGATGCCGAAAACCCCCTCGCGATTGTACTCGAACGAGCCGCCGTGGCCGAAGCCGCGCTCGCCGAGGTAGTCCAACTCAACGTCCAGGTCGGTCCCCTCTGGCGGCTGGCGGATGCCGAGCAGCTCGTAGCCGCTCCAGTTGGTCAATACCTGGGTGCCGTATACGTTGTCTTGCTTGAGTCGGGCGCGGCGAATGTAATAGGTCGGATCGTTCAGGTCGGTGGCCAGCCGCGGCCAATAAAAGACCGGCACCGGACCGAGGTATATCAAGTTGTGCGAGGCGGTGGCCAGTCGCTCGTGATCGACGGCCGGCTGGTTCGTTTCCGGATTGAGGACCGGCTGGCCGGTCAGCGGATCGACCACCGCCCGCTCCGTGTCCTCAAAATACATCTCGCCCGCCTGGAGCCGGTAGCGCGGCTCGCCCATCCGGCTGGAGGTCATGAAGGCGTTTTGGACGAAGAAGCGGGTGGGCGACACCTGTTGAATCACCTCCGCGTGCAACCGCAACAGCCCTTGATATTTTTCCACGGGCGTAAGCATTTCCGCGTCGATGATTGTGCCCGTTCGGTTAGTCACGTCATAGTACATCCGCTCGGCCTGGATCACCCGCTCGCCCTGCCGGAAAACGATGTTCCCCTCCATATAGAATTCCAATGGGACGCGCTCGACCTGCCGGGCCTCGCCAATGTCGGGAGGGGCTTGTTCGCCGGCGGTCCAGATCACCAGCCGGTCGGTCGAGAAGTCAATCGTGCCGACTTCGCCGATAACCGGAACGCTGACCTCCGTATCGACGATTACGTTCACCCCCGAGTGGATCACGCCGATCCATTGCGTGCCGCTCGGATCGGGGAACCATTTAACTTGTACGGGCACGTTGCTGCGGGGAAAAACTCGCACCCGGCGCACCCCGCCGGGAAGCGTAATCGCCGCCGCGCCGAAATTGTCTTGAGGGCCGGCCGCCTCGATATTATTTGGTGGGACGGCCGCCCCCGGCTGTCCGGGCGGATCAATCACAGCCGAAGGCGGTTGTGCTGCATTTTCCGCGTACTGGGCAAGCTGAATCTCGCCCTGCGGTTCCGGCTCGCGCCGCTCCATTCCGCGCCAATAGATCGGCGGCAGTTCGTCGGGCCGGCCGGTCGTGGCCGTCGCGCTGACCTCGACGCCGGCGAAGCTGTAGAAGCGGCCGAACCACGTTTGATCGGTCAATCGAGCCGCGCCGGACCGCGAAACCGCCTCCATTTTCACGTCGCCTTCAAGGTAGGCAATCACTTTGTGCGGTCTTCGCTCGCCGGCCTCGGCGCGGTCGATCCATAAAACCGCCTCGCGGCAGTGTGTCGATGACCGGCCTTGTTGAATCGAACAGTCGCCGCGAAGCACCCAAACATCGTAGGCGCCGAGCCGCCAGCGGTTGCCCGCGCGGCCGGAGACGACGATCGGCCGCGTGGCGTCTCCTTCCGGCAGTTGCACCTCAGCCGCGGATAAGCCGGGCAGGAAAAAAAGGATTGAAAGAAGAAATTGAAAATTGAAAATTGATAATCCAAACCTAAACAATAAGCAATTTGCAATTTGCAATTTGCAATTTCCAAATTCCCGATGGCGCGCGGGATTACAGCGAGCGCGCGCGGAAAGCGCCGCGCACCCGAAAGTGACCAGGAACTCGCCAATTGTTTTTAGCAGAGCGTCATCCTTGCTCGGCCGGGGCCGCCGCAACTAAACGGCCGCCCGGCGCCGAGTCGCAACACGATAAGTGGTTTGTCTTTAGCGCGAAAAGTGCCCCGTTTTTGCGCGGCGGGATTATACGGGGGCCGGCCCTTTGGATCAAGGCTAGTCGGCCAAACGGCGATATAACGCAAGTACCGTCAAATACTGGACTTGCGCCATAAATGTGGTGTTAAGGCGGCAGTATTACCGGCACTGGGGTGGCGGTTGAACTGCCGTCCTAACGAGTCCTTCGCGGTTAAGATTGTCCAGCAGCCGGCCGATGTTCGACTCTTCACGCACGCTTCCATCCAGGCGGCCGATAGAAAAAATAGGGCGAGATTTGGCGGTTGTCCGCCTCAACCCCGGTCCAAGGCATACTTCGGCCCCGTCGTTTGCCATCGGCCAGAGGTGAAGTCGGGACACTCGACCGGCGCGCTGCCGGCGGCGATCGAACGCTCGGAAAGGGGAAAGATCACGCTCATCGACACCGAATCGTAGACGTCGATCGGCGTTTGGCTCTTCGCCCGGACCGCGCGGATAAACTCGCGCAGCTCCAAATCGTCCGTGCCGCCGTGACCCTGGCGAAGAAGCTCCTCGGCCGAATCGCGCCACCAGGCGTGGTCGTACTTCTTTTCGTACGGCGCGAACGGCTCCCACTGCTCGCGATTCGGGCTGACGCCCTCAATGTAGACCGCCGCCCGCTGCTCGTTGTACAGGCCGCGCATTCCCTGGATCAACCAGCGGTTGTCGTAGGGGCGCGGCAACTGCATGTCCATGGCGATGACGATCGTGTTTCCCTTGACCGTTTTGACCATCGTGGTCACGATATCGCCTTGCTTGTATGGCAGCTTGGCCGGCGGATGGTCCGCGCCGAACTTGCGTTCGAGTTGGTCCTTGATGCCCAGCGAGCGGGAGGCCATCGAGACGACGTAATCGAATCGGTCGCCGCAGTTGATGTCCATCCAACTGATGACCGGCCCCAGGCTGTGGGTGGGATATTGGTCGGCGTTGCGGCGGAGCAGGTGTTTGCCGCTCCAGCGCGGGCGGCCGTCGGCGTCGAAATACCAGTGCATGCAGTTGTGAGAATAGGCGCAGTGGCAGTGGACGATCTCGCCGAACAAGCCCGCGCGGATCATGTTCAGCACGGCCAGGTTGTCGCGGCGGAAGCTCCAGTTTTCCAGCATCATGCAGGGCGCGCCGGTCGCTTCGTGGGTTTTCACCAGGTCCCAGCACTCGTCGAGCGTAATCGCGCAGGGGACCTCGACGCCGACGTACTTGCCCTGTTTCATGGCCTCGACGGCCATCGGCGCGTGCCATTGCCAGGGCGTGGCGACGATCACCGCGTCGAGGTCGTCGCGGGCCATCAGGCGGCGAAAATCCTCGTCGCCGTTGGTGTATACCTCGGGCTGTTTCCGGCCGCGCTTGACGATCAGCTTGCTCGCCCGATCGGCGGCCTTCGGGTCGATGTCGCAGACGGCGGGCACTTCGAGCGCGTCGAACGAGTGCAACGTTTTCAACAGTGCCGTGCCGCGATTGCCCACGCCGACGACGCCGACGCGGACAGGCTTGATTTCTTGCCTCTCCTCGTCGTCGGCAAAAACGGCGGCCGGAGCGAGAGTCAAGCCCGCTGCGGCGACGCCGGTTTTCAGGAAGTCGCGTCGAGCAAGATTCGGATCGCGGTCGATCATGGCAATTCATTCCTTGGCGGGATTTCGACGGGCGGGTCGGAAACGGGAATAACGTACAAACTACAAGTGCATAACAAGAGTTTACTCTTTCGGCACGTCCCAGTCGAGACTCACGCTTTTCCGGCCCGGATCGACGGTGAACTCCAGGCCGCTGGTCTGGGCCGAGCGAAATCGTTCGGGCACGAGGTTGACCGGCGGCGTGGGATCGCTCATTGACGGAGGTTTCTCCCAACATTCGACGCTGGCCAGGTATTTGCCCGGCACCAGACCGTCACCCTCGCGGAAGCTGGTGGCGAAAAAACGGCCGTTGGTATCGAACTTTGCCCAGGCGGGCCGAAGCGACGATCCCGCGGCGCTCTCCACCGGCAGAAAGTAAACCACGCCGGGTTTCGGCCATGGCCCGCCGCCGTAGGTAATCCGCCCCTCTACCGGCACGACCTCCGGGCCGTGTTCGCATCCCGCCGCAAGCATAAGGCAAAGAACGGCCGGCGTCAAGAGGCTGATCGTGAATCGGAAATCGGAAATCGATAATCTCAACATGAAGTTCCTTGCGTTATTACGGCACTTTGGCGATTTCTCCGCCGGCGCGGGTGCCCAGGTTGTTGTACACCCGATAGTCGATCGTTTCGAAGAAGAAATGCACGCTGCCGTCGCCCATGGCGAAGTTTGCGCCGCCGGGGTGCAGGCTCTTGTATCCGCAGCCGCGATACCACAACGTATCTTGGCCTTCAATAGTCTCCTCGAAAATGTTGATCGGTATGGTGGTGCCGGCGATGGGGAAGTTCATGTTGTAGGCGCCGTTGTAGGTGCATTGTTTGGGCAAAGTCTCGCCGAGCATGATTGTGTTAGATAGCCCGTCGGAGACCTCGGCGAATGCGGTGCTTCTTGGGTAACGGCCGAACATGCCGACAAAATTGCCTGGCGGATCAGTGGACCCTAATTGGTTCCCCTGGCAACAGTAGCTAGGAAACGGCTCGGGGCAGTAGACGCATGAAGTGCCGGCAACCGCGCCGTCACGAGTCGGTCCCATCGAGGCGGGATACCAAAGCCCCATCGATCCGGCCGGGTTTTCAAAGGTCTGGATCCGTCCGCCCAACAGCGGCGTCGCGGAGGCCGGATCGGTTGGGCAGATCAGAATTGGAATCACCGTCTTTACAGCCACGGTGTTGGCCGGGTCGCAGTTCGTCTTGCTATAATCGTACGGAATATTCCCCTGCTCGATATGCGGGAGGATCATCGCTACCCAGGTGCCGTAGCCGGCCCGCGCAGGGGTATACCTATAGTCGCACGCGTAGGGGAGCGTACAGTGGGCTTCGTGATAATTGTGCAACGCTAGACTAAGTTGCTTGAGGTTGTTTTGGCACTGCAATCTTCGCGCCGCTTCGCGCGCCGCCTGGACGGCCGGCAACAACAGCGCGATCAGGATGCCGATGATCGTGATCACGACCAATAGTTCGACTAAGGTGAACCCGGTTTTTCGAGAATATCTGATGGATGGCGGATGCAGTATCATGGCAAATCCTTGATAACGGTTTATGCCCCCACGGGTGAAAGGCGGGCTTGCGGGTTGCGGTGCTTGTAGATATAATTATTCATAGCCGCGGACAATTCCCGAGGAGTGTAATCATGGTGTATCGAGGCCGCATCGAGAAGGGGGTCGCGGTGCTGGAGGGCGACGCGCGTTTGCCCGACGGGACGGTGGTGGAGGTCGTGCCCGTTGAGCCGCCGGCCGTCCCGGAGAAAGTGGACCCGGTATACCGGCTGTACGAGTTGGCGATGCCCAGCGGGATACCCGACCTGGCGGAAAACATCGACCATTATCTTTACGGCCATCCGAAGGCGAGCGATGAACAGGAGTGAGGGAGTATTCCTCGACACCAGCGGATGGATCGCAATGCTGGACGACGACGATCGGCTCCACGTCGAAGCAATGGCGCGGTTGGACCAGATCGGCGTTGAAGGCCGTACCTTGTTCACTACCGATTGGGTGCTCGCGGAAACCGGCAACGGTCTGGCCCGGGTCAAGGTGCGGCGACGGTTTGCCGGGGCGGTCAAGACGTTCTCGGCATCGCCCGTTGCGCGGCTCATTCGCGTGGACGGCGACCTGTTCCAAGAGGCCCTCGATTTGTACGACCAGACCGCCGACAAATCGTGGGGGCTTGTCGATTGCGCGAGCTTCGTGGTTATGAGACGGGAGCACATCTTGGACGCTTTCACCGCGGACCGCCATTTCGAGCAAGCGGGTTTTCGGCGTTTATTGACGCCTCGCCCCCGCTAAACGCTTGAGGAGGCACGGCGGACCGACGGCCATCTTATCCCGCAAGGCCAAATCGGTCCGCCGTCGCTCCTCGCTCTTTTTCTCCAATCAATATAACTCCAATCGTTTATTTCCGCTTCCTCCAAGCGTAGGCCAGCAGGCCGATCAGGCCGCATCCCAACAATGCCAGCGTCGACGGCTCGGGAATCTCAGTCAGACTGTGGCCCGAGAGCCATTCAACGTTCTCCGCAGAAAGCGCCGAATCCCAAAAGGCGTACTCGTCGATCTGGCCTGTCCATGGGGTTAGCGGGTGCAGAGCATTGTTGGCGCCGAAAAACAAGTAGTCCGGAGTCGTTGTACCAGGGACGGCTGTGGTGGAAGTAGCTTTTTGCACGCCATCCAGGTAAATTCGAACTTTTGTGGATTGGGAGTTGTCCCATGCGATGACCACGTTGTGCCATACGTCTTTTGGAAAAGCCTCATCGTTTGCCCAATTGCTTTCATATCCGTATTGGGCTGAGCCATTGATAATTGTATCCACCTTTTTTGCAGAGGGATGCCAGGTTTGATAAGTACGTTGGGTCGCACTCGTGTCCAACATATATGGATAAACTCCCGACACCTGCGTGAGAAGGGTGTTAGTCTGTAACCACATGGAGATGGTTCCGGCAGTGCCGATAGTATGTCCTGCCGTTTGGACCGCCGCTGAAAGAGACTCCGTCCCCTGAGTCAAGTCGATCGAATGGTTCCCGGTGTAGGAGAATTTGACGCTGGACGACCAAGCAGCGCCGTTCAACAGCGTACCGTCATGTCCGCCGGTGTCGGCGGCGGTTGTGGTGCCCGTGCCCTCGTCAAAAAGCCATGAATAGTCCGGTGCGTCCGGCATTATGGCCTCGGCAAAAACTGCTTGCGAGCAGGCAAATACGATGCCCAAACAAATGGCAATCTGAATCAATTTCGCGCGGTTCATGGAAAAGTACCTTTCATATAATCCGGTTCGATACACATCTCGTTGCTTGAGCGGACCGCCCGCCCAAACACATTTCATTAACGTCACACCCGCTGTTTCATTCAAATCCATCTCCTTTCGTTGTGTTGCGAGATGGGAGAGAGAAAACATTCATCCCGTGATAGTTGCTTGACGCAGGTTCCAAACGTGTTATTCTTTTTCCGCTTTTGCGGGAACTAATTTTATGACGGGGTCGCCCAGGATCAGCCAGTCCGACGATATACCGTCGCCGCCGTCGGTGGCGACGAGCGTCAAGAAGCGATCGGTCGGCGCTAAATCGACGTTTAGGTTTATGGGGCCGTCCTTGCGGCTGAGACCAATTCGCTTCAACGCCAATCGTCCATCCACGAATATCCATAGATCAACCAATCCATCGGCCAACGGCGGCATGATATCCGACGAAGCCAAACCGGCCGCGGCCTGGAACCGCACCGGCCGCGATTCCGAATACTTACGGTGTATCGCACCGAGATCGAACGTCAGCCCCACGTTTGGACAGAACGCCAATACTCCCCGACCATCGGGCATGAATCGTTCGACATCGGTGATTTGACTCACCCAAGCATTGTCGTCTTGATTCGGCTCGACTTTCTTGGACCTTGCCCAAATCGACCCCCAGGAATCTCCCAACGTTTCCGGGAATCCGTCGAACGAATGGCCGGCCGAATCGAGTTGCACGGCGCCGTCGCGGCCGTTGGGCATGAAAACGCCGTCGATCATCCGGTGCCATAACACGGGCCAGTATTGTCCGTCGCCCAGGCAGCGGGCGTCGACATACTCGGGCGTCATTTTGCCATCGCTAGGATCGATGCCTTTTCCTCGATGGTTGCCCGTGCCATTGCCGCCGGCTACGATGTCAAGTAGGTCGATTAGCTTTGGGGGTTCGTAAATCCGCCGGACGAACTTCGGCGGAGCGGCGGGGTGCGTGAAACGCAGTGTGCCACCGGCTGAGCCGGCGCCGCCCGCCGTGGTTGAGTCTTGGTGCGCGCCAGCACGCACCCTACTTACTCGAATGGATTCGTCTTTTCGCAATATCTTGCCGCCCTCACCCCCG
>JAFGLH010000177.1 GCA_016928165.1 Pirellulales bacterium | reverse complement strand
GTCTTCCGAATTCGTCCCGAGTTGATCCATGCCTGGATGTTCGCCGCCAACACATACGGTTTTGCCGCCGCCCGGGTCTGCGGCGTGAAAAACGTCGTTATTTCCCAGCGGTGCGTCGATCCGTGGAAGAGCCGCCTGCAACTGTTTTTGGACCGGGCAATGGCCCGGCGCTGCCGCGCGGTGGTGGTCAACAGCCGGGGCGTGCGCGATTTTTACGTACTTCACGGCGCTCCGCCCGAGCGGGTCAGACTGATTCCCAACGGCGTGGCAATGCCTCCGCCGCCGGAAGTTACCCGCGAACAATTGCTCGCCGAGTTGAAGTTGCCCCCCGACAGCCGATTGATCGGGATGGTGGGCCGACTCTGGCCTCAGAAGCGGGTGCAAGACGCCATTTGGGCAGCCGACCTGCTGAAAGTCATCCGCGACGACCTCCACCTGTTGATCGTCGGCGACGGCCCGCAGAGAGACCAGTTGCGGCGGTTCCGCGACCAGGTGCGGATCCGCGACCGGGTCCATATCCTCGGCCATCGCGACGACGTGCCGCGGCTGATGCCCCATTTCGACGTACTCTGGTCGACCAGCGGCTACGAAGGGCAGTCCAACGTGATCCTCGAAGCGATGGCCTCGGGCGTGCCGGTGGTTGCCACCAACATCCCCGGCACGCGCGAGTTGGTCGTGGCTGACGAGACCGGATTTCTCGTCCCGCTCGGCGATCGCGCGGCGTTCGCAAAACAGACCGATAGAATACTGAATGATTCGGAACTGATCGCTCGCCTCTCAACCGCCGCCCGCAAGCGAGTGGAAAACGAATTCAGCGTCGAGCGGATGATCGCCCGGCACGTCGAGTTGTATCGCGAACTCCTGGGGTAGAGGTTGCGATTCATTTTGTCGTATGATTGTTTAACGGCCGCCGGTGCGACGGCCGTTGCCCGCATCGCAAGCCGCCGTGCCGGCGGCTGCGAAACGGACGATTGCAATCGCATTCGTTATCAAGGAACCTCGACTATCTGTCCATCGGCGATTGCCCCCAAATAATGCAGCACGGAGGCGTCGGTCGCCAGGGGGATTTGTCGAACGGAACCGTCGGCTATGCAAAACTGGACAATATCCGGGTGATGGCTGCTGAACTGCGACCATGCGGAATTCGCGTTCAAACCATTTTTTGTTCCCATCACGCCGCAGCCCATCCAAGCATAGGAATCCGAACCGCCATTGCCGTCCTCGGCATAAGGCATGCTGCCGCCCATCGCTTCGCCGAATAAGAATGTATGGCTGCTGCCGTCGGCGATGTCGCGGAAAGTCGTTCGGGAACGGTTGTAGAAGACGCCTCGTAATGCATCGTTGGCTGATTGATCGACCACGCCGGCGAAACCGCCCGAACCTAAGTAATTGGTCCTTCCGAGCGCCTCTCTCGTACTATCGCCGGTTCGACCACATGCGACTGTGCCCGAACTCTCGGCGTCGCTATAAAAGAAATACAATATCGAAATCGGCGCACTCGGGTTGTCTTTGTCGTTGGGGGAATCAGAAGGACAAAGCAACGCCGGAATGTTTGTGTGCGCCATCTGCCACGCACTTGTTCGCGACCAATAAGGATCGCCCTCTCGGTCGATGTCGAAAATGGAAACGCCGCCGTGCGAAGACATGTCCTCGTCCATCGGTTTCTGGATGTTTTCCAGTTCCATAAACGGCAACATGAAAGCCAGACAACTGACGAATTGTCCCGCCTCACTGTTGGACTGCGTTGTGGGGCCGAGATAGCCGGGGGGAAAATAGCCGTATTGGTTTTCGAAGTTGTGGGCGGCGACCCCGAGCTGTTTGAGATTGTTGTTGCATTGTGCCCGTCTTGCCGCTTCGCGCGCCGCTTGCACCGCCGGAAGCAGCAGCGCAATCAAAATTCCAATAATCGTGATCACAACCAACAGTTCCACCAAGGTGAAACCATGCAGGGGCGCAAACGTTCTGTTCCGGAAACGTTTCATGGCCATTCCTCCCATCTAGAAAAACATTAGTTAGCACGTCTTCAACCGCTCTTCGACAGCTAAAGACAAATGCAGAAAACCGGAAGTCCTCAAAAAATAACGATCCAGTACCGCAATACCGAGCGAAGCGAAGCATCTTTAACCTGTTTTCGCCGACGAAATCCTTTGCGTCGTTCGGGAGGACACGTGGCGGGATAAAACGGCTTGGGGATGGCTTCTACTCGGGTCGCCGAGTTTTTTAAGGTTTCCACATATCAATCGGCGCCCGGAATGCTTGCAAGAGGCTTTTGAACGCTCCCTCACCACTCTTGGTGACGGCGTCGTGGCTTGCATCACAAAAATCAGCGATGATTCTTAGCCCAACGGCCTTCACTCTCGTCCTCTTCCCAACGGAGAGGAGGGATGCGTTTTCAATTTCAAAACGCCTTTCGCAGCTATTTGTGAAAGAAATGTGGTTGAAACCGGACGGCATTATACGCTGCTTTTCCTAAAACGCCAGCCTTATTTCAAAAAAAGCCGAGATTTGGAAAAGTGGCCCAGGCGGGGGGAATTAAGAAAAAAACGCCCGCTATTTGAAAAGCTGATAAGAAAATCCAACCGCTGGAGTAAGTTTTTCAAGCCTCGCGTAGTGAGAGCAAAAACCGCTCGGGAATCCGCTTCATGCGGGTATACCAAGGCTCCTCCTCGGGATGGATCGGCTCGACCAATATGCTGCGAATGCCGGCCAGCCGGCCGGCCATCACGTCGGCGAATAGTTGATCGCCGACGATCGCCGTTTGTGAATGCTCGGCCTTCAACATTCGCAACGCCCGCCGAATACCCCAAGGCAACGGTTTCATCGCCTTGGCGACGCAGGGCAATTCGAGCCGCTCGGCAAAACCGCGGATTCGCGCGCCCATGCCGTTCGAGACCAAACATAGCTGGAAACCCGAAATGCGAAGTTGTTCGATCCACGCCGTGGCCTCGGGAAGTGCCTCGCCTTGGCTGTAGCGCGTCAACGTGCAATCCACGTCCAATAGCAAGGCGCGAAGTCCCCATTGCTGAAGCCGCTCGGGCGTCAGCTCCCAGACCCTACCGACGCGGTAATGTGGCGTAAAAATGCGGAGCATTTTTGTTGGCGGTTGGCGGCCAGTGGCTAGTCGGCGGCCTTTATATTTTTCCCGCCGTTGGCCGCTAACCACTAATCCTTCAGCCAATATCGAAATATGCACCAAAAAGCGTGCAGGGCATCGGCCATTCCGATCTTTTTTCCCTCTTCGTAAGTCCGCCCGAAATAACTGACCCCGACCTCGTATACTCGGTATTTTCGCCGAGCGATCTTGCATGTCAATTCGGGTTCGATGCCGAATTGGTTTTCTTTCAAAGTCGGCGCAATGGCCTCGACGACCTCGCGACGGAACACTTTGTAGCAGGTTTCCATGTCCGTTAGGTTCAAGTCGGTGAACATGTTCGAAAGCGTCGTCAACAATCGATTGCCCACGTAATGCCAATAGTAGAGCACCCGGTGCGGTCCGACCGGAACGAAACGCGAACCGTATACCACGTCGGCGACTCCCTCGACGATCGGTTGAATCAGCCGGCGATACTGCGACGGATCGTACTCCAAATCGGCGTCTTGAATGACGACTATGTCTCCGGCAACGTGTTGGAAGCCGGTTCTCAGCGCCGCTCCCTTGCCTCGGTTGCGGTCGTGCAGAACGATTTTCAGGTCATCCCGACAATCCATCGAGGAGAGCAACTCGCGGGTGCCGTCGGTGCTGCCGTCGTCGATCAGGATGATCTCCTTTGGAATCGGTACGGATCGGATGCGGCGGACAATCTCCTCGACCGTCCCCTTCTCGTTAAAGACGGGAACGACTACTGAAATCCTCAATCCAACTGGAAGAGGGTATATTGCCAACTCGCGGCATACATTCTCGTCGATCAAATCTCTCAGATCGCCGATTTTGCCGTCTTTGCCAATCAAATCGTTCATTGCTGGACTTTTCTAAGCATAGTCTCTCTCTAACATCATACCCCAGAAAAAAGGGGGGGGAAACAAATGCGAGAGATGTCTATATAATATATAGATTTTTCACAATCTGGATGAAACGCCAAGCATGGACGGTCTTTATGGGATTGACCCAATCCGACATATATCTCTATACTCCGTCGCTGTTTGTATCGTTCGCCACATTATTCCAGCAGGAATCAATAACCTGCGGGGTGGAATATTCGGCACTATAGGCGGCTTGGGTGATTATGGCGGAGAAGTCCGAATGACAACGACCGGTGCGTGCCTCCCGGCGCGGCGCCATTTGCTCGGCGTATTCAACAAGCATGGCATGCATTGGTTCGCGTTGCCGTGCCTACTGCTGCTGCTGTTGACGGCACTTTGTTATTGGGAAACATTGAACGTCTTTTTCGTTCAGGACGATTTCGGATGTTTGGCCGTCGCCGGTCAGCCTATGCCCAACGCTCGAATGTTGCGGGGATTCTGTTTTTTTCGCCCGCTGTCGACCTACTGGTTGCCGCTGTTGAACATGTCGGTTTTTGGTTTGCGTCCATTTTGGCATCATTTTACCTATTTGCTTCTTTTCTTGGCGACGGTCGGCGCTTTGTACTATTGGCTGCAAGGGTTGACCCGCTCGACTCCGGCAGCCCTGGCCGGGGCCGCCTTATACGCTTTTTCCAAGACCCATCTCTACACGCTGGCCTGGATCGCCGGCGGCATTGACGTATCCGCCGCGCTGTTTCTGGTGCTCGGACTATGGGCGGCCGACGTCTATATGAAGCGCGCCGACGAAGGCGACGCCCTGGCCGGACGCCGCATGATGTGGATCGTCGGCGTTGTGTTTCTCTGCGGCTTGTTGTGCAAGGAATCCTGCATTGTATTTGCGCCGGCCTGTTTGGCGTGGATCGCTGCCCGAAAATTCGCCGGCCGCCGACCGTTCGCCCCGTACGAGTGGAAACTAGCCGTGGTCTTGATCGCCATCGTCGCGGTATATCTTCCAACTTGGAAATTGATCTCAATCACGTCGGGCGATCCGGCTGGGGAAATGCAGCTCGACCTTTTACGCGGTAAAACCGTACTGGAAGACAGCGTGATCGCCGTTTTACCCGCGGCGATAAATTCAATCCCCCGATCATCTTGGTGGCTGTCGATCGCGCCCGCGTTGGCGGCCGTGGCGATCGTCTTGCGGCGAAAGGGCGGTCGAATCGGCGAATATGTCGTTTGGGGCCTTTCATTGTGGGTGTTGCCGGCCGCTATTTTCGCGTTCACCAAGTATCCTTGGGTATTGCAGTTGTACTATGCCCATTTCAGCGTGATCGGATTATCGTTGTTGGCCGCGTTGGCCGTCGGCGCATTGCATAACCGCCTGCTGTCGCCGCATGCTCGGGAATATCCCACGGCAATGCGGATTCGTTATTGGCCTAAACTCGCATCCGGCGCGGCCGTTCTAGCCTTCGCGGCATGGGTCGGATTTGCCGGATGGACGATCCGCAGCGGCGTCCGCAACCGTGCCTCGCCGGCGCTGCACGAGGCCGATTATTCGCGGTATGCGTACGAGAAAATCGCTCCGCATCTCGATAACTCTCAATATCGGAAGATCGTTTTTCTCGGACTTTCAGACAAGATGTGGGCTTCCATATATTACGGAAACATGGTGAGGGTCTACTTCCCCGGAGTTGACGTGGACCACGACCGTTCCGGCAGGGCCGATATATCGGAAGATATAAAGACTTCGTCGACGGTCTTGGTTGTCCGCCAGACGGGCGATAAGGCACTGACTGTCGTCCGCTGAATGCGGCGCGAACTTGAACGACGCTTATGATGCCAAAACCGTATCGGTCGAAAATCAGCGGTTGGGGACGTTTCCCTATGGTGGACGGTTTGGTTTTCAAGTCGGAGGATCTCGCGTCAGCGACGGAATCGGCCTCGCTCACGCGCGGCCTGGGGCGGTCCTATGGAGACTCGTCGCTGCCGGCCGGGGCCGAGACGCCGGTGGCCGACGCAACCGCAGCCGACAGGCTGTTGGATTTCGATCCGGACTCGGGCGTATTGCGGGCCGAGGCGGGGGCGTCGCTGTTCGATTTGAACCGCATTTTTCTCCATCGCGGCTGGTTCGTGCCCGTTTCGCCGGGCACGCAGTTTGTCACCCTCGGCGGAATGGCGGCCTCTGACGTACACGGCAAAAACCACCACGTCGACGGCTGCTTCGGCGAGCACGTACGCGGTCTAAAAATCCGCGTTGCCGACGGACGGATCGTCGAATGTTCGGATTCCAGCGAGCTGGAGTTGTTCCGCGCTACGATCGGCGGCATGGGTCTGACCGGCCACATTCTCGAAGTCGAGTTTACCATGCGGCGAATCGCTTCGCCCTGGATTTGGGGTGAATCGGAGCGGATTAAAAACCTTGATCTGATGGTCTCCGGCCTGAAAGAGGCCGCCCGCGATTGGCCGATGACCGTCGGATGGGTCGATTGTCTGGCTCGCGGCGACCATTTGGGACGGGGGATATTGATGAAAGGTCGTTGGGCGCGGCCCGAGGAAGCGCCGACTAAACCGCCGTCGCGGAAGGGCCGCATCCGCGTGCCGTTCGAATTCCCCGCCGTCGCCTTGTGCAAACCGAGCATGAAAGCGTTTAATCTAGCTTATTATTGGAAGCATTTTCAGCACGTACGCCGCGGCATTTTGCATCCCGACGCCTTTTTCTATCCGCTCGACGCGTTGGACGACTGGAACTTGATTTACGGCCGGCGCGGCTTCACTCAGTATCAATGCGTTTTGCCGCACGCGGACGACAACGGCCCGGCCCGACGGTTCCTCGAGTTGTTCGTTTCCGCCGGAGGGATGGGCTTCTTGTGCGTCATCAAGGACTGCGGGGCCGAGGGAAAAGGGGTGCTGTCGTTCCCGCGTTCGGGAATGTCGATCGCTATGGATTTTCCCATCCACCCGTCAAAAACCCAAATAATAGTCGATCGCCTCAACGAGCTTGTCATCGCCGAAGGGGGCCGAATCTACCTGACGAAAGACACCTTCACCCGAGCGGAACATTTTCGCGCGATGGAGCCTCGTTTGGAGAAGTTCACCGCGGTGCGGAGAAAGTGGGATCCGGAGCTTCGCATTCGCAGCGCCCAATCGGTCCGATTATTAGGAGACCGCGCATGAAAGCCGTGCTGTTTGGAGCAACGAAAGGAATGGGTCGGGCATTGGCCCGCCTGATGGCCGCCCGCGGAGACCGGCTTTGTCTGCTCGGCCGCTCGGCGGAAGACTTGGAGCGATCGGCGCGAGACCTGGAAATCCGCGGCGCGCAGGGGCCGGTTGCAACGGCGTTCTGCGACCTGTTGCAGCCGGAGAGCTTCGCGCCGGCGTTGGAGAAAGCGGAGCGTGAATTGGAGGGTTTTGATGCCGTGGTGGTCACGGCCGGCGTAATGGCCCCGCAAGAGGAAATGGAAAACGATCCGCAGTTGGCGGCCCGCCTGCTGGCGGCCGATTTCACCAACACGGTCCTCTTTTGCGAGGAATCGCGGCGACGATTGCTGGAAAAAACTGGCGGAACGCTGTGCGTCTTCAGTTCCGTGGCCGGCGAGCGGGGCCGCAAGCCGGTGATCCTCTACGGGGCGGCGAAGGCGGGGCTTTCGCAATATCTGGAAGGACTGGACCACAAGTTTCGTTCGCGGGGGTTGAGGACAGTCTGCGTAAAACCGGGATTCGTGAAAACCGGAATGACGGCCGGTCTAAAACCGCCCCCGTTTGCCGGCGAGCCGGAGGCCGTTGCCCGCCGCGTGCTCAGGGCGATCGACCGCGGCCGCCCCGTAGTTTATGCCCCGGCCGCCTGGCGCGGCGTGATGTTCGTAATTCGCAACCTGCCGCGACTGGTAATGAGAAGAATCGAGTTTTGACAACATTATAAAGCCGCGATCGTTGGTCGCGCAAAGTGCAAAGGTAACCGTTCACTGGCCGGGGACTGGCTCATTTTTTCGCCCTTTCAAGGGCGAAAAATGCGACTGTCCCCTTCACCGCCCTATGTTTGCCTACATCCGCCTGGCTAGACCGCAAGACTGGATAAAAAACGCCTTCGTGGTGTTGCCCGTCCCGTTTGCGCTGGCGGCGGGGGCGAAACTCGAACCGCTCGTCTTCCTGCTTGGCTTGGCTGGTTTTTGCCTGATCAACTCGGCGATTTACACGTTCAACGACTTGCGAGACGCCGCGGCGGATAGACTGCATCCGAGGAAGCGCCGCCGGCCGATTGCCGCGGGTCTTGTCGCCCCTCGGGCCGCCATGATTCAGATGATTGTATTGCTCTGCGCGGGATTGGGGTTTCTTCTTGTTGTCGGCAGACCGCTCGTTACGATATACGCAATCTGCTACTCGTTGATCAACATTGCATATTGTATTGGGGCAAAACACGTCCCGCTGATGGACGTCTTTCTACTTTGCTCGGGTTTCGTGATTCGCGTGTTGATCGGCTGCGCATTGGTGGACGCCTCGCCTTCGCCTTGGTTGTTGCTCTGCACCGGCACGCTGGCGATGTTCATAGGATTCGTCAAGCGCCGTGCCGACCTGAGCGGGGAAACGGTTGCGGAACATCGCCCCAGCCTTAAAGGATACGACAAGGCGTTTCTCGACCAGGCGGTGAGCATTTGCGCGAGCGTGGCGATGCTGGCCTATGCGCTGTATTGCATCGAAGTGATCGGCGCGCTGCATCGAGGCCGCGAAATGGCGTCCATGCCTTTTGTGGCTTACGGTATCCTGAATTATCTCCGTATGACCCACATCAACGGGACGGGCGGATCGCCGGTGGCCGTCGCCTACCGCTCGCTTTCCATGCAAATCTGCGGCGTCTGCTGGCTGGCATCAGTGACGTGGAGCCTGGGACTGTGGAACCTCGGGCCGTGGTAATAACGATAACCGACCACCGATAATTTGAAACGACTCCTCATCACACTGCTGAAGATCGCCGTTTCGGCGGCCATTCTTGGTTACCTGGTCTGGGACGCCACCCACGGCGAAGAAAAGGCCAACGCCTTCGCCAATCTCGTCGATCAGCCGAAGCATTGGGGCATCCTGGCCGCAGCCTGGGCGGCCTGCGCAGCGGCCGTCCTGTTGACGTTCATCCGCTGGTGGTATCTCGTCAGGGCGTTGGAAATACCATGCCGATTTTCCGACGCCATCCGCATCGGCTTTTGGGGTTATTTGTTCAACCTGGCCCCATTGGGGATCGTCGGCGGCGACCTGGTCAAGGCCGTGATGCTCGATCACGAACAACCCAACCACCGCGCCAAGGCGCTGGCCTCGGTGTTGGTCGACCGCGTGATCGGCCTCTACATTCTTTTCATCGTGGCCTCGGCGGCGATCCTCTTGACCGGTTTTTGGCGGATCGAAGCGGCGGATATCGACGATATTTGTTGGGTTACATTCGGTTTGACCGCCGTCGGGGCATTGGGATTGGGCTTCGTGATGGGGCCCGAAAGGTGGGTCGGACCGGCGGTCCGCGCCGTGGGACGCATTCCACGGGCCGGGCCGCCGTTGGAAAGCCTGATCAACGCCGTGCGGATGTACAATCGCCGGCCCCGCGTATTGATTCTTGCGACGGCAATGACCGTCGGGGTCCACGGGCTGTTCGCCGTCGGCTGCTATCTGATCGCCTGCGGATTGCCGGGCAATCATCCCACGATGGCGCAGCATTTCGTCATTATGCCGCTTAGCGCGGCCGTTCAGGTGATTCCCGTGCCGGTGGGGCCGACCGAGTTCGCGCTCGATTATTTCTATGCAAATATCCCCGTCGCAGGCGCGGCCATCGCCCAAGGCCAGGGATTGGTCGTCTCGCTGGTCTATCGGTTGATTTCGGTGTTGATCGCCGCGTTGGGGGCGTTCTACTACTTCGGCAACCGCCGCGAAATAGCCGAGGTAATCCACGAAGCGGAGCAAGAACAGTAGTGCATCGCGGTTTTGGCGTGGGAAATACAATCGTGTTGGGACGGCAGTTCAACCGCCATCCCGTCCTTTTCCTCTGACCCCCGATGTTTTGCTCATCTACTCCGGCAGATAGAGCAGCCGGCCGCAGGTTTTGCAGCTTACCGGCTGGCCGAGCATAATTTTCGTGTATAGATTCAAGGGCACCTGCTGATTGCAGCCGCCGCAGCATTGATTATCGACCGCCGCCAGGGCGTCTTCACCCCGCTGCCGCACCACTCGCTGATAAAGGTCCCGCACGTCGCCGGGAAGTTCCGACTCGGTCGTGCGCAGCTCGGCCTCCAGCCGCTCGACGTCCGCCAGCAAGCGCGGCGCCTGCTCGGCAATTTCGCCGCGGACTTTTTCCGCCTTTTGTTTGGCGGCGGCCAGGGCGGCCTCGGCCGCGGCAATGTTCTTCTCGAAGGCGTCGGATTGTTCAAGGGCCTCCAGTATCTCGTCGGTCAATACGCTGTTGGTCATCTCGTCAACGGCGATCTGGTCCAGAAGCGCCTGGTACTCGCGGTTGCTGGAAGCGGCGTTGAGCTTCAAACGGAGATTCTTGATCTTCTCTTCACCCGATTTCAACTGGAGTTGTTTATTGTCGGCCGCCATGCGGAGCTTTTTGGACTCCGCGCGGGTCTTTTCCAGCAGTTCTTCTTGGCGTTTAGAGTTGGCTTCCGCCGCGCTGACCTGCCGCGGGCCTCGCTCGAGCCGCCCCTTCAGGTCGGCAAGCTGGCGATGGATGCGGTGCAAAGTGCGGAGTACGGAAACGCTGACGTTTGGCGTAGTCGATGACATGGGATCTAAAGTAAAAGTAGAATGTTCAAAACGGACATGGTGTCGATGAAACTGTAAGTGTTATTTTACGGCGTCAATTATATATGTTCCTCCGGATGTTCAGTATTCAATGCGTCTGAATCGTTTCGTTTACTATCTCGGACCTGCTTTGCCGACTGTAGCATTGCGCGTTAATAAACCGAATGCAATCCATCAATATGTTCGTGTAGATCGGGACGGATTTTCGCCCACATCGGATCGAGAATGAAATCAATTCCTTCTCTGCGAGCGAGTTTTGCCGCAGGAACAAAATCGCTGTCGCCGGCAACGAGAATGATTTGATCGACTTGCTTTTTGAAGGCCATTGAGGCAATATCCAGTCCGATCCGCATATCAACGCCCTTTTGATGCGAGTCGTATCTCACGTGTTCTTCTTTGAGGTTTTCCCAACGCATTGACTTCTTCATCAGTGCGTCAAACACAAATGGTTCGAGCACCCAGTGGGCGGTTTGTTGATTGAGGTATCCGAGTCGCAACGCCATCTTACGCAGCTTTCGCAGTTCTTCGTGAAAAGCCAACCTCCATTTCGCGGTAAGGGTTTGTGAAAAATCAACGGCACAATTTGATACGGGATTATGGGCCTTTTTGGAAAGCGGCGGGCAATCATGAAAAATATCCGGTAAAGCCGCCGTTTCGTGCGTTGCCGGCGGAGATGTTCGAGACACATCCGATGAAGGTCTTTGGCGGCCGTCTCGGGAGAAACTGATCCGCGTATCTTTCTATAGCGGTGGAGGATAAAGCCACCGTCGATCAGAATTGCCGTCGGCATGGCGAACCTCCAAGAAAAGCAAATCCCCTGGGCTCGGCTGCCCCGCCCTTAGAAGGGGGCGCGTACTGCCAGGGGATGAATGTTTGAAGTTCTCTTCTATTGAAATACATTATCTGGAAGTTCGTTTCAAGTACATAAAAAAATCGGTGAACATTCAAGAAACGAAAAAAGCCCACGGGCTGCAACCCGTGGGCTTGTGGGCAACGGCTGGCTTCAACCGGCCGCTCGCTCCAGCTCGGGAGCGAAATCGGGGTCGGGGGCATACTTGAACAAGCCCGCTTGTTCGACGAACCCCTCGAGTTGACGGCTGCGTACGGGGTGCTGCAACTTTTTGACCGCCTTGGCCTCGATCTGGCGTACCCGCTCGCGAGTGACCTTGAAGATTCGCCCCACCTCTTCGAGGGTGTAGGTATATCCGTCGCCCAGCCCGTATCGCAAGCGGATAATCTCGCGCTCGCGGTAGGTGAGCGTTTTGAGCAGGTCGTCGATTTTTTCGCGGAGCAGTTCATTTCCGGCGGCTTTTTCGGGTCGGGGGAGTCCACCGTCTTCGATGAACTCGCCGAAACTACTATCTTCGCTTTCTCCGACCGGTCGGTCAAGGCTTATCGGATGTTTTCCCATAGCCAAAACCCGGCGGGCTTCGTCGAGCGTCAGGCCGGCCTCGACGGCCGTTTCTTCGGTTGACGGCTCGTGGCCCATCTTCTGCTGGAGCCGTTTCGCGGCCGAACGGAGCTTGCCGAGCACATCGATCATGTGAACGGGGATGCGTATGGTCCGGGCCTGATCGGCTATCGCCCGGGTTATCGCCTGGCGAATCCACCAGGTGGCGTAGGTCGAGAACTTGAATCCGCGGCGGTATTCGTACTTGTCCACCGCCCGCATCAGCCCCGTGTTTCCTTCCTGTATCAGGTCGAGGAAGCTAAGCCCCCGATTGCGGTATTTTTTGGCGATCGACACGACCAGCCGCAAGTTTCCGCCGGACAGTTCGCGTTTTACCCGTTCGTAGTCCTGAAATTGGCGCCGCATCTGCGCACAGCGGTTTTGCAGGCTGCGGGGCGTCTCTTGCGTCATCACCATCAGGTCTCGGAGTTCTCGACGGAGCCGCGTCCGCTTGGCGCGGGTTGCCTCGTTGTCGAGCAGGAGACGAAGCTGGCGGCGGATTTCCTCCATTCGCCCGAGCGGCTGTTCGAGCAAACGCATCATCGCCTGCACTCGGCGGGTGCGAAGGCTCAGTTCCTCGATCAGGGTGAGCATCTTGCGCCGACGGCGGATGAACCGTTTGCGGGCCTCATGGCGAACTTCTACTTGCGCGCTCTTGCGCAAGAGCAAATTGAAATCTCGCTCGTTTTCCTCCATCAGGCGGGAGATGGTATTCAGGTTGTGCGGCATGCGGGCGAGGATTTGCTCCTTGGTGAGCCGCTCGGTCAACGAAACCTTGATCGTGCGGTCGAAGGGCAACGCCCCATTGAAGACCTTGACCAACGTGCCGACCGTCGCGCGCTTCGCCGCCGCGCAACCGATCACCGTTCGTCGAAACCGCTTTCGCGTGACCTCGATCTTCTTGGCCAGCGAGATTTCCTGCTCGCGGGTCAACAGGGGTATCTCGGCCATTTGACTGAGATACATGCGGATCGGATCGCTGCTGAACTTGATCGGCTCGGGCGGCAGCGACGGCTGATCGGCCGCGCCGGGGACCGCGTTCAAGTCGGTCGCGATTCCGTCGTCGGCCCCTTCCGTTATGGAGCGCTCCGCCGCGTCGTAGAATTCCGGCGCGGGCGGCTCGCTGACAAGATCGATTCCCTCCTCCTCCAGGGCGATCAACAGATTGTCGAGTTTTTCCGGGTTGACTTCTTCGTCGGGCAGGTAGTCGTTCACCTCGTCGTATGTGAGATAACTTTGCGACTTCCCCCGGGCGACTAGTTCCTGGAAATCCTTGTCGAAAAGGTCCACCTTCGCACTCCTTTCGCGCTTCCCGCGCGCTGGCGTATCAACTACTCTCCGGTTCGAGGCATCCGAGCCCTTCCGTAAGCTTGGAAATGCCGCGCCGGGTGTGTCGGATCGGCCTCCTCTCCCTTTGAGAGAGAGTTAGCAAATGCAGCCCCCTCTCCCAAAGGGAGAGGAGAGACAATATCGCAACTTATTTTTGTTCGCGTTTTCGGCGGATGATCTCTTCAAGCATCGTCGCTTGTTGGCGGATATCCAGCCCTCCCTCGCGGAGCGTAACGATATGCGCCGGACGCTGCCTTTCCGCCTCCTTTCGATTCATGGTTCGCGTCAATTCGTCCAAAAGGGTCTCCGCATCGGCCGTCTGCCGGCCCTTCGATTGACCCGTCTCGTCCAAGTCGACCAGCAGGTTTTTCAACTCCGGACGGTCGAATTGGAGCATCAGCCGATCGAACGCGGGCACGGTTCCCTCGTCGTCCAGCCGGCAGCATGTCTCGAAAATCTCCCGGCAGAGCGGCGATTGAAACCGCTCGGGGGCGACTCGCTCCCGCGCCCGTGCCATGCATTCCGGCCGGGCGACGATCAGTTCCAACAGTTCCCGCTCCCAGGGATCAATGGCCGCTTGCGGTTTGGCATCATCCTTCTCGGGCGCGACCGCCGGTTGCGGCTTTGCGGACTGGCTCCGCCGCAGCGCCGTCAACCGCCGCCGCACGTCGCGCTCGTCAACGCGAAAGCGGGCCGCGATCCGCTGCAATATCTTTTCCTCGCGGAATCGCGCCTCGCCGGTCGTGTCCGAACGCAACCGCGGCGAGCGGGCGATGATCGAAATCATCTCCTCCAGCGCCCGGCTCGCCCCATGAACGTCGCGATCCAGGTCGATGTCGCGTGTTTTTGTCGCAAAAGCATGGTCCAGGGCGTCGACCGCACGCGTCTCGATATGCTCGGAGAACGCCTCCGCGCCCCGCTGCCGGAGGAAGTCGCAGGGGTCGAGCCCCTCGGGCAAGGTCAGTATCCGCAGGTCGGTCTGTTGGGCGACGAACAATTCGAGGACTTCGTTCGCCCGGCGCGTCCCCGCCTCGTCGCCGTCGAGAACCAAAATGATTTGATCGGCGTGATGCTTCAACAGCCTCACGTGCGACTCGCCCAACGCGGTCCCCAGCACCGCCACCGCGTTGGTGAAGCCAAACTGATGGGCCATGATGACGTCCGTGTAGCCTTCCATGACCAACGCCGTGCGGGTCTTTCGCAACTCCTCGCGGGCGAGGTCCAGCCCGTAGAGCAGTTTGCTCTTGGTAAACAGCATCGTCTCCGGCGAGTTGACGTACTTCGCACGGGAAGGGGACTGCACCGATTTTCGCGTAGCGGAAATGGGGCTGTCCCCCTCGGCTTCGGGCAATAACCGTCCGCCGATGCCGACTGGTCTGCCTTGAGGGTCGTGGATCGAGAACAACAACCGGCCGCGGAATCGGTCGTAGAGAATTCCGCCCTCCGGCGATCGGGCGAGGATGCCGACCGCCTCCAACAACTGTTTGCGGCGCTCGATCCGCTTCGGTTCGACGATTCCTTCGACGCCGCGGAGGATCCAATCGCGCTCCAACGGGCAGAAGCCCAGCCGGAACCGCTCGACGCTCTGCGGCGTTATGCCGCGTTGTTCGAGATATTTTCGGGCCGGCTCGGCCTCGGGCGAATCGAGCAGGCAGCGGTGATACTGCCGCTCGGCCCAGGCCGCCGCCTGCAATAGCGTCCGTTTATCGGGCGGGACATCGGCCGATTCGCTTTCGGCTTTGCCCTGGGCGGGAATCTTGCGGCGCGGTTTTTCCAGTTCGATCCCGGTCCGCTCGGCGAGCATCTCCAGCGCTTCGCGGAACTCGACCCCCTCGATCTTCATCACGAAGCTGAACACGTCGCCGCCGATGTCGCAGACCCAACACTTGAACGACTGCCGCTCGGGATTGACTTGCAGACTGGGGCGCGTATCGTCGTGCCAGGGGCAGAGTCCGACGTAATTCCGCCCTTGACGTCGCAACTGGATATAGCTGCCGACGAGATCGACGATATCGACCTCTTGCTTGATCCGCTCCTTGGCGTCGAACGAGCCGCTAGACACCGCTGGCTCCTGCCTGGAAATCCCGGCGAAATCCATTTCGCGTTTGTGGAGAAACGGGCGAAAGGCTGGCTTCCACCCCGACAAATCCATTTGTCGATTTCTGCCCGACGGGCCGTATGGTCCCAGGCAGCGGCGGCTGATTATATCCCATTCGCAAAAATCGGTCAATCTCGCGGCAAGCCCTTTTCGGCAAGCGGTAGGGTGCGTGCTTGCACGCACCATTGACCACCGGCCACCGGCTACTTCAGATGTTGGTCATCAAAATCTCGAATTTCCAATTTATACCCCCCAAAATCCCCTCCAAGGTGGCTGTCGGCGGTCGGCTATCAGCTATCATCTTTCAGAAACTGACAACTGATAACTGAAACCACCATTCCGACCGCCGGCCACTGACCACTGCTCCAGTTGGTCAGCAAGATTCAAAATTTCCAATTTTAGCACCCCTCTGCTGGTGTGCTCGGGACTGGTCGATTGCCGACGGTGGGGGGCTTCGGCGGTCAGCTATTAGCTTTCAGAAACTGACAACTGAATACTGATAACTGAAACCCCCATTCCGGCCACCGGCCGCCGAGCACGTAACCGTTCACGGGCCGGGGACTGGTTCATTTTTTCGCCCTTTCAAGGGCGAAAAATGTGCCTGTCCTTTTCACCGCGAGGGGGACAGTCCCCTGTGAACGCTTACCCGATCACCGCCCGCAAATTTTCAAAGATCGCCAGCCGGAATATCCGGCAAACTAATCCTACCGCCCGCCACTGGCGAGTTCAATCTCAAGAATTATTCCACGCGGCACTACACTAACGCGTCGACGATCGAACGCAGTTTATGGCCAACTTCCGCAACAGTAATTATTGGACGGCCGCTATTTTGCCAAAATCAGTAATGTCCCGTTTTTCGTTTTCCAAAGATGCCTGCACGATAAAAACCTTTCATTATAATATTTCACCATCTTGCCGGGGGAAGTGTAAAGCCTTGTCTCAGCCGGGCTTATGCTCTACAATACCCCCTCGACATCATAACAACGGAGCCTCGATATGCGTCGCCTACTGGTCACCAGCGCGTTGCCATACGCCAACGGACATATCCACATCGGCCATCTGGTCGAATACCTTCAGACCGACATTTGGGTCCGCTTCCAAAAACTCCGCGGCCGGCGTTGCGTTTACATCTGTGCCGACGACACGCACGGCACGGCAATTATGATCCGCGCCCGGCAGGAAGACCTCGGCGAAGAAGAACTGATCGCCCGGATGAAAAGCGCGCACGTGGCCGATTTCAAGGCCTTCGACATCGAGTTCGACCACTACGGCAGCACGAACAGCCCGGCCACGCGCGGGTTTTGCGGCCAGATTTGGGCCGCGCTCCGCAAAGGGGATTTTATCGAAGAGAAGGAAGTCACCCAACTCTACGACGCCCAGGCCGGCACGTTTCTGGCCGACCGGTTCGTCAAGGGGACATGTCCGAAATGCAAGGCCCCGGACCAATACGGCGATAGCTGCGACCGCTGCGGTGCGCACTACAGCCCGACCGATCTGATCGATCCGGTCAGCACGCTCTCGAACACCGCGCCCGAGGTCCGCAAGGCCGACCACCTGTTCGTCAACATCGAGAAGCTGCACGGTTTCCTCGACGAGTGGACGCAAGGAGGCGAGCACTTGCAGCCGGAGGTGGCCAACTACCTGAAGGGGCACTTCCTTGGCGAGCCGCTGCGCGATTGGGACGTCTCGCGGCCGGCCCCGTATTTCGGCTTCGAGATACCCGACAGCCCGGGCAACTATTGGTACGTCTGGTTCGACGCCCCGATCGGCTACATCGGCTCGACCGCCGAGTGGTGCGAAAAGCACGGCGAGCGGTTCGACGATTGGTGGCGCAGCCCGGAGACCGAAATCCACCACTTCATCGGCAAGGATATTACATATTTTCACACGCTCTTCTGGCCGGCGATGCTCAAGGCCGCCGGGTTCAGCCTGCCCGAGCGGGTGCATATCCACGGCTTCCTGACCGTCGACGGCGAGAAGATGTCGAAGAGCAAGGGCACGTTCATCCTCGCCTCGACCTATCTGAAAGACCTCGATCCGGCGTACCTGCGGTATTATTACGCCTCGAAGTTGACCTCGCGAATGGACGACATCGACCTGAACTTCGACGAGTTCATCGCCAAGGTGAACGCCGACATGGTCGGCAACGTGGTGAATCTGGCCAGCCGGACCGCGCGTTTCGCCGGGCGGACCGGGCTTTCGGCCGAATACCCCGACGACGGAGGGCTATTCGAGAAGGCGGCCGCCGACGGCGGGGCGATTGCCGGGGCCTACGAAAAAGGCGATTACGCGCGGGCGATGCGGATCATTATGGCCGCCGGCGACCGGGCCAACCAGTACGTCGAGCAACAGGCCCCCTGGAACCTGGCCAAAGACCCTGCCCAGGCCGACCGGCTCCGCGACGTCTGCACGGTCGGGCTGAATCTGTTCCGCCAGTTGGCCGTTTATTTGGCCCCGGTGCTGCCGCGATTGGCCCGCCAGACCGGCGAACTTCTCGGCGAGCCGATCGCCTCTTGGGACCAATCGCAAAAACCGCTGCTGGGCACGGCTGTCAACAAGTTCGAGCACCTGATGCAGCGGGTCGATCCGAAGCGCGTCGAGGCGATGGTCGTTGCCAGCCGGACGCCGGACGAGGAGGAAGGCCCGGAGAGCGTTCCCTTCGACAACGACGCCGCCCTGCTGGCCGAGCCGCTGGCCGCCGAGATTAGTTTCGACGAGTTCGCCAGGGTCGATCTCCGCGTGGCCCGAATCGTCGCGGCCGAGGACGTGCCCGGGGCAAAGAAACTGTTGCGTCTTACCCTGGGCCTCGGCGGCGAGAACCGGCGGAACGTTTTTGCCGGCATCAAGGGGGTCTACGAGCCGGCGGACCTGGTCGGCCGGTTGGTCATCTGCGTCGCCAACCTGGCCCCGCGCAAGATGAAGTTCGGCGTCAGCGAGGGTATGATCGTGGCCTCCGGCGGCGGAGGGGGCGAGGTCTATCTCCTTTCGCCCGACAGCGGCGCGAAGCCCGGCCAGCGGGTGCATTGAGCGACGGCCTCGCGTGGCGAGAAACGCGCATTAGACCGGCTTTAACGATCGACTTGGGTCAACTCGTCAAACTTGCCGGCGAAGAAGGCGGCGACGTTCTTCAGACACGCGGCGGCCATGCGGTTGTTGGCCTCCGCGGTATTCGAGCCGATGTGCGGCGTCAGCACGACGCGATCCAGTTTGCGAAGGTCTTTTTCGGCGGAAACGGGTCGATAAGGCTCGACTTGAAACACGTCGAGGGCCGCCCCGCCGAGATGGCCGGAGGCGACGGCGTCGTAGAGGGCCGCCTCATCGACGACCGACCCGCGAGAGGTGTTAACGAGCATCGCGCCCAGCTTTATCGTTCGCAGGCGATCGGCGTCGATTAGGTTCCGCGTTTGCGGCGTGGCCGCGACGTGCAGGCTGACTATGTCGGATTGGGCAAGGAGATCGTCTAGTCGGTCGGTGTAAAATTCCAGCCCTTCGGCGGCCATGAAGTCGGCGATCGGCCGACCTTCGCGTTTTTCCAGTTCGGCCTCGCTTAGGCAATCGGCGGCGGCGATTTTCATGCCGAACCCCAGCCGGGCGATCCGCGCCACGCGACGGCCGATCGCGCCGAACCCGACGACTCCCAACGTTTTGCCGCATACCTCGATGCCCGAAGTCGAGGCGAAACGGCCGCCGCGCAGCAGCGACTCGAGCCGGCAGACGCGGCGGGCCAACGCCCCGATGAGCCACATCGCGTGTTCGGCCACGCTGGCGTCCAAAGCGCCGGGCGCGTTGGTTACGTAGATTCCGAGCCGGGCGGCCTGCCGCTTGTCGATGCCGTCATGGCCGACGCCGAATCGGGCGACGATCGCGCCGCGTCCGCCGGCCGTTGCGGCGAGCGCTTCGTAGAGCGGCCCTTCGTATCGCTCGACGCCGACGATCGCCGCCCGCGCACCGCGTCGAGCGACCGCCTCGGCCAACTCGCGTTCGCCGCCGGCCGCCGCTTCGACGCGGAAATCTTCGCGGTCGCTAAAAATCGCTTCCGCCTTGCGATATTCCTGTTCGGTTACAAGGACCGTTTCTTGCATAACGCATTCTTTCTGAAAAAAACCTCCCCTTTCCCGCAAGCGGGAGAGTGGTCGGGGGTGAGGGCTGCTTGGATTGCATCGTCAACTTCCGATGTTTTTCAGCCGATCGGCCCTCACCCTAACCCTCTCCCAAAGGGAG
>JAFGLH010000176.1 GCA_016928165.1 Pirellulales bacterium | reverse complement strand
TGTGCCTGTCCCCTTCACCACCGAGGGGGACAGTCCCATTTTCGCGGTGAACCGCGAAAATCGGGACAGTCCCCTGTGAACGATTACAAAAAAAGCCCTCCACCGCAATGCCGTGGCGGCGCTTGTTTGAGAGCCCGTCATTGCTAAGGGGGCGACCTGGACCTCGGGTTGTGTGATCCGCCGCCGAAAAAATCGGTCGACGGCTATACACGCGGCCGGGGTCTTCAATTCCGGCGCCCAACGGGCATGTATCGGCTCACCAAATTATCGCACCGACATCACGAACATGGTAGAGGACTATTATTATTCTATCCGTTTTACGTCGGAAAAACAAGACTGTACGGGAGGTTGGCAACTTGTCCCGAAACGTGTTTTGGAATCGGATTAAGGGACTCTAACAATACGCCCCGCTCCCGCCGCGCGGGAGAGGGCCGGGGGTGAGGGCGGCATGGTTTGGTTAGAGCCTCTAAGGGGCTATTGTGTGCGCCACTGCTGGTTTGTCTGGCATTGCCCGGCGGCACGCCGCCAAACAAGCCGGCGGAGGCGCCGGTCTGAAACGTCGTCCTACGGCCGCTTTCGCCAGGGCCGCCGCGGCGGCGCCAGAACGAATGTCAGCAAGACGGCGACGCCGAAAAGGACGTAGTAAATCGTCATCTGCTCGGGCGTGAGATCGACGAACAACAGATCATGCGCCCAGCGGGCGACGAACCCGCTTTGTTCGATCGGATGCCCGGCCTTCTCGCGCAAAATACTTTCCCAGTCCGTCATCGGGCATATTACCCCGCAGAGCGACTCGGCGACGACCACGGCGATCATCAGCAGATGTACTATCCGAAACCAGTAGTTTTTCACCCAGCGCCAGCGGAGGCAAATGCCGAGAAGAATTGCCCCCAGCCCGCCGACGACAAAGGCCACGTAGGCGAGGTGTGCAAGGACGACCGCGTCGGCAAGAAAGCTATAGACGTTCACGACCGACATTATACAATTGTCGGAGCGGCAGTAGTACCGACAAGCCGACGGCGCATTTTTCAATGGCCCGCTATGCCGCGATTTCCTTGTTTTCTTGGTTCAGCTTGTTGTACAGCGTTTTCAGGCTGATGCCCAGTTCCTCGGCGGCCCTCGGCTTGTTGCCGTTGTGCCTGTCGAGCGCCTCGCGTATGGCGCGGGCCTCAAGATCGCGGAGATTCAGCGTCTCGAAGGACCGGGCGTTGAGGGCGGCCGTCGTTTCGGCGAAGAACCGCCGCGGCAGATGTTCCGGCCTTATCGGGGGCGAATCGCAGAGGATCATGGCGTGCTCGATCACGTTGGCCAGCTCTCGGACGTTGCCTGGCCAGGTGTGAGCGGCCAGCGCGTCGAGCGCTTCGGGCGAAAACAGCGCGTTCTCGCTCGCCCGCGGCGCGCCGAACCGCGCGGCCAAGTGGCGCGCCAGCAGCGAGATGTCCCCAACCCGCTCGCGCAGCGGCGGCAGTTGTATCTCGAACGTGTTGATGCGGAACCAGAGATCCTCGCGGAACTCGCCGGCGGCGACCATCGCGGCCAGGTCTCTATTGGTTGCGCAGATCACCCGCACGTCGCAGATCGACGCCTCGTTTTCACCCAGGCGGCGGACCTCGCCGCTTTCGAGGAAGCGCAGCAGCTTCGCCTGCATCGACTTGGGCAACTCGCCGATCTCGTCCAGAAAGAGCGTGCCGCCGTTGGCCACTTGCAGCAGTCCGGTGCGATGGTCGTCGGCCCCGGTGAAGGCCCCCTTGCGATGGCCGAACAATTCGCTTTCGATGAGGTTTTCGGGCAGGGCGCCGCAGTTGATCGGCACCAGCGGCATCTCGGCCCGCAGGCTTTGATCGTGCACCGCGCGGGCGACTAGTTCCTTTCCCGTCCCGGTCTCGCCGTGGATCAGCACGGTCGATTCGGTGGGGGCGACTTTTTCCACCAACCGGCAGACCTCCCTCATGCCTTCCGATTCACCGACCAGGTCCACCGCCCCCTCGATCCGTTGGAGCCGCTGTTTCAAGGCCCGATATTTGTAGGTCAACTCGCGTTTTTCCGCCACGCGGCGCAGCAGCGAATCGAGATCAACCAGTTTGCACGGTTTCGTCAGGTAGTCGAACGCGCCGTGCCGCAAGGCGGCGACGGCCGTCTCCAGCGACGACTTGCCGGTCAGCACGACGGCCTCCGTGTCGGGCGAAAGCTGTTTGGCCCGGGCGATTACCTCGATGCCGTTGCGGCCGGGCATGTCCAGATCGACGAGGATGCAATCGTACGTGTTGCGTTCCAACGCGGCCACGGCCGTGTTTCCGTCGGGGCAAATAGTCGCCTCGTGTCCCATTCTCGGCAGTTCCAGGCGCATCAGTTCCTGCAACGATTTCTCGTCGTCGGCGAACAACAGCTTCAAACGCTTATGCGGCTCTTGCGTGGAAATAATCGTTCTCCTTGTTTGAGTCGGCCAACGGCAATCGGACGCGGAAGGTGGAGCCTCGGCCCTCGCCGTCGCTGCGCGCTTCGATGTCACCTCCGTGGTCGGCGATGATTCGGTACGTGATCGAGAGTCCCAATCCGGTCCCCCGTCCGCCCCGGCGGCGGGTGAAAAACGGCTCGAAAACGCGTTCCAAGACCTCGGGCGTCATCCCGCAGCCGTCGTCGGAAACCTCCAGCACGGCGCTCCCGTCGCGGGACTCCAGGGCGACGCGGACCGCGCCGCCGTCTTCCGAACCGTCCAGGGCGTTGCTCAGCAAATTCAAGACGACCTGCTTAAACTCCTGCGGATTGATCTTGGCCGTCACCGGTTCGGCGGGGTTGAACTCGATTCGCTTCCGTTGATATTTTCCCAGGTGACCGATCATTTCGATCACGTCGCGGACCAGCCCTCCCAGCTCGGTCCTTTCCCGCCGGCCCGGTCCGATGCGGGAAAAGTCGAGAAGTTTTTCAGTGATTCCCTTGCAGCGGAAGGCCTCGCTTTGGATCATTCGCAGATAGTCGCCGACGATCTTCCGCTGCGGGTCGTCGCCCGGCAGCGCGGTTTTCAGGCGATCTTCCAGGGATTCGGCGCTCATGGCGATCGAAGCCAGCGGATTGTTTATCTCGTGGGCCACGCCCGCGGCCAGGAACCCCACGCTGGCCAACTGCTCGCTGCGCACCACCTGTTTGGTCCGTTCTTGCACCTGGCTGTCGAGATCGTCGCGGATTTCCTGAAATCGGGCCGTCATATCGTTCATGGCCTTGGCCAACTCCGCCATCTCGTCCTCGGCGTCGAGCCGGATCCGATAGCCGAACTCGCCGGCGGCCACGCGGCGAGAACCGGCGATCAATGTCCTCAACGGGCGAAAGACCCAACGATAGGACAATCGGACGAACAGCAAAAACAACAACCCGGCCGACATGGTGGCCGCCCACGCGCTGACGATCAGCACGCCGTACTGGCCGCGGACTTCGTCGGAAAAACCCGCCAGCTTCGAGTGCAAATGGCCGGGCAACTCGGCGGCCAGCACCTGCAACTTTTCCAACTCCACGTCCAGCCATTCGATCTTCAGGTTGTCGAGCATCCAGTCCTCGTCCCGATTGGTGGATCGAATGCGCTCCAGTTGATTCTCGATCTTCCGCAACGTCTCGTGCTCGCGGCGATGATCGGACATCCGCGGATCGGCCCGGGCTTCGCCGGCCAACTGCTCCCGATAGCGCTCCAAAGCCGCTTCGACATTGCTTAACTGAGAGCGAAACCTGTCGCGCGCGGTCCATACCCGCACGTGGACCATATCCACCTGGGCGCCCAAATACGAGTCGGCTCGGAGGCCACGCAATTCGCCGATGGTGATGCGCAGGTCGCCAACGCGATTGCTCAACTCCGCCGCCAGCGGCAGCTCGCTGACTCGCCAACTGAGGCTGTTGACCAAATCGCGGTAGAGGTAAGTGGCCGCCAATCCGGAGCCGGAGAGAATCGCCACGACCAGCACCAATAGGGCCAGCCCCAGCAACAATTTCCGGCGAATCGGCGAATTAGACAACACCGGCGACCTCCTTATCGCGGGCGAAACAGGAGCATCAAAATGGGGCGAGAGTGTAACAGAACTCAGCCGTTCGGGCAAGGGAAAAGTCTACCCTAACCGTGGGTATATTAATCATAAGATAGACCGTGAAAAGCACACCCCCTAGTGGGTGGTGTTGGCCCGCCGCCGGTTTGCCCAAAGGCGTCGGAAACGCGGGTGGACAAACCGCCCGTGGCGACTGGCAAACTTGGCAAACTTAACGCGGCACACTATTAGCGCTACTCCCCGCGTAGCTTTAAACCCAAGGCGGTGAGCTTCTCGCGGACCTCGTTCAGGCTGGTCACGCCGAAGTTCTTGCACTCCAACAGGTCGTCGCCGGTGCGGCGGACCAAGTCGGCAAGGGTGTTGATCGCCAGTCGGGTCATGCACTTGCGGGCGCGAACCGAAAGGTTCAACTCGGAAATGGGACGGTTCAACAGCGCCTGCTCGTCCGGCGAAAGAGAATCCGTCTCGATCATGTCGGCGGGCATCCGGTCGTGGACGAACTGACCAAGCATCAGCCCCTTGGTGGTCAGCATCTCCTTGATCTCGACCAAACTGGTTTCGCCGAAATTCTTGCTGGCAAGCAGATCCGATTCGGTGCATCGGCACAGATCGCCGAGGGTCATAATGCCCATTTTTTGCAGACAGTTCCGGCTGCGGACGGAAAGCTCGAAATCGGTCACCGGGATGTTCAGCACCTGTCCCATGCGGTCGCGTTTCTTCTGCGCGTCTTCGTCGTAGTATTGGCCGTGCGACGCCTCGGTGTCCTTGAAGAAGAGCTGCGCCCGGGGATGGTCGGGAAAAACGTCCAATATGCGGCGATAACACTGCGCGGCCTTGTCGTATTGCTCGCGATCCTCGTAAAGCAGGCCGAGATTTATCAGCGAGCCGACGTGGGCCGGAAAGCGCCCCACGGCGCGGTTGTAAAGCTCCAATGCCGCGTCGTCGTTGCCGTGGCGGTCGTTTTCCAAGGCCAATCCGAACAGGGCGCCGGGGTGGTTTCTGTCGACTTCGACCGCCCTTTCGTACAGTGCCACCACCTCTTTTTTGTTGCCTCCCAGGGCGGAGACGGTGGCCGCGCGCTGGGCGAGATATTCGGCCGTTTGCTCGACGGCGCCTGAAAGAGCGTCCAAGACTTTCAGCGCGGCGGCAGGGTCGCCGTTGCAGCGGAGCGCATCGGCCTTGCCCAGCGCGCACTCGTCCGAATTGTAACCGGCCCTCTCGGCGGCGTTATAGTGCTCGACGGCCTCGGCGTATTCTTGCCGGGCGAAGTGGCACTTGGCCCGATAGTAGCCGGCCATTGCCCCGCCGTCGGCCTGAGCAAGCACTTCGATCGCCCTGTAGTATCGTCCCAGCAGGTAAAGGCAGACGCCCAGCCGGACCTGACTCGCCGGCGTTTGATCTTCGCGGCCCTGTAGTTCTCCGACGGCGTCGCGGAGTTGGGCGTATTGAGAAAAGTCGTTGGCTATCGCCTCTTGCATCTGACGCACTTCGCGCGGACCGAAGGCGTCGTTCATCAGTACCGATTGTTTGAGATCGAACTCGACGGCTTGCGTCATGTATTACCGCTCCTCGTGCAATAAACCGCGACCCGCGGTCAAAATATAAAGGACCAAAATTACTCGATTTTCTCCCACAAGAGCCAGCGAAGGGAGTCGAACCCTTAACCCCCGCATTACGAATGCGGTGCTCTGCCGATTGAAGCTACGCTGGCAAGTTGTTTGCTCCTACATTGTTGCTTTCTAACGATTCGGAACGGTTGATTATTACCCGGGTCCGACCAGAAATCCATTGCTAACGAGCGGTTTGCCGCACGTCTTTGCGCCGCCCGGCGTCGTAGGTCAAATGAAATTGGCCGGACGAGGTATTTTAACGATGTTTGCTCTCGCCTCCAACCCCACCCCTTTGTGGGTGGCAGGCATGGTTTAGCTCCGGTTTAACACTACAACGCTAAATTACCGCGAGAAATCGTTGCATCTTACGGTGGGCGGTGAAAGGGACGGGCACATTTTTCGCGATTGAAAGGGCGAAAACATGAGCCAGTCCCCGGCCCCGGATTCGCTCGGCGGGCACAAGAGATATCGCCTGTTTCTTCGCCACGGTCCAATCCCGCCGCCTTGGCTCCCCTCCCGACGTTTATCGATTGGCATACGTCATTCTTGCTTCGGGGCATTGTGGTCCCTGTCCAAATACGTGTTCGCCCAGGACGAAGTCTCCTTCAGCTTGGCGTCGTAGTAGACAACCGGGCGATCGAGCATGGTCTCCGACTCGCCGTAGTATTTCAATCGCTCGTAGGCCCTCGCCCAGATACACTCCTTGTCCTCCAACTCGCAGAGACCATCGATCGAGCCGCCGCAAGGGCCGTTCCGCTGGCACTTCGAGCACCATTTTTTCGGGCAGATGTAGGCGCAGTCGGGCAGGCTGCAATCGCCGCAGTCCTGGCAGCCGTACATCGCCAGCTTCGAGAGCTTCTCGATCCGATAGGCCATCCGGCTCAAGAAACCCGGCTTGCGGTCCCAGCGGGCGTAAATCCGCTTCAGCAACGGATACAGCGCCCTGTCGCGGGTGAACGCCATCTTGTGCACCCAGCGTGATAGCTTGTAATTCAAGGTCACTTGCTTTGACTTTTCCGGCCGTTTCAGCGAAGCGAGGTACTCGCGATTGATCCGCCCGGCCTCGCTCATGCCGGTGAACTTGTCGTGCTCGAAGAAGAAGAACTCCTCGAACTGCGAATATTGAATCTCCTTGAGAAAGTCCCGCCAGTCGTCGGGGCCGTAGCTTTCGGCCAGTTCGATGATCGGCCCGAAGCCGTCGGCCTTGCGAACGCCGCCGATGTATCCGGCGGCGAAGCCGAGGCCCTTGAAGACGGCCAACTGCTTGGCGGCCAACTCGCGGAAGAACTTCTTGCCTTTGTCCTCTCCGGCGGCGTATTTTTCGGCCTTACGCAGCAACTCGTCGCTGACCACGCAACCGGCCAGCTTGCCACTGTTGAACGTCTTGGCCACGCCCTTGGTCAGCAGGTAGACGTTGCCGATGACGGGCGCGACGATGCCGCGGGTTTCCAGGAATAGTTTGATTTCGTGGAACTTCCGCATGTCGTAGCCGAGTTGCGGGACCACCCACTCGGCCCCTGCGGCTATCTTGCGGACCAGCTTGAAGTATTGAGGGACCAATTCCCGCTCGTGGCGCTTGAACGGCGAGACCGCGCAGCCGATGTAGAAGTTTGTCTTGTCGAGCGTTTCCGTTTTCCCGCCCCGGCCGGGCACCCGCAGCCCCTCGTTCATCGAACGCAGCAGGTCGATCAGGGCCACCGAGTCGAGGTCGAAGACCGGCTCGGCCAACCCGCCGTGGCCGCCGGTCGGATAATCGCCCGTCAGGGCCAGTATGTTGTCGAACCCTTCCGAGGCGTATCGCCAGGCGGCCGATTCCAGCCCGCTGCGATTCATGTCCTTGCAGGTAAGATGAACGACCACGCGGCCGCGGTGTTCGGGCACCAACCCGGCGAACCAGTCGGGCGGGAGCATCGGCCCTCCGCCCGGATTGTCAGTTATCGAAATCCAACCGATCAGCGGATCGCTCAGCAAGTCCCTGGCGAACGAGGCCATGTCGCCCGACGAATCGACCGGTTGCGGGCCGCGGCTGGAGACCACCTCGGCGCCGTAGTAAAAGCGCTCGCCGGAAAGCATCTCGCGGAAGGTCGCGTTCTCGTTGGGAGTCGTCACGTTTGGAGCGTCCGGGTAAAACGGAATTTTATTCCGTTCAGAATTCGGCCAATAACAACAGTCCGCTTTAACGGCTTGAAATCCGTTTTACTTAGCCAGCTTTCGCGCCAGCGAAACGGCCGCGCTGGCGTTGTCGCTGTAGCCGTCGGCGCCGATCTCGTCGGCGTATTGCTGCGTGATCGGAGCGCCGCCGATGATGACCTTGGTGGCTTTGCGGACGCCGGCTTTCTCCAGGGCGTTGATCACGTTCTTCATCATCGTCATGGTTGTGGTCAGCAGCGCGCTCAGCGCCAGGATGGTTCCGTTCTTTTCCTTGACGGCCTCGACAAATTTTTCCGGCGACACGTCTACGCCCAGGTCGATCACTTGGAACCCGCCCCCTTCGAGCATCGAGGCGACCAGATTCTTGCCGATGTCGTGCAGGTCGCCCTGGACGGTGCCGATCACCACCCGGCCGACCGGCTCCGCGCCCGTCGCGGCCAACAGAGGCGTAAGCAACTCCAACGAGGTCTTCATTGCCCTGGCGGCGATCAGCAGTTCGGGTACGAAATACTCGTTGCACTCGAACCGCTTGCCCACCTCGTCCATGGCCGGGACCATGTATTTTTGCACCAACTCGGTCGGATCGGCCTTGTCCTCCAGCGCGATTTTGGTTACTTCCTCGGCCTTCTTGGCGTCGCCGATCAGGATGGCGTCATAGAGTTCCTTGTAGTCGGACATGTACCACTCCCTCGCAAGAGCTTGAAATGATGTAGTTTGTATGCAAACACCTTATGATACTATTCGCTCCGTAGTTATGCCAGCCCCGCCGCCGGGAAACGCCGCTTGGCAAATGGGGGTTAACCATGCTACATGATGGGGGGCTGCCGCGCGGCTGTGAATCAGACTGATTTCCGTTTGCTCGCGGCAATGCGAAACGATCTCGGCGCGACTCCGAAGCGGTCCTTGAAAAGCGTGGCGAAATACTGGCCGGAGCCGAAGCCGCAAGTCAGCGCGATGTCGGTGACGCCGCGGTCCGGTTGCTCCTTCAACAGCCGCGCGGCGGCCTCCAGCCGGCATTGATTCAGGCGCCGCATGGGCGTGGCATTGTTCAGTTGTTTAGAACATTCGATGAAACTGGTTGCCCCCATGCCGCACCGCCGCGCCATGCCGCGGACCGTCCACGGCGAGGAAAGTTGCCGCAGGTCTCCGCCGAGGTCGTTCCAAAACAACTCCACGGTCCGCCGCGCGCTGGAAAGAGACTGGTCCAGTTTGACGTCGCGACGGCGGAACATCTCCAAAACGGCAAGCAACAACTGATTGACGTGCACCGCCAGGCGGGAAACGCCGCTCCCATCGCGGTCGGACTCGACTGCCGCGCCGATGCGGCCGAAGCAACGGGCGACTTCCGGCGCGGCGCGCCACACCGGCCGTTCGTTGTGCCGCAAAAAGTCGGTTAATTGACGCAGATCGCCGGCCGTCAACACGACCCACGCCGGCCACCGCCACGGTTGATGGGGGCGGCGTACTGCGAGGTCGAAGATTAAAAAATGCAGGCGTCCGGCGCCGACGTGCGGATCGCCCACCCGATGTCGCTGCCAAGGGCGCGTAAAGGTCAAATCGCCCGCTCTCAGTCGATAATCGCGCCCATCGACGGCGAATTCCAAGCCGCCGCGCTCCAAAAATGTCAATTCGATCCCTTCGTTGCGGTGCCAGTCGAGGCCCCAGTCTTGCCGTCGGTCGGCGTCCCAGAATCCGATCGTTTTGACGCCGCGGAGGGCGTTGCGGGGTAGGCGACGGCCCGGATAATGTCCCCGAGCCAGGGCCTCGAAACGCAGCCGTCCGGCCCGCGCCGCGGCCGCCAGCGGACGGCAGGCGTCAGCCGCGTATCTGCGACCGCTTTCCTGATAGATCGGAATCCTCATCTTCGGCGTCGAGCAAGTATGTTCAATTTGTTTCGTTGAAACCGGCCGCAAGAATCGCGCCTTAATTCCGCTAAAATGCAAACGCCTTTATACCGCGCCCGCTCGATCCGCTCCAGTAGCAGGCGTTTTTTTCCACACGAGAGGACCGATCCAATGGGGAAGATATTCATCGGCGCAAACATGGAATTCGTCCGCCACGACGATAAATCGTTCGAATGGGGCGTTGAGAAGGCGGCCGAGTTGGGTTATGAATTCGTCGAGCCGATGGTCCACTGGGGACGCGAACTGCTCAGCGAGGCCGGATATTTCCACAGCGTCTCGATGCTCGACGATCCGTATCGCGTTCGTCGCATCTGCGAAAAAGCCGGCGTCAAGCTCTCCGCCCTCTCGGCGCACACTCCCTTGTGCAAACCGGAAATCGGCGTCGAGTATTTGAAACAGGCCGTCCGCTACGCCGCCGAGTGCGGCGCGCCGGTGGTCAACACCGACGAAGGCCGGAAACAGCCCTGGACCACCGAGGACGAAGACTTCATGTTGATGCGCTACACGCTCCGCGAGGCGGCCGCCGCGGCCGAACCGCGCGGTATACTCATCGGCTTGGAGCCGCACCAACAGTACAGCAAGACGCCCGACGGACTGGACCGCATCTACGCCTTGGTCGATTCGCCAGCCATTGGGATCAACTTCGACACGGGCAACAGCTACATCGCCGGCCAAGACCCGATCGACTGGCTCCGCCGCGTCAAGGACCGTCTGATCCATCTCCATGCCAAGGACATCTCGATCACTCAGTCCAAGGCGGAGCGAGGGAAGGTGAGCGGCACGCCCGTCGGATGCGCCTGCGGCGAGGGCGTGGTCGATTGGGCGAAAGTAATCGAAATCTGCCGGGGTGCGTCCCGCGACATCGTTTTCAGCGTCGAATGCGGCACGGTCGACCAGGCCGCGCGGAGCATCGAACACTTGCGCAGCCTGCTCTAAAAAAACACGCAATCGGCGTCAGGTTGCTTCACATGTTATAATGCACTCGCCAAATAAATGGCAAAAAGGAGGTTGCAAATGATAATGCGAAAAACCACCCGCCGCGGCTTCGTGAAGAGCGGCGCGCTGCTGGCGGCCGCGCCGTACGTAATCGCCTCCAACGCCTTGGGCAACGAGGACATTCCGCCGGCGAGCGAACGCGTCGCCCTGGGGCACGTCGGCTTGGGAGGACGCGGCCGGGGGCTGTTCAACGACGCGAAGGCGGTCGGCCGGGCGCAAAGCGTCGCCGTGGCCGACTGCTACCGGGACCGCCGCGAGGCGGCCGCCGCCGCCTGCAAGGGAAAGGCATACGGGGATTTCCGCGACATCCTGGCCCGCGACGACATCGACGCGGTGATCATCGCCACGCCCGACCACTGGCACGTGCCCATTTGTATGATGGCCGCGAAGGCGGGAAAACACGTCTATGTCGAAAAACCGTTGGGGCTGACAATTAACCAAGACTTGAAGTGCCGCGAACTGGTGGAGCGGCGGGGCACGATCTTTCAATACGGAACACAACAAAGAAGCATGACGCGGTGCTTCCGGGGATGCGAGTACGTTCGACGCGGGGCGATCGGAAAAATACTCGCCGTCGAGGTCGATGCCCCCAACGGCGGCTCTGGCGGATCGACCGCCGAAGCGCCCGTGCCAGACGGTTTCGACTACGATATGTGGCTGGGTCCGGCGCCCGAAAAACCGCACACCGTCGATCGCTGCAAACCGCCGGGGACCTACTGGATTTACGATCAGTCCATCGGCTACCTGGCCGGTTGGGGCGCGCATCCGTTGGACATCATGGTCTGGGGATGCGACGCCGATCTGAGCGGAACGATCTCGATTGAAGGGACCGGCGTTGTGCCTACCGAGGGACTTTACGACACGGTCTACGACTGGAACGTGAAGGGCAAGTTGGGCGAAGTCGATTTCACATTTCGACCGGGGCCGGACCGAACAAAGTTCATCGGCGAAAACGGCTGGATCGAAGTATCCCGGGCATTGGTCCGCAACCGAGCGAGCGATCCGATGCTGCTAAAGACCAAACCCGCCCCGGCCGACGACCGCCTGATGCGCGTCGCCGGCGGACACATGGACAATTTCATCGCGGCCGTCGCGAACAACGACCCCAAGGCGACGGTCGCTACGGTCCGAGACGCCGCCCGCAGCGACATTATCAGCCACCTCTGCGACATCGCCATCAGAACCGGCGAAAAAATCGCCTGGGACCCCATCGAACATAAAATTACCTCGGGCGGCGAAAAGGCCCGCGCCATGTTGTCGCGCCCCATGCGCAAACCCTGGGAATTGTAGTATACTGTGCGGCGTGCCACCTAATCGAATCAAAAGGAGAAAACATGGTCGCGCCGATTCGTAAACCATTCCGCCCAAGTCTTGAAAATCTCCCCTCTCCCGCAAGCGGGAGAGGGGCCGGGGGTGAGGGCGGTTTGGAGGACATCGTACAAACCGATGATTTCAAGTCGATCTGCTCTCACCCTCGCCCTTTTCCAAAGGGAGAGGGAACTATTTTTTTAATCATAACCACGGCGATCTTCTTGGCCGCCGGCGCTCATGTTGGGTTGGCCCAACAACAGCCCATTGTTGAGAAACCGGACCCGCCGGATTTAACGCATCCATCTTCGAGCGGCGACCGATCAACGATTTCGATATTGGACGACAAGGGCCGGCCCGTGATGCGCTATCGCCATGCCGACGTTCGCATGAAGCCTTACGTCGATCGGCTTTTCACCCCCGGCGGCGTGCAGGTGTTGCGCGATTCCGCGCCCGACCACCCGCACCACCACGGACTGATGTTTGCTCTATCGGTCGACGGGGTGGACTTCTGGGGCGAAGTCGGCCGTGGTTACGGAAAGCAAGTACAGCGGGAAATCGGCGACGTAAAGACCGCATCGCAAAACGGCGTCAGGCGGGTTCACTTCGCGCAGACATTGGATTGGGTCGGCCCGGAATCGGACAAGCCGCTGCTGATCGAGCGGAGAAAAATCGGCGAATATCGGGCCGAAGACCTCGGGGCTACGCTCATTGAGTGGAATTCTATCTTGCAAGCGCCGCCCGGCAAGGAGTCGATCAAACTGACCGGCCATCACTATTTCGGACTGGGGATGCGTTTCGTCGAGTCGATGGACCGCGACGGGCGGTTCTTCAACTCCGACGATCGACAGGGCGAAGTGGTTCGCGGCGACGAGCGGCTCACGCCCGCCAAGTGGTGCGCGTACACGGCCAAGGCCGACGGCCGCCCGGTCACGATCGCCCTGTTCGATCATCCGGATAACCTGCGGCATCCGGCGCGGATGTTCACTATGTCCAAACCGTTCGCCTATCTTTCGGCGACGATGAACGAGTGGAAGGAACCTGTTGTTGTGAAGGCCGGCGAGCCGCTGGAGCTTCGCTACGCCGCGGCCCTCTGGGACGGCGAGGTTGACAAAGCGGCCGTCGAGCGGCTATATCGGCGCTGGCTTAAGCTATGACGTTATTGTTGCGTTAGCAACGGCGGCGTTCAATCCAGGTTTTTAACCTTGACGTTGCGGAAGTAGATCGGCGCTCCGCCGTGCTTGCCTTGCAGGCCGACGTGGCCCTTGGTGGCCATCTCGGCCAGCGGCTTGCTGAGCCACTTCGGTATGTCCGTGCCGTCCGGATTTTTCTTTGCCGAAGTCCACTTGCGCATGTCCATTTCCGTGACCAGTTCGCCGTTGAGCACCACGTAGATCATTGGCCCCTTGCAGGCAACAGTCATGCGGTTCCACTCGCCCGGCTTTTTGACTGCCGATTTTTTCGCGGGCAGCCGGCCGTAAATGGCGCCGCACTGGCAGTATTTTTGCGACTTGGCCCATTTCTCGGCGAAATCGTCGGCTATCTGGACCTCGACCGAAGTGGCCACCCAGTTGACCGGGTCGGTGCCGTAGACGAACACGCCGCTATTGGTGCCAGGGGCGTTCTTGAACTCCAGATCGAGAATGAAGTTTTCGTACTCCTTCTTGGACCAGATGCACTTGTCCTCGGTGGCGGTGAGCACGCCGTCCTCGTCGACCGACCAGATGCCCTCGGGAAAAATGGCGTCGGACAGGTCGCCGGTAAACAGCGTCTCCCAGCCTTGCGCGTTGTCGGGGTGTCCGGTCGGGGGCATTTGATCGGCGGCCAAGGCGACGGCGGTCAGAGCGGCGCAAATCATCAGGCACGAAATCATTTTACGCATTTGTATCTCCTGGAAATAGTGGATGGTTGACACTGGTTCCCATGCTCTGCATGGGAACGAGCGTGTTTACGCCTCCTTGACGAAATTGAACTTCAGCGCCGCGGCGAGTTCCTTTACCGGTTCGAGCAGATCGCCGTAGAACGTCACCCTGTGCCAGCCGTACTGGTCCCAGAAGGTAAACAGTTTCTCGAAATCGCCGCTGACCTCGCAGGCCAGCTTCGTACGGCAGGCGCGGTCGTTGACCACGTTGCCCACGGCCTGGCCCTGGTGGCAGAGTATCTCGCGCCGCAAGGGATGGATTTGCATGGTGGTGAGCATGTATCCCTCGGGCAAGAACGAGCGGACCGAGGCCCCGCGGCGGTCTTCGCTGTGGGTGAGGATTTCGTAGGCGTTTTCCTCGCTCCGCGGGCCGAGCGGTTTCGTTGTGGCCACGCAATGGGCGTAGATGATCTGCCGCTTCGAGGTGTCCAGGACCGGGTCGGAGATATAGCCCGGCCGGCCGGCCAGGTGCTTCATGGCGATCATCGCGGAGCTGGAGAACAGGTCCGCCTCGCAGGCCCCGATCAGCCCGTCGTTAAGCAATTCGACAAAACCCAGACACGGATAGCCTTTCAGCTTTCCGCTGTAGAATCCGCCCAGGCAGTTGATGGTGATCCCCTCGGCGCCGTATTTTTTCATCATGGCTTTTTGGGCCAGATAGTGCCGGGCCGATTTCATCAAGGTGTCGTCCTCGTCGTTCAGGAAGACGGATTTGGCGTTCGCCTTCCAACGGTCGGCGATCTCCCGGGCCTCGTCCCGGTCGGCGGCCTCGTGCAGGGCGGCGATCTCGTCGTAGTCTTTCAGGATTACGTCGATGCCGAGCAGTTCCTCGATCTTTTCGGCCGCGTTGTCTTGCATCGGGGGGCCGATGACCAGCAGCCTCGACTTCTTCATGTTTGACAGACATTCGCCGATGCCGGCGAACTCGATCGGATCGTGTTTGTAGTTCATCGGCCGCTCGGCCGGCGTCCGCTCGCGGCGCGTCCGGTCGCAGGCGGCGACGAACTCGGCCGTCGCCCCCCCGTCGGCCAACGTCCGAAAACACTTGACCGACTCGATCAGGTCTTCGAGATTCGACGAGGCGACGACCGAAAAGTTGTCGTGTTGTCGTCGCAGGCTGGCGGTATAGCACAAAAAACCGCCGCTGCCGGCGTAGAGGAAATCGGCGATCAGCGTCGGCTTGCCCGAGGCGACGATCGGCTGCATCACCTTGATCCAGTTGTTCATCTGATAGACAACGTAGCCGTCGATGCCGTCCTTTTCGTCGGTTTCGAGCAGCTTTTGGGCGTCCTCGGGTTTATGAACGACCGTTGGGATGATTTCCACGTCCTGGCAATGCTTCCGCAACGCCGCCTTGACCTGCGAGATGCGCGGCCGGAAATCGTGGCCGATATGTGGCCACGTCGGGCCGGGCTGAGTCAAACCGAAGCAGGCGAACACCAGTCGCACGCGGGGACGGTCGGATTTTGCCTCCGCGTCCGACGCTCGACCAAATGAGAGAGGCAACATCGACGCGGCGCACGCGCCGCATCCGGCGGCCAGAAAACGGCGCCGGCTGGCGCAGCAATGACAGGCGGAGGATTGCGGGTGGATCGCGTTCATATCCGGCTCCTGTGGAGTGTCTTGAAGGAAGGAAACATTGAAAAAGGCGGGAAATGCGCTCACTTAAAGCAATAAGCATTCTATCAATTTAAGGCCTTAGCGGCAACGGCCCCACGTGCGGACGAGAAACGCAACAATTAGGCCCAAAACCACTTCAAACGGCATTGAGCGGAAGCCAAAATCATCGTAAAATCACCGCAATAATCATTTAGGGACTCTAACAGAACCATACTGCCCTCATCCCCAACCCCTCTCCCGTTTGCGGGAGAGAGGAGTATTGTTAAAGCCCCTTATTCAATTATTGATGCCGTGATTGAGGTTGTGTAACCGTTCACAGGGGACTGTCCCGATTTTCGCGGTTCACCGGCGGCGGTGAAGGGGACTGGCACATTTTTTCGCCCTTGAAAGGGTGAAAAAATGTGCCAGTCCCCGGTCCGTGAACGGTTACGAGATTGTCGTGGGCGCCGCGGCGCCCAATTATCCGGCGACATTATCTACGTTGGATTCAAGAACCGCAATCGCCAGCGCACGGTGAAAAGATGGACAAAAAGACGCATCGGGAAGGCGACGTTTCCGCTCTTGTCGCGGAACTGGCCGACCCAAGCGGCGCGGTCAGACGCCGTGCCCGCGAAAAACTGGTCGCCCTTGGCGGGCCGGCCGTCGATTTGCTCCTCGAATTGCTCACTCACCGCAAGGCGCATCTCCGCTGGGAAGCGGCCAAGGCGCTGGGCGGAATCAGGGATCCCCGCGCGGCGGCAGACCTCGTGCGCGCGCTCGAAGAGGACGAGGACGGCGACGTCCGCTGGCTGGCGGCCGAAGCGCTGATCGCGCTGGGGTGGGAAGGGCTGCGGCCGTTGCTGGCGCGGTTGGCCGACCGGCCCGGCTCGGTCGCGCTCCGCGAAGGCGCCCACCGCGTATGCCATAGTCTCGGCGGACGCAAGGCATACGGGGCGGTGCGGCCAGTGCTGGACGCGCTGAACGAGCCGGACCCGGAACTGGCCGTTTCCTCAGTTGCCCGTGTTGCTCTCGACGAGCTCAGGCTCGTATTCGGTATGATCCATCGTGACGTCGGTCTCGGCGGTTGAATACTCGCTCACCCACTCGTAGGCTTCGTCATACTTCTCGGGCGGGAAATACCTGATCTCGCCGTTCATAATCAGCTTGGCGAGCTTGGTTCCCCACTCGGCGCACTTCGGACCGCCGACGATGGCCATTCTCTCGAAACTGTTGCGATGGGCAACGCCGAAACGAACGTCGTCCCACATCGCCGAGGCTTCCCAGCCGTGGAAGTCGTGGCTCAGGTCCAAGATGAACCGCGCCCGGCCGTATTCCCGGATAATCGCTTCCAAGCGGGGGATCATCACGTCCTTGTAGTCCTGATTCGTCAGTTTTTTGGTGGCCTTGACGACCAACATATTGCCTTCACTTTGCGGAAGCACTTCGATCATTTCTCGTTCTCCGTTCGTGGTTAAGGGTTAACTGGAAATGTGGCACGGCCGCCCTCGGCCGTGATCGTGTAAAACTGGTTGTTCGCACGGCCGAGTGCGGCTGTGCCACATTTGCGATTTTCAAAACACTCGCTCACCTCTGAAACAAATGCATCGACTTATGCCACAACTCCAACAGCCGGCGAGGTCTCGGATCGCCGCGACCTCGATCATCCAGGGAATCGGCCCCCAAAAAATAGGAGAGGAATTTTCGCAGCGGGCTGGATATTTCTTCCGCAAGTTCGTTGTAATCGTAGCGATCCAACCGCTTGCGCGCCTCTTCCTGCGTCAGACCGCCGGCGGACAACTGCGATGCTTCCGATTTCCGCTCCGGCTGGTTTGTCGGCGGCGCCACGGCGTTAATCCCGTTTGGGAAAGCGTGCGTGACGGAAAATGGCATGAGGCTGCCCCCCCGGTTATGGAGTTTTTCTATTCTAGGTTACGATTCGAGCAGCGGTTTGGGATAAAAAGCCGCGATCGTTGGTCGCGCCCCATCCCCATAATATGTATGCGCGACCACCGGTCGCGGCTTTATTTGGGCACTTGACGCCCAACCACTCGATTGGGACTATATAACCAAGATTCATGCTGGCGTGGCAGTTAAACTGCCACCTCGACTCAATGGTTGATAACAACGCAAAAACCCTCCTTGCCCCACCCGAAGGGAGTAGTAATGTCGCGGAAAATCGTCGAGTGCGTGCCCAATTTCTCCGAAGGAAAAGACCTCGCCAAAATCAAGCAAATCACCGACGTTATCGAAGCGGTCCAGGGAGTCGAATTGCTGGACATGGACCCAGGCGCGGACACCAACCGGACGGTGGTCACGTTCGTCGGCACGCCCGATGCGGTCGCCGAGGCGGCATTCCAGGCAATCGCGAAAGCCGCGCAAGTGCTTGACATGAGCAAGCACCACGGCGCGCACCCGCGGATGGGCGCGACCGACGTGTGCCCCTTCGTGCCGGTCGAGGGCGTGACGATCGAGGATTGCGCCGAGATCGCCCATCGGGTCGGCCGCCGCGTCGGCGACGAATTGAAGATACCGGTCTACTTCTACGAGGCGGCGGCCGCCTCGCCCGAGCGGCGCAATCTGGCCACGGTCCGCCAGGGCGAATACGAGGGGTTGCCGAAGAAGCTGGCCGATCCGCGCTGGAAACCAGACTGCGGACCGGCCCAATTCAATCCAAAGTCCGGCGCCACGGCCATTAGCGCCCGAGAATTCCTCATCGCCTACAACGTGACGCTCAACACCCGCGACAAAGCCGCCGCGACCGACATCGCCTTCGAGCTGCGCCGCAAGGGGCGCGTCGCCCGGACCAAGACCGACTCGCCGTTCTACGGCAAAGGCGAGATCGTCTACTACGAGGAAGGCCGGTACCCCTGTGGAAACTGCGACTTCGTCGGAAAAACGTTCGCGGAAATCGAAACCCACTGCCGCAAGGCTCACAGCTACGAGTTGAAGGAATTGGCCGCCGATGCCGGCGTCGATTTCTCCGATCCGGCCAAGGTCGTCGGCCAAAAGGTCCGCCGCGCCGGAAAGTTCGACTATTGCAAGGGCATCGGCTGGTACGTCGATCAGTACAAGCGGGCGCAAATCTCGGTGAACCTTACCAACTACCACGTCACCCCGCCGCACCTGGTTTTGGAAGAGGCCCGCCGCCTGGCCGCCGAGCGCGGGCTGGCCGTCACCGGCAGCGAGGTGGTCGGCGTGATCCCATATCGGGCATTGCTCGCCGCCGGCAAATACTATCTCAGCCGCGGCGGCGGATCGTGCGGTATCCCCACCCGCGACATTCTCGAAACGGCCGTCTTCTCGATGGGCCTGGCCGACGTGCAGCCGTTCGACATCGAAAAGAAGGTGATCGGCCTGCCCGAGCGGAAGACCTCGGGCCTGGTCGACATGAGAGTGATGGATTTCGCGGACGAAGTGTCGCGCGACACGCCGGCCCCGGGCGGAGGCTCGATCGCCGCTTTGGCCGGCTCGCTCGGCGCGGCCCTCTCGGCGATGGTCGCCAACATCACGCACCACAAAACCAACGACGCCGGGAAAACCAAAATCCTTTTGGAAACAGCCGAAAAAGCCCAAGAAGTGAAGGATAAGCTGCTCGCGGCCGTGGATGCCGACACCGACGCCTTCAACGCCTATCTCGAAGCCTTGCGATTGCCCTCCGGCACGCCCGAGCAAAAACAGCATCGCACGGAAAAGATGCAGGAGGGCCTGCGGATCGCGGTCGACGTTCCTTATCAAACGGCCCTGGCGAGTTTCGAGGCGATGCGGCTTGCCCGCGCAATGGCCGAGCACGGCTTGGCGGCGTCGATGACCGACGCGGCGGTCGGCTGCCAGCTCGCCTTCGCCGGCGTCCGCGGCGGCGTGTGGAACGTCTTGACCAACCTGCCCGACATCACCGACCGGCAATACGTCGAGCGGATGCAAAGTCAATGCGCCGAGTTATTATCCAACGCCCGCAAAATTTCTCAAGAGACGGGCGAGTTGGTCGACGCGAAGCTGGCCGAGCGGATCGGATCGTAGGCCGGATCGAAACCCGGCGTGAATCTGAGGACCGTTTACGGTCCTTTCCGCGACAGCGGTGTTAGGCCCTGCGTTTACGCCGGGTTGAGGATGCGGCGAAACGGATATTTCGGGTTCGACGGGCGTCCTGCCCATTGCGTTCCGCGATGAGGTGGCCTACTGACTTCACACCCTTCGCACACTTCACACTTTTACACGGCGTGGGTCTTGAAGCGGCTGACCAGTTCGCGCAGGCCGGTCGCCTGTCGGCCGAGTTGCTCGCTGCCGGAGGCCATTTCCTCGCTGCCGGCGGCCGACTGTTCGGTCACCTGCGCGATGCTTTGGATGGCGTGGGAGACTTCACGCGCGGCGGCGGCCTGTTCGGCCGTGGCGGTGGCGATCTCGGCGATCCGCGCCGCCGTGGTCTCGACGCCCTCGACGATCTTCCGCAGCGCCTCGCCGGTCTGCCCGCTCAGTTCGGCCCCTTCGGCCACTCGTTGCGCGGACTCTTTAATGAGCGCGGATATTTCGCCGGCGGCCTGGTTGGAGCGCTCGGCCAGCTTGCGGACCTCGTCGGCCACGACGGCGAAGCCCATGCCGTGCTCGCCTGCGCGGGCGGCCTCGATGGCCGCGTTCAGCGCCAGCAGGTTGGTCTGGCCGGCGATGTCGGAAATCACCTTGGTGATTTCGCCGATCTTCTCCGAGCTGGTTTGGATCAGCTTCATGGCGTCGATCGACTTCCGCACGGCCAGCCCGCCTTGCTCGGCAAAGCGGTTGGCCTCGGCGGCCACGCGGTTGGCGGCGGCGGCGTTGTCCTTGACCTCTTCGATCGAATGGGTCAGCCCCTCGATCGAAGCGGTGATCTCCTCCACGCTGGCGCTTTGGTTCTGGGCGCCGAGGGCCAGTTGCTGCGAGCCTTCGGCGATTACCCGCGATACTTCGTGGAAGTGGGCGGTGCTGTCGGAGACCTGTCCGATGATCTCCGCCAGGTCGCCGAGCATCTGCGCGATTCCGGAGGCCAGTTCGTCGACCGGCTCGTTCCCCTCGACCGTGACGCTTTTGGTGAGGTCTCCCTTGGCGGCCGAACGGACGACTTCCAGCAGCCCGTAGACCTTGCGGCGGAGCGTTTCGGAGGTCTTGCGTTCGATTTCCGTTTTGCTCTCGCGTTGAGCGGCTTCCTTTACGTCGCGCATTGCCCGCTCGGTCGCCTCGGCGGCGGTGTTGATGGCCGCGGCAAGACGTTCGAGTTCGTAGCCGCCGCCGGAAGGCAGTCGTTGTTTGTAGTCGCCTCGGGCGATGTTTTCCATCATCGTCACGGCGCGGACCAGCGGCGCGGTGATCCGGCCCGAATATGCCACGGATATCCCGCCGCAGACCAGCAGCGCCACGAGCGCGCTGGCGACGCTCCAGTAAACGACCCGTCGCAGACCTGCGTCCACTTCCGCCCGCGCGCCGGCGTAATCGTCCAAGTTGGAACTGACTCCCACGATCCAACCCCAGGGTTGAAAGTAGGTGGCGGCGGCGAGTTTCGTTTGCGCGCCCCCTTCGTTGTTTTCCGGCCAAGGATACTGCTCGAAGACGCACTTGCCGCCGTCGGCGGCCTGGGCCTTGGTAATCAACGATTGGATGAAGAAGTTTCCCTCGGCGTCGCGCTGTTCCCAGGCGTTTATTCCCTTATCCTTATCGCGCCCTTTGTTGGAGAGCGCGTATCGGCCCTTGGCGTCGCCGAACCCCTCGATAACGAATACTTCTCCGCCGCGGCCGACCGAGACGTTCTCCACGGCCCGACGCAGCGCGGCGACGTCGTCCTGCGGGACGCCCACCGAAAGGACGCCGAGCAGGCGGTTTTCGCCGTCCAGGATAGGCTCGAACGCGCTAATGTACCAGCGGTCGCCGAAGCGGGCGCGTTCGATGAAAGATTCGCCCCGCAGCAGGGCGGCGGCGAACGGTTTCACCACGCCGTCGGAGTTGGTCGCGGGCAGCCAACTTCCGACTTTCAGCGAATCGTTTTGTTTTTCGCCGGAGCATACGCAGAGCATGTCGTTCGTATCGCCGACCCGTTGGTAGACGGCGCACGCGCCGTCGACGACGGATTGGATGTCGTTCAGCAGCGGCGACGGTCGTTGAACGTCGCCGAGCCACTCGTCGCCGACCATCAGCTTCGGCAACGCGACGCGACGCGGTTTGCCGCGGGACGAATCGACCGTTTCCCACGTCGCCTTTTCCGAGGAAAGCGAGACGGCGCCCGCTCGCTTCAACAGGTAGGCGGCGGTCTTCAAGTCCGCTTGCACCTTGTCGCGGACGCCGTCGCGATGCATGCGCAACATCAGGTAAACGTCGTTGACTATCTTGGAGCTTTCCGAACGCGCCCGCTCGTTCATTTGTTGCGTCATCCGATCGTCGAGTTGGGCGTCCTGGTACAAGACGGCCCCCACGACGGCCAAGGCGGTGATTACGATCCCCGAAGCGCTGAGGAGAAGGATTTTTGTTCTGAGTTTCATGTGCGTGTTCCGGTGGCGGAGTGTACCTCCAAGAATAGGTCGCATTTTTCGCCCTCGCCCGGCAATTTAGGGGGAAACCCCGCGAAACCTTATCCGGTCGTAACGGTTGCGGCACTTTTTGCGGCGCTAGGGCCGGGGAGGCTTCGGCGGCGCGACCTGAATGGAAACGTCCACCTCGACGCTGCCGGCACTATCCGTTTCGACGACGATCTTCGTCGCCGCCTTGCCGAGCGCGGCGTCGGATCCATCGGCGAGAAACGTCACCGGAACGACGTGCACCTTATTGTCCCCGTCGGGGATTTTGCAGGAGAACGACTTGTTGCTGGAGCGGGCCGCAAGGATGCGAAACGCCGTGCCGCCCTGGACGACGAGATTGCGAGTGACCGGTTTGCCCGCCTCGGCGATTCCCATCAATAGCGGAGAAGGCCGCACTGTCAACTCGGATGTTACCACTCCCTCGACGGGCACGGGCACTCGCGCGGAGCGCGGATTGCCGTCGTTCGTGACCAGTATCAATCGGTCGCGGATATACCCCGGGGGGGCGTCTTCCTTGAGCCTGACCATCAGGTCGTACTCGACTCTACCCGTCGCGCGGTTGTTTTCCACGGCGCGGGCCTCGATGTGCGGATTGGCCGATTCCACCCGCTCGATCCGCCAATCGTTTCGCCCCGCATAGCTGATTTTCAAGACTCGGCGCGGCGCGGTCCCTTGGACGACCGATCCGAACTCGACGGCGCCGGGCTGCACGACCACGTCGCCGCGGATGAACGAGTGGACGTGGAGTTGGACTTCGGCGCGAAAGGGGAGATCGAAGACGACGGTGATCGTCGCGTCCTTGCGCCCCAGGTATCCCCGGGTATCCATGGCGACGACGATTTCCGCCTGTTCCCAGGTTTTCAGCGTCTGCCGCGTGGCCCGCGCCGTGGAACAGCCGCAACTCGACGCGACCGACTGGATGCGTGCTTCTTCTTCGTAGATGTTTTCCACGAGGAAGCGGTGTTCGACCTTCGCGCCGCGGGCGACGACGCCGAAATCGTGGGTCGTCTTGCCGCCGAACATTTTCACGGCCCATTCCTGGCCGCGGGCGGCGTGGGCGGAAAGCATCCAGACGACGACGGCGAATAAATAGTAGAGTCCACGTATGTTTTTCATGGCTGCAACATGTTGGCAAAGCGTTCCTTCTTTATATCTGTTTCCTCAAGAATCTCCCCTCTCCATTTGAGAGAGAGGTCGGGGTGAGGGCAGCGTTGATTACTACAAAAATATTGATTATCAGCCGACCGGCCCACACCCTAACCCTGGCGTGATGAAAACGGGACTGGCTCCGCAATCCCTTGTATTGTTGCGCAACGAAAACCACTACTGATTGCGGTGCCTGTCCCCGTTTTCATCAGCCCACCCTAACCCTTTCTCAAAGGGAGAGGGAAGCCGATTTCTTAACTCCAAATTTTTACGCCGGCCCGGCCACGCCGCCGGCGAACTTCACTCCGTCGACGGCCGTCTTGCCGTAGAAGTCGCAGCCGGCGTTTTCCCGCAGCAGGTCGCTGGCCGCCGCTCCGCCGACCATGATCGACACCTCCTCCCTTCGACCTGCGTCCTTGATCGCCTTGACCGTGGCGACGACCGACTTGAAGCAGGTGGTCAGCAAAACGCTCATGCCGACCACTTGCGGCTTGTGCTCGGCTATCGCTTCGACGAATTTTTCGGGCGGGACGTCGACGCCCAGGTCCACCACCTCGAAACCCACGCCGCGAAGCATCGTGGCCACGATGTCCTTGCCGATGTCGTGGACGTCGTGCTGGACGGAGCCGAGGACGACCGTTCCCCGCGACGGCGCCGCGTCGATTTTTTCCAGCAGCGGCTTCAGTTCCGCCGCCACCGCTTTCATTATCATTCCGGCGAACATCAGATCGGGCAAGAAGCACTCTCCGGCGGCGAAGCGGTTGCCCAACTCGACCATGCCGCGGTTGCACTCGGCGAGGATGTCCACGGCCGGCACGCCGGCGACGATCTTCTCGCGGACTAATTCCATCACGCGGTCTTCCTGCGCCGCGGCCACGGCGTTAAACAAACTGTCGGGTTCGCTCATGGTGTTTTTTGCATCAAATGCAGCACAGCCGCCCTCGGCTGCGAGAACAACCAGCGTTTTTCCAACACAGCCGAGGGCGGCCGTGCCACAAATAACTGGACTTTTGCAAATTCGAAAACGAAAGTCCCCTCTCCCTCCGGGAGAGGGCTAGGGTGAGGGCTTGCGGCCTTAAAACGCCTTGA
>JAFGLH010000175.1 GCA_016928165.1 Pirellulales bacterium | reverse complement strand
TGTGCCTGTCCCCTTCACCGCCGAGGGGGACAGTCCCATTTTCGCGGTGAACCGCGAAAATCGGGACAGTCCCCTGTGAACGGTTATAGAATTTCCCCTGACTGGACCATGCTGTTGGATTATTGCTTTTACGCTACACCGCACTTGCGACTTAATATGGACGACTGTCACGTAATCACCGCCGTCACGAACATCATGTTAGCAGTTGCCGCAATAGGTGGCGCGGTCATTGCAGCACTTGGCCTTAAAACGTGGAGGCATGAACTTCACGGTCGAGCCAACTTCGAACTTGCCCGACGCGTGTTGCGTGGCGTATATGAAGTGCGTAACCAGCCGCGACAAATGCGCCATGTCTTTTCGTCGGAAATGCTTGACACACAATACGAACGCCTGAACGAAAAAGCGACTGATTTGGACGTTGCTTTACTTGAGGCTGAAGTGCTTTGGGGCAACACACTGCAAGGTCATAAAGAATCACTCAAAGATTGTCTTGTAAAATATCGCCTCGCCTTTCGTCGTCACATTCGGTCGCAAAAAGAAGAGCATAAACTCAAGGGCCGACAATGCAACGAAATGGAGGCGATTCTTTATGGCGCTGATGACGACACGGACAATTATATGCGTGCCGTTGACAAAGCCGTCCGTGGTTTCGAGGATACCCTTCGGCCGTATCTCAAGCGAAAAGTATAAAGGATCAAAATTCTTTTTCACAGTCAATGACAACACAGTGCCCTCCCGGATATGGAGTCTGCACTGCTAGACAAGCCAGCAATGACACCCATTCCAAGCACGTCTCAACGATCTACTATATCGACGCCATTTTCTTTCCGACTTTTACACGCCGACGCCCAAACAGCGGCGCGGCGAAGTGCGTTTTCCACGCCGCACGGCGACGTGCAAATGCCGGCGTTCATGCCGGTCGGCACCCAGGCGACCGTCAAGGGTCTGGAAATCGATCAGCTCCAAGCCACCGGGGCGGAAATGGTGCTGGCCAATACCTATCACCTCGCACTGAGGCCGGGCGAAGAGACCGTCGCGGCGCTCGGTGGATTGCACCAATTCATGGGCTGGCCGGGGCCGATGCTGACCGACAGCGGCGGGTTCCAACTCTTCAGCCTCGCCCATCGCGTGAAGATCGGCGAAGAGGAGGCCGTGTTCCGCTCGCACATCGACGGCAGCCTGTTGGCCGTCTCGCCTGAAAGGGCCGTCGCCATTCAGGAAGCGCTCGGGGCCGACGTGGCGATGGCGCTCGACCACGTGGTCGAATTGCCCAACAAGCGGGAAGTCGTCCGCGACGCAATGGATCGGACAGTCCGCTGGGCGCGGCGATGCCGGGACGCGGCCACCCGGGAGGATCAGGCGATTTTCGCCATCGTCCAAGGCGGGTTAGACGCCGATCTGCGGGCCGATTGCGCCCGGCGGCTGCGGGAGATGGATTTTCCGGGCTACGCGATCGGCGGGCTGAGCGTCGGCGAGGAGCCGCCCGACATGCTGCGGATGATCGAGGCGACCGTCGCCGAACTGCCCGGCGAGAGGCCGCGATACCTGATGGGCGTGGGCCGGCCGGAGGATATTATCGAGGCGGTCCGCCGCGGCGTCGATCTGTTCGATTGCGTCATGCCCACCCGCAACGGGCGGAACGCGATGGCCTTCACCGACTCGGGCACGCTGCGGCTGCGGAACGCCAAGTACGAACGCGATGATCGGCCGTTGCAGCCAGGCTGTCCCTGCGCGGCCTGCCGACGCGGCCGGGGCTACATCCGCCACCTGTTCATGGCCGGCGAAATGCTCGGCCCGATCCTGCTGACGATCCACAACTTGACCTATTACCAACGCCTGCTGTCCGATGCCCGGCGGGCAATCGAGGCCGACCGGTTCGAGGAGTTCCGGCGGGAAAAGCTGGCCGGATGGGGGGTGGGTGTCGAGCATCAATAGTATGGTGCGTGCAAGCACTGCTACTCTTGCCCCTTGCCCGGCAAATCCGCCTTTGGTAAACTAATAAGTTTGATTCACGCCAGCCGACAATACCCCATTAGGGTCATCGCGAAAAAAGCTGAAAGACTATAGCCATGAAGGACAAAATCCATCCGAAGTACATGGTCACGCAAGTCACCTGCGGTTGCGGCAACTCGTTCACCACTCGCAGCACCCAGCCCGAGTTGAAAGTGGACATCTGCAACGCGTGCCATCCGTTTTACACGGGCAAGCTGAAATACGTAGACACGGCCGGGCGGATCGAGAAGTTCCAAAAGAAGTTCGCGGCGGCCGGCTACGCCAGTCTCAATCGCGGCAAGAAGAAAAAAGCCGTCGCAGAAACCGCCGAAGCGCCGGCGGAATAGCTCCCCTTGTAAAGCCGCGACCAGTGGTCGCGCCCGTGGGGCGATATGCAATGTCGATCGACCCCCAAGCGCGACTACTGGTCGCGGCTTTTCACATTAAAACGCCATGTCCAATCCGCTCGACGAAAAACTCGCCCGCTTCGAGGAGTTGGAGCGCAAGCTCGTCGATCCCGCGGTGTTGGCCGATCCGGCGCAACTGACGGCCGTCGCGCGGGAACACGGATCGCTGGCCAAGCTGGCCACCAAGTACCGCCGCTTCAAAAAGCTCAACGTCCAAATTCGCGAGGCGACCGAACTGGTCGAAGGCGACGACCCGGAGATGAGCGAGTTGGCCGAGGCCGAGTTGCCCGACCTGAAGGAATCGCGGGAAAAGCTCTGGGACGAACTGTTGGAGATGACCATCGGCGGCGAGGACGCCAACCGCGCCCGCTGCATCCTCGAAATCCGCGCCGGCACCGGCGGCGAGGAGGCGGCCCTGTTCGCCCGCGATCTGTACGAGATGTACAAACACTACGCCGAGGACAACCGTTGGAAGGTCGAGGTGTTGGACCACTCGCCGACCGAACTGGGTGGATTCAAGGAGATCATCCTCGGCGTCGAGGGCGAAGACGCCTATCGAAAGCTGCAATTCGAGAGCGGCGGGCACCGCGTCCAGCGCGTGCCCGAAACCGAGGCCCAAGGCCGCGTTCACACCTCCGCCGCCACGGTCGCCGTGATGGCCGAGCCGGAGGACGTCGAGATCGACCTGAAGCCGGACGACTACCGCAAGGACATCTTTCACGCCAGCGGTCCCGGCGGCCAGCACGTCAACAAAACCGCCTCGGCCATCCGCCTGACCCACTACGAAACCGGCATCGTCGTCTCCTGCCAGGACGAAAAGAGTCAGCACAAGAACCTCGCCCGGGCGTTGCGCGTCTTGAAGACCCGGCTCTACGAAGCCAAACGCGAGGCCGAGCACAAAAAACGCTCGGACGAGCGAAAGACCAAGATCGGCTCGGGCGACCGCAGCCAGCGCATCCGCACCTACAACTTCCCCCAGAACCGCCTGACCGACCACCGCATCAACCTCACCCTCTACAAGCTCGACAGCATCATCGCCGGCAATCTCGCCCCGGTTGTCGAGGGGCTGATGGAATACGAGCGCCAGGAGCTGCGCAATTCGTTCGGGAAGATTGATTGAGGCGTTTAGCGGCCGCCGGCGCGGCGGCTTGGGGCAACGTGTGGGCCGCGTGCGGGCCGTCGTGCCGACGGCCGCTAAACTTCCGGGAAATACTTTGTTATACTGGTGCATTATTTCCTAACCCCCGACCCCTCTCATGTCCTCCGAACCCTGGACCGTCGGCCGGCTGCTGAACTGGACGGCTGACTATCTGAAAGACCGGGGAACGGACAGCCCGCGCTTGGACGCTGAAATCCTTTTGGCTTATGTGTTGAAATGTCAGCGGATCGAGTTGTATACGAGGTTTGATAAGCAAGCGGACGAGGCGGCCCGGACGGCGTTCCGCGCGTTGGTCAAACGCCGGGCCGACGGCGCTCCGGTTGCTTATCTGGTCGGCCGCCGCGAGTTTTACTCGCTCGATTTTCAAGTCACGCCGGACGTTTTGATCCCCCGGCCGGAGACCGAGCTGTTGGTCGTCGCCGCCTTGGACGCGGCGAAAACTTACTCCCCTCCCCCATTGGCAGAGGGGTCGGGGGTGAGGGCCGAAGGTGCAAATGCGTTGAATCTCAAATCTCTATTATCCAATCCCCAATCCCCTAGCCCCAATCTCCAACTCTCCATCGCCGACGTCGGCGCCGGCAGCGGATGCGTCGCCGTGGCCTTGGCCAAACACCTGCCGGCCGCTTGCATTACGGCTTTCGACATCAGCCCGGCCGCATTGGCCGTGGCAAAAGAAAACGCACGACATCATGGTCTGGCCGATCGGATCGAGTTCGTCGAAAGCGATTTATTGTCCGCGTTGCCGGCCGAGCGCCGGTTCGACATCATCGTCAGCAATCCGCCCTACGTGGCCGAGGCGGAGTGGGCCGATCTACAGCACGACGTCCGCGACTTCGAGCCGCGCGGGTCGCTGGTCGCCGGGCCGCGGGGAACGGAGGTCATCGAGCGGTTGATCCCCCAGGCGGCTGAGCGGCTTATGCCGGGCGGACATTTGTTGATGGAGATCGGCCCGGCGATTCACGACGCGGTTTGCGAGCGTATAAACGCCGACGGCCGCTTCGAGCTTCTTTCGACAATAAAAGACCACGCCCGGCTGCCGCGCGTCGCTCGGGCGCGCCGCGCGGCCGATTCCCGGTCTTGAACGCCGACGCCCCTCGGCGGTATGATGCCGTTGGCCGGAATTGTGTTTTCGGTTTCTGTCAAGCGAAGGGCGTAGGTCAGGCTGCGCCTGACAAACATTCGAACGACGTTTCATGTCAGGCACGGCCTGACCTACGATAATGGCCCATTTCCAAATCATCGGCGGCGCGCCGCTTGACGGACGGGTGCGGAGCGGCGGATCGAAAAACGCGGCGCTGCCGATCATGGCCGCCTCGATCCTGGCCTCCGAGCCGGTCCGGCTGCTCGACGTGCCCCGTCTGGCCGACGTCCGCATCCAATCGCGGCTGCTCGGAAGCCTGGGAACGCAAGTCTCTTGGGCCGATGACGAAATGCTGTTGGAAACGGTTGACGATCGTCCGATCCGCGCGCCGCAACGCTTGGTCCGCCGGATGAGGGCCGGCTTCTGCACGCTCGGACCGCTGCTCGCCCGGCGGGGAAAAGCTCTCGTCCCCCTGCCCGGCGGATGCAACCTCGGACACCGGCCCGTCGATCTGCACTTGAAAGGATTGGCCGCGCTCGGCGCGGAATTGAACTTGCAGCAGGGCTACGTCGTCGCCGCGGCCCGCCGATTGCATGGCGCGGAGATCGACCTGCTCGGCCCCCACGGCCCGACCGTCACCGGCACGGCCAACGTCCTTTCGGCCGCCGTGCTGGCGCGCGGGACAACCGTCGTCCGCAACGCCGCCGTCGAGCCGGAAATCGTCGATCTAACCGAGTTTCTTATCCGCCTGGGCGCGAAAATCGAAGGGGTGGGCACACCAACGTTGCGGATCGAGGGTGTCGAACAGCTCGGCGGCGCCACGCATCGCCTGATACCCGACCGGATCGAGGCCGCCACGCTGCTTATCGCCGCAGCAATTACCGGCGGATCGGTCGAGGTCGTCGGTGTCGTGCCGAGGCACCTCGACGCAGTGTTGGAGAAGCTCCGAGAGGCCGGGGCGGAAATTGACGTGGGCAATGATTGGGCGTCAATCAAATGCCAAAGGGGACAGGTACATGTTTTCGGCCGGGAGTCTATCGGCGAAAAACGCCTTCCCGCTGAAAAATGCGCCAGTCCTCCGATAAAATTGAAATCCGTCAATGTAATCGCCGAACCGTACCCGGGCTTTCCCACCGACTTGCAGCCGCTGTGGACGACGTTGGCCGCCGTCTCGCAAGGCGCCAGCCGCATCGAGGACCGCGTGTTTCCCGGCCGCTTCATGCACGCGGCCGAATTGAATCGTCTGGGCGCGAACGTCTCCTGCGCCGCCGGCGGCGAGGCGACGATCATGGGGGTTGAGCACCTAAGCGGCGCGAGCGTCGCGGCCCGCGACCTGCGCGGCGGGGCGGCGCTGTTGCTGGCCGGATTGGCGGCCGAGGGAAGCACGACGGTCGAAGGCGTCCATCACATCGACCGGGGCTATCAACGGCTGGACGAAAAACTCCGTCGACTCGGCGCCCGGATCGAGAGGATCGCGGAAAGACGCCGCGTGGACGCGGCGGCTAAACTTCTTGCACCCCTCGATATACGTGCTGCATCAGTCGATTTTTTCGGGAGGTGACCGGGCCGGAAGTTGCATCTTCTTTCAGAACGGACACCATCATTTGATACTTGGCGTCGACGTCGTCGGCGTAGTGGACAAGCAGGGCCTCAGGGGTCATCGGCGGCTGGGGCGAGCCCCATTCGGGAAGGCGCTGATGAGATATTATCAGGTGTTCAAGCCGCAACAGCGTTTCAGGATCCAGCGGCGGTTCCGCGCCGGCGGCCGCCTCGCGGAGCACGTCGCGGCCGAGCAGGATGTGGCCGATCAACGCCCCCTCGGCCGTCCGCTCCGCCCCCTCGGGCCGCGAGGAAAGCTCGCGGAGCTTGCCGATGTCGTGCAGGATGCCGCCGGCGACGACCAGGTCCTTGTCCAACGGCGGCTCCATTTCGGGATAATACTCGGCGTATTTGTCGGCCAGAAAGACGCACGTGCGGGCAACGCTAAGCGAGTGTTCCAGCAGCCCGCCCGCGTAGGCGTGATGGTTGCGCCGCGCCGCCGGATGAACGAGCAACTGCTCGCGGTTCGCTTGCAGCAGCGACCCGACCAAGTTGCGCAAGGCGGCGTTGTCGATGCGCTTGGCGGCCAACTCCGTCAGTTCGTCGAACATGATCTCCGGATCGAAGCGGGACCGGGACATGAAGGCGTTCGGGTCGAAGCCGTCGGCGGCGTCGGCCTCGACGACCGCGCGGATTTTGCGGATCTCCAGTTGCGGGCCGTAGTCGGTTTCCTGGTAGACCGCGCGGACTTTGTAGAACGTGCCCGGCGTCCATTGGTCGCGGCACTCGACGGCCCAAAGAGAATCGCTCCAAACGGGAAAACGCATCTCGCGGCCGCCGTCGCGGAAGCCGACGCGAAAGTATGGCTTGCCCGTCTTGGTCTTGAGTTCCTCCTTGGCGGTCATCAGCAGGAACAGATCGGCCTGTTGGCCGGGAGACATCTCGGCGAGTGTGGCGATGGACATGTGAACGAAGGGGGCAGGGGGCAGAGATTAGGGTTTCGGATTTATGGTGTAGAGGACGGGGCGGGGCGGCAGTTGAACCGCCGTCCCGACTCGGATTCGATTTTAGCGAAGCGGGCGGATTTTGAGGAGGGGCTTGGCAAGCTGGCGGGGCCACGGCAAATCCGTTGGAGTTTGCCTATTCTCTCATCCGAAATCAGCAGTAGAGACCGTGGAGCCGTAAAAGGTTTGGTCGCGCGAACGACCGGGAGAAACGAATGGCCGCACGACGCCGATTGTTGCAGCGGAGAACGCCGGAGAAGGCCCGGTCGGCGAAGTCGTATCTGGAAGGGTTCGTGGCCTACGCGGCGGGGGAATGTCACCTTTCGGAGAATACCGTGGCGGCCTATCGGCGCGACTTGGAACGGTTCGTCCAGTGGCTTGGCAAGCGGAGCATCGCGGGCCTTTCGATACGCGATTTGGCTGACTACGTGAGCTGGCTCGACTCGCATCGGCTGGCGGCCGCCACGATTGCCCGGCACATCGTCTCGTTGAAGGTCTTTTTTCGCTACTTGCAGCTCGAGGGCGTGTTGCGCGACAACCTGGCGGAGTTGCTCGGCAGCCGAAAGCTGTGGGAGCGGGTGCCGAAGGTGCTCGCCGTCGAGCAGGTCGAGCGGCTGTTCACCGCCCCGCGGCGCTGCGATCCGTGGTGGAGGCGCGACCGGGCGATGCTCGAACTGCTCTACGCCACCGGCTGCCGAGCGTCGGAGATTTCGCACTTGACGCTACAGGACGTCCATCTCGACGAAAGTTATTGCGTCTGCCGGGGCAAGGGAGACAAGCAGCGGATGGTCCCGCTGAACCGCCGCGCCATCGAGGCTTTCGACGAGTATCTCGGCGAGGAACGGCCCGCGCTGGCCGCCCGGTCGTCGCCGCCGCCGGATTGGGCGCTGTTGTCGCAGCGCGGCAAAAGGTTGCGACGCGAGCGGATTTGGGAATTGTTTAAGGAGTATGCGCGCCGGGCGGGAGCGCCGCCGGAGGTCAGCCCTCACACGCTGCGCCACAGTTTCGCCACCCATCTGCTGGCCGGCGGGGCCGATCTACGCCAAGTGCAGGAGATGCTCGGCCACGCCAGCATCGCCACCACGCAAATTTATACGCACGTGGACCTGACTCGGCTGAAAGCGGTGCATCGCAAGTTCCATCCGCGGGCATGATGGGAGAATTATGGGATGGAGAAACGATTAATTTTTTTCGCCGGCCGCTTCTTGTTTCGCGCCTTCCTGGGCCGCCCCTTGATTTTCTTCCGGGGGCGGATCCCGCGGGCGGCCGAAGCGGATCTTCTCGATCATGCGGATGATGGTCTGCTTGTCGTTGGCGACGTATCCGGAAACGGCGTTTAGCGCGTCGACGACGTACTCGTACTTAAGATTGTAGTCGCAATCGAGCTCGACCTCGGCGCCGCCGGCGCCGGCGGGACCGCCGCTGTCCAGCCCCGATATTTCGCGGATTTGGTTGTGCAGTTGCGCGAACGAGGAAAGCTTTCGGTCGCCCATCGTGATGCCCGCCAGGTTGCCGTTGGGATGCGCGGCAAGACGGATTTTAACCACCGCCGAGCTGGACGGCGAGATGTCCGAAGGGCGCGTAGAGGCGATGGGCATGGTGATGCCGAAGTCGCCCTCCGGCGAGAAGACCCTGAGCGACAACATGAAGAAGATGATCAACTGGAAGCAGGCGTCGATCATGGGCGTCATGTTGATTTCGATTTTCTGGAAGTCGCCGCCGCCTTTGTCGATTTTCATTTTCGTTCCCACTTCGCGCGGAGGACGAACCGTTCAAAATCGGTGTCTTGACACATGCGTATGATCTTTTGCACCACGCCGGTGGCCACGTCCCGATCGGCGCGGATGACGATCGTGGCGTTCTTGATGTTCCGGCCGAGGACGTTGCGGATGGCGTCCCGCTCGCGCCGCAGCGCGCCCTGCAACGCATCGGGGGTCATTTGGTCGCCGGCGAAAAGAACCATTCCCGACGATAGTATTTGCAGTGTGATGGGCATTTCCAACGCGCCCTCGGTCGGCTTGGCCAGTTCGCTGCTCGGCAACCGGATCAACTCGCTCTGCTCCGCGGAGGAAAAATTCAAGGTTAATAAAAAAAACACCACCAATTGAAAGGTGCAGTCGATCAGCGGAGTCAAGTCGGGTGAAGAGCTGTATGTTAGTTTGCCGTGTAGTCGCATGCCACGCCCGCCAACAAAGGGAAACTTTTTCCCGGCGATCAGCTTCTCCTCACCGGTCCGGGGACGGTGTTGAAACGCTTCATTAAATTGGTGCTGATCACGCTGACTTCGATCACCATCCTCGCCAGCCGGTTGCGGACGAGATGGTAGAAGACCATCAGGGGTATCGCGATCCACAGCCCGACGATGGTCGTCACCAAAGCGGTGCCGATTCCTTGGGCGAGATCGGACGGTTTCGGCGAGACGGGAAGGTGGGCGATCTTGTCGAAGGCCATGACCATGCCGTCGACCGTTCCCAGCAAACCGAACATGGGACCGATCTGAGCGATCAGGGCGATGTATCCGTTGCGCTGCTCCATCTTCATGTTCTGTTCTTCGCCCACCTCCTGCATGGTTTCGTTTACGGCCTCGTAGCCATCGGAGATTTTCGACATGCCGGCCGCCAGCACCTTCGCCAGGAACGACTTGTCGTTTTTAGCCAGTTCGTAGGCGTCTTGGTATTGTTTCTGGTTGAGCTTGGACTCGAAGGCCGCCGCGAAATCCTCGGGACAGATGTTGCTTCGCCGCATGCCCAGAACGATCATCACAATCAGGGCCACCGCGTTGAAAGTAAGGATTAAGAAGATTACCACGTAGCGGACCCTGAGCGAGTCGGCCAGCCAGACTAAAAAACTTTCTCTCGTCCTTTCCGCTTCCTGTATTCCACCGGTCTGGGATTCGGCAAGCTCCTCTTCCAGCCGGCTGCTGCTTTCCTGCGCGCTGTTCTCGGGCGGGGTTACGTCCAATTCGTCTCCTTCGGCGGCAACGGCGGTCGGCGCGCCGCCGACTAGAAAAGTCGAAAAGGCCAAGGGCGCAAGCATCGACAGCGCCAACGAACAAAGAACCGCCACCGACCAGTTATGTAATGTCCTACGGCGCATGAGAACCTCCAAACTCGACATTCCCCCCACATAGAAACTCTATTTATTGTACTTCGACTTTTCCGGCGTCATAGGACCGCACATCCAGTTCCGCTATTGCGAGGGGGAACATGCCGTCAGGAAACGCCGCATTTTGTTCCGGTTATGACGATGGTAAAGGGTATATTGAGGACGCCTTCCGTTATTGGTTCGTTTTCATCGGACTGTCGGACGTTCATTCCTCCAATTTTTTCGTCCAGGGACTGTCCGGGTAGCGATTCTTTAGCATCTCTCTGGCTCGATTCGCCCGCTCCATCTCGCGGTCATCTTCCCACAGTTGGACGAGGTTTGCCAGCGCCTCGGCATGGGCGTCGGGCTGTGCCGAGTATATCAGGTCTACCCAGAGAAACGCCAATTTTGCCTCGAACGTATGACCTACCCGTCGCTCGGCGGCGCCAAGGACGTTGTGTGCGCGGGCCATTATCGGCAGGTCTTCGGGATCGGTTTCGTCAATAACCTTTTTAATCAGTTTTATCGCCTCGTCGGGTTTGTTGATTTTCACCAGTACGCCGGCTTTTCCCACCCGAGCGGCCGTGCGTTGGCGTGCGGCGGCATCTCCCTCGACTTCGGTTGCAATGACCTTATCGAAGGCGGCGGCGGCCTGTTCGGTTTTTTCCTGGTCCAAGAGCGCCCGGCCGAGGGCCACTCCGCCGCGCATTTGAAAGTCGGGCCACGGTGCGTTCTGTAGCCTCGCGTAGTAATCGGCCGCCTGATCGTACTCCGCGATGGCGACCAATAGGTCCCCCACCGCTTCGGACGCCTCGAAATAGTGGTAGCTTTTCGGATTGTTGTCGGCGAAGTCTTTCATCAGCCGCCCGGCCTCGGCGATTTTCATACTGCCCCCTAGCGCCAGTTTAGTGGTGCAAAGGGCCTTGTAAAACTCGATGTCCTGTTGGATTTCAACGCGGACTGGTTCTTTCGCGATTCGTTCCAGGGCGGCCAGTGCTTCCGCGTAATGACCGCCGAGAACGTGGGTTTTGGCGATCCTCAAGTCGCGCGGCTCGCCGTCGAAGAAAATGGTTTGAATTTGATTGACGGGAATTTCCTTGGAAAGGGCGTCGGCCGAAGTTTTTTGGAACAGGACTTTCGTGGAGTCCATCCCGACAACCCGGCCGGGGACGGTCCCCTTCTCGGTTTTCACGGAATCGAACGCCCCGGCCGGACCGCAGATGGCAAGCCAGGCGAACAATGTCGCAATCAGACAACGCCGGATCATGATCTTCTCCTCCGTCTCGTTTTTTACTCAAACTTCCGCTGCGCTATAAACACGTTTTAGATGGCGCTATTTCGAGGTCATCGAGAACTTTTTTTCCGAGGCTTCCAATCCGCGCTGGTCCTCATCCATGCCGAGCGCTTCCTGAATCTGTTTCAACAACTCGTCGAATTTATCGTACCACTTTTTCCCTCCCATTTTCGGGCGGAGTCTTTGGATCATAAGGACGTCTTGTGCCGCCTGTCGCAACTGTTCGACCTTTTTATTACCGTCCAGGCTGAGGGCGTATTTGAGACGACATAGGGCCGTATTATATCGGGCTTCAAAAAAAATGTCTTGGTGTTTCTCGTCAAATTGCACTTTGGCGGCGATGCCGATCCATCCCCAGACCAGATTTACAATATTGCCGTCCTTTTGCCGGGCTTTTCTTCCCCCGCGGATCGCCAATTCATAATAGCCCGGTTTCATCCGGCCCCAATCTTGGTAGGTGTAGGCGGCCTCGCACTGCGCGTCGATCAAATTATTATGCTCCGCCAGGACTGCTACCAACAGGTCCATGGCGTCTTTGTGCTTGTCCAGCCGGCGGAGGCAGCGGGCCAATTTTATCTGGATCGCTTCGACCGTTCCTTCGCGCGGGGCGTACTCTTTGTCCTCGCGGCTTATCTCGACAATGCGGTTAAAGGTGAGCGCGGCCTTCTGATAGTATTTAGCGGCCTGGGACGACAACTCGCCTTGTGTGGAAGCACTGCTATTGCCCAACTCCACGAATCGTTCGGCCACCCAATATAGAGCGTCGAATGTGATCTCTTTGACGGGACGGTTGGCTATGCGCGTGAGGAACAACTCGAATCCTCGCGCCGCCTTGTCCGCCTCAATCTGGTTGCCTTCGGATTGCAAGCCTTTCAACGTTTTTTCAAGTTCTCGGCCGAGAGTGATGTAAGTCGCGGCGAGATTCTCCGACGGGGCGGCTTTTTCCAGGTCGTCCATGGCCTGGGCGGCTTTTTGCATTTGCTCGGTGGCCACGTAAGCCTGCAACGCCGTTTTGAACGCCTCCACGCGGAAAGTGCCTCGAGCGGCCGTTTGAGTGTCGGATTTGGCGAAAGCATGCGCGCCAATATACGGATCGTCGAGCCAGCGAATGGCCTCTGCGCCTTGGTGTTGTTCCAGGCAAATTTTTGCCAAGGTGAGGGTTCCAACCGCCAGCGAATAAGGTGTTTCACCTCCGGCATCGACTTCCTTGCGGAGCCGTTCAATCCCGTCGGAGATCATTTGCCGGGCTTCGGCGATCATCCCGGTCATTTTCGCTTCGGTGGGTTGCTGTTGCTTGGGAAGTTTGGAGGCTTTAAGATAGGCCCTCCAGAGCGACTGGCCGACGAGCAGTTCGGCCATGCCGCGCCGGGGAGAATCGGCGGCTATGCGGCGGAGGAATTCCATGGCCTTTGCCGGATCGTCGTCCTTCAAGGCGGGGCGTATCAACGTCAACCAGGCGTCGGCGGCCACGGAGTCTTTGGGCCAATGCTCCGTGGCGAATAGGGCAAGGTTCTCGATCCGATCCGCCGCGAAGCGACGGCCCTCCTTGGACGGCATGTCCTGCAATATCCCGGAGTATGCGGCCAAGGCAATTTTTGCTCCTTGCAAACCCTCCGGTCGGTCGGTGTATCGTCGGGCAAGGAATTCCCCTAAAACAGCCGCGTCGTAGTGCTCGCCGACGATCCAATCCAAATACGCCAGCCGATAGCGCAGGGTGTTCAGTTCGTCGGCTTTCGCCTCGGCTGAACGGTAAGCAAGGGCGAATCGCAAACATTCGAGCGCCTCGGCGCGCATCCGCTCGACCTGCTTCGGCGCCATGTCCGGCTGCCAGCATTGGTTCCAGGCGACGTTCGCGCGGTCGCGGGCCTCCTCGTAACTCTTCGGCGGCTCGATTTCAATCTCTCCGGAAACCAACAACGGATCGGTCAACTTCAATCTGGCCTTGAGCTGATACTCGCCGGGCTGCCGTGCCGAGGAAGAGAGCAGCTTCTTGGCGCGGTCCCGAAAAATGCGGCGCAGTCGGGCCTGTTGCGGATCATTTTCGGCGAGACCGCGGGCAAGCTCCAGGGCGGCTTCGCCTCCCAAGTAGCTAATCTCCGGCGCCATGTAATTCGTCCTACCCGGCTGGTTGAGGTCTTGTTCCCAAGCCTCGTAAAGCACCCACGCCTCTTTGGGGTTTTTCACTTCCGGCAGCAGGCATATCTCCATCGCCATTTTGGTTGCCGCGGCGCGTAATCGACGAAATCCGTCGTCTTCGCCCGGATTGGGAATTGACAAAGCGACGAGTATTTCCAACGCTCGTTCGTATTCGCCGAGTTCCTTATGGCAACGTGCGTGTTCCAGACGGAACGATAGGCCGCCGAGCCAACGATTATATTTCCAGTAGAAATAGGAAAACTTATCGACCGCTTTACGGAGGAGGGTCTTGTTTTCCTTGCCTCCCTTGGGATAAGTTTGCGCAAGATCGTAAAAAGTCTTCGACAAGGAAAACCGGGTCAGCATCATCTCGGCTACAAGCCGGTCCCGCTCCGCAACCAGTTCGGGGGTGCTCAGCTCGAGCTTGTTGCCCCGTTTTTTTTTCTTTACGAGTCGGGTGTCGATCTCGATAAGCGATTTCTGCGCCTCCGCGAACTTGGCTCGGGCCTGTTCCAGCCAGCGCTGTTTTTCCTCTGGGGTATTACCCGGTTTGAGGCCCTCCTCGAGCATCGACTCTCCACGTTCGATCTTCAGGTCCGCTATATTGCGGCTCGCACTGTCGGCCAATGGGTGTTGGGGGTGATCGGAGAGGAAGCTGTCCAGGTATTGGCGGGCCTTGTCGAGTTGTTTTTCCCGCTTTTCCAAAGGCAGGTCTCTGGCCGCGCCGATCAGCGTAACGCCGAACTGGTAATCGAACGTTTCCCGGAAGGCCTTGTCGGTCTTCGGATCCTCGCGCAACGCTTCCAGCAGTTGGAGGGCGATATCGTAGAGGTTTCGTTGGCGCAGGCCGTCGAGGAAAGCCTGAGTATTGTCGGCCGCCGGGAGCGGAGCGCAGCAAATCAGACCCGCAAATACTATGGCGGCCAATCCAGCCAAGGGCCGGGCCGGCTGTTTCCGACGCATTATTGAACACCCCTGCATATAGTGGTTTCCGCTTCCCTCGGGAACGTACAATCCCTATGACCGAATTGACCGCAATAAATGATCGGCCTCGCTCCGAGAACCGCTATGGTAGTGTAATTCATACTTGCCGCCCGGACAACATATTGGCTACAATGTCAACGCTCTTCGACGTCCCGAACATCCGAAAGTTCATGGCCGTGCTAGACTTTCGCTCCGCTGCCAAACGCCGAAAGAAACCTTATTTCACGGGACGGCGTTGGCTATTCTGGTTGATACTGCTAATGGGGGCTACAGTTATTATCGCCGACAAGGCCAGGGAGCCGGGCGCTTGGCGATGGCTCGATTGGCTGGTGGGCTGCTCCGATAAACCGCCGGCCGGATACATCGACAATCGTTTGTCCGCGGTTTCGAGAGGAAATTTTTCCGAAGACAGCTTTATCATCGCCAAACCCGAGTCGAGCGAAAAGCGCTTAGCGGCAGACAACGGGTATTTCACCGGCGTCGATCCCGCGCTGTTGGATTCGGTCCGAGATGACACGTTTGATTCCCGAGACGATCGGGCTCCTGCGTTGGCCTTGCTCAACGTCCTCAATACGACCGAGGAACAAGAGCTTCGGGCGTCCTCGACCGGGAGGATTACGTATGCCCAGTTGTTCAACCAACCTGCGTATTATCGCGGGCGATTGGTAACGGTCGCCGGTGTAGTACGGCGAGTGAAGCCTTTTGAACTACCGAAAAACAAGTATGGCGTTCATCGCTATAATCGAGCATGGCTTTTTCCGATCGATAATCCCAGGTCGCCGGTGATTATTTATTGTTTGCAGCTTCCCGATGGTTTTCCCGTTGGCACGGCTATTTCCGAACAAGCGGAAGTCGTCGGTTTCTTCTTCAAGAAGGAGGCGTACATGGCGCAAGACACGTTGCGCACCGCGCCGATGATTCTTGCCAAGACGCTGCAATGGGAGAAACGGCCGGCGATTGTCGAGGAACCGAGGCACGACGTCCGCACAATAATTCTCATCGCCGCCGCGGCCGCACTGCTGGCATTGATGACGGCGTGGTTCGTCCACGTACGTACCAGGCCCTCGCATCCCGTATTGCCGGATCGACCGCCGGACTTTGAACTCATGAAAGAAATGGATCGCGGGAATGATACAAACCATGAAAAATAAGAAAATATCGCTCTTTGCATTGGCGATGTGTTTCGCCGCCGGCGCGATTTGCGCCGCCGCGCCCGTCGCGAAGAAGGAGTTCTCCGATCCGCGGGAACAGTTCGGCGCGCTCGGCGTGGAAGAAAAGTATTTCGCGCAGCTTGCCGACGGCAAACGCATCTCCAAAGAAGAACGAGAGACGCTCTTGCGGATCATGTTCCGCTTGCGGATTTTTCCGCCGCTCGATTTGGAGAGTTGGGCGCTGGACTCCGGTTTGCTGCAAACGGCCGCCCGCAATCCGAAGGACTATCGCGGTCAAATTTTCCGACTGCGGGGGCGCGTCTTGGAAGTCAGGCCGCACAAACCGCACGCCGACGCCGCCGAACGCTATGAATTGCCTGAATTCCACCTCTGCCAATTAAAACTCGACGAATTCGACCAACCTGTCGTTGTTTTCACCGAAAATGTCCCCAGTCAATGGCGACTTGGCGCCAAGCCGGACGCCGACGGCGGCGCGCTGGGCGTGTTTCTCAAGCTCGTCAAGGGCGATGCGCCGATTTTCGTCGCGCCACGCTTGGCCTGGTATCCGAACGATCTGTTGGGTCGGTTGGGCATGGACGTCGGTCTGCTCGACACGGTGGTGAACCAAGAGAAACTCGTGGAAAAAGACCGCCATGCGTTCTATTCGATGCTCGCCGCCGTGGGTCGAGCCAAACCGGGGCAATTGCTCAAGCAGGCCGAGGAAAATCTGCCAAAAATCCCCGCCACATGGCGATGGACCGACGAAGCCGGGCAAGACTGCTATTCCGTGGTCCCCTTGTTCAACGACGCCGTGAAAAATCCGAAAAGTCAGCAAGGACGACTGGTGGCCTTGCGAGGCACGACCCGCTTGGTGGAAAAAGTCCTCGTCGAGCCGGAGATCGCCGCCCAATACGGATTCGACCATTATTACCAACTCATGCTGTTTACCGAAGACTCGCAGGGAAATCCATTGACATTTTGCCTCCGCGAGCTGCCTAAGGGAATGCCCTTCGGCAACATTCCTCAATACGCCGAAAGCGTATATGTGGCCGGGTTCTTTTTCAAGACGTGGAGTTACGACATCCGAAAACCTTCCGACGAACCGCTCTCGCCGGGCGAATCGAAGGTCCGTAGACAGCTTTCTCCGTTGCTGATCGGCAGCTCCTTGGTTTGGCGTCCGCCGCCGCCGCCCGCCAGTCAGACTCAACTCAACGTCATCATCGGCGGATTGTTTATCGCGGCGATGATTGTCATTTGGATTGTCGCCTGGCGTTCGATGCGCCGCGAGCGTCACTGGGTCGACAAGGCGATCGGCGGCCCGCCGACGGATTTTACGCCCCCGAACGAGAAATAACCCGTCTCCTTGTTGCCGTGTTTTGCGCGTGAATCCGTTTCACTGGCGCCCCGCACCGGCGACGGGAGCGAACGCGGTGCGTTCCAGCGGGGAGCGCGGGAACGTGCATTTGCTACGGAAACGAGTTTTCGCCGCATACTTTTTCGTAAGTCCTGCCATCGATGTTGTTGCGATAGTTTTCCTGGGCAAGCAGCGCCAACCGTCGGCCGCAAGGGGTGGGATAATCGCCGGTGATGCACGCCCGGCAGAGATGGCCCGCCTCGATGCCGATGGCCCGAGCGATCGACTCCACCGGCAAGTAGCGGAGCGAATCGGCGCCGAGCCGGGCGGCCATGCGGGCTTCGACCTCAGGCCCCAACGGCTCTCCCCATCGTAAAAACTTAGGGGCGAATAGCTCGCCGATCGTCGACATGTCGATGCCGTAAAAGCAGGGCGAGATGATCGGCGGGCAGGCCACCCGCACGTGAATCTCCCGCGGACGCCCTTCGCGCCGAATCCGCTTCAGCAGAACTTCCAAGGTGGTGGCGCGGACGATCGAGTCCTCGACCAGCAGAACCCGTTTCCCTTCGAGCACCTCGCGGAGCGGGGTGTACTTGGTCTCAGCCTTGCGGCGACGGTCGCCGCTGCCTTCGATAAACGTCCGACCGCTGTAGCGGTTGCGGATCAATCCCTCCACGCAAGGCGCCTTCAGGGCATAAGCCATCGAGTCGGCCGCCGCCTTGCTGGTATCGGGGACGGGCACCACCACGGTGTCTTCGTCTATCGGCGCGTCTTCCAACCGGGCAAGTTCCTCGCCCAACGCCTTGCGGGCGAGATAGACGCTTCGATTGTCCATCGTGCTCGCCACGTTGGCGAAGTAGACCCACTCGAAGAAACAATGCGCGTGGCGGACCGGCTGGGCGAAAGATTGCAGTTCCACCCGCCCTTCTTGGACCGTGAGGGCGTGGCCCGGCGGAACGGATTTGATGCTTTCGGCCGAAAAACCGAGGTTCAACAAGGCGACGCTCTCGCTGGCCGCCGCCGCCAGCGGGCCTTCAATCGCGTAGCTCAGCGGTTTGATGCCCAACGGATCGCGGACCGCCATCATGTTGCCCAGAGCGTCCAGGTACACCAGGCTGTAGGCCCCGTCGAGATTGCCGACGAAACGACGGCAGACATCGATCGGCGCCGGACGCCGCTCTGCGGCCAGGGCCGCGCAGAGCTGGTGCATGATGATTTCCGTGTCGGCGTTGCGGGCCAGATGGGTGTCGTCGTCGGCGAGCAGCCGGTCGCGGAGGTCGGAAAAATTCGCCAACTGGCCGTTGAAAGCAAAGCTGAACCACTTGTGCTTTTTTATGTGGTGTCGCTCGAAGGGCTGGGCGTAGCTGCGGTCCTCTCGACCGCAGGTGGCGTAGCGGACGTGCCCGATGGCCGCCCGGCCCGCGCACTGCTCCATCAAGCTCTCGTACTTTCCGTGGTGGCTGAGCCGAAAGACCTCGCTCACGGCCCCCACGTTCTTATAGGTGTGGAGAAGTTGTTTACGCCGGGGGTTGTAGCCGGTCATGCCGGCGGCGATTTGCCCCCGGTTCTGGATGTCCAGCAGCATCCGCGGCATCAGCCGCGAGACTTCTTCCGGGCCTTGTTCCGGGCAAAGCGGGCTTCTGTCCCGATCGGGCAGGTGATATATCGCGGCCACGCCGCATTCCTCGTGGAGATCGCTCATAAGTTCATGTTATTATCAATTGACGCGATATTCAATTCATCACAAGGAGCGGGCGGAAGTGTTGGTCATCAAAGTCTCGAATTTCCAGTTTTAACCCCTCCTTTCCCCCCCATCGACGGAAAAAAGGGATTGGGCCGGCAATTCGCCGCCGGAATTATAGCAGGAACGGCGGCCTAATTTCCAGGCGGTTTTTCAAGCTTCGCAGGTCAGATAACCCGTACCTGACATCCACAGCTAAGAACGTGTTTTGAAATTGAAAATTAGTCCTTTCTCCCTTTGAGAGAGGGTTAGGGTGGATTGATGAAAACGGGGACAGGCGCCGCAATCGGTAGTGGTTTTTGTTGCGCAACAATATAAAGGATTGCGGAGCCAGTCCCCGTTTTCATCACGCCAGGGTTAGTGTGAGGGCCGATCGGCTGAAAAACATCGGAAGTTGACGATGCAATCCAAGCAGCCCTCGCCCCCTGCCCCTCTCCCAAAGGGAGATGGGAGATTTTCAGAACATACTCTTAGTCGCCGTTCAAAAACAACTTCGGTTTTTCATTCGCCAACCGCCCTCACCCCCGGCCCCTCTCCCGCTTGCGGGAGAGGG
>JAFGLH010000174.1 GCA_016928165.1 Pirellulales bacterium | reverse complement strand
TGTGCCTGTCCCCTTCACCGCCGAGGGGGACAGTCCCATTTTCGCGGTGAACCGCGAAAATCGGGACAGTTCCCTGTGAACGGTTACCGTCGATCGGCAGGGATAGGATATGACCGTCCCGACCGGGTTCTCGAAAACGGACCACTTCCTTGTTGACCCACTCGTAACTGTTTACAGGTTCCGACCCGTTGCTCCCGCCAAATGGTATTCATTGTTTTCGACGGCCGGTTTTTTTGCGTCCGATGCCGAGTTCCCCCATCAACCGATGCAAGGCGCCCCTGTGGCAGCCGAGCAGTTTCGCGGCGGCGGCCACGTCGCGTCCAGTCTGCTGAAGGGCGTTTTCAATCGCCGTCCGCTTCGCCCTGGCGACGATTTCCTTGAGCGTCGTCGGCTCGGTTGGGGCCGGCGGGTCGAGGGGCAAATGCGACGGCCGGATCACTCCGCCGCGCGAACGCCGCACCGCCTGTTCCAACACTCGAACCAGGTCGGAGAGGTTCTCCGGCCAATAATCGCCGCCGAGCAGCGCGAGCGCATTTTCGTCGATCATCGGCGCGCCGTTCAGTTCCAGCCGCTCCGCGATCCGCCGCGCGACGTCCTCGCAAAGCAGCCGAAGGTCGCCCGGTCCGCGTTCCAGCAGCGAAGGAATCCGCACGTGCCGCTTGCGCAGCTTCGCCGCGAGGTCGGGAATCAGGCGGCCCGTTTGATGGAGCAGTTCCGGCGAATGAGTGGAAGTGGCGATGACCTTTACGTCGTACTCTTGCAATCCGTCGCGGTCCACGCCGGAGAGCCTCAAAGACAGCTTGGGACCGGCGACCGCGGAGGGCAGCCGCGCGGCCAGCTCCTCCTGCAAGGCCGTCGGCAACTGTTCGACGTTGTGGAGGACGAGCAATCCGTTGTGCGACTCCCTTAGATAAGGCGTAAGTTGGTCGACGGCCTCGCGGCCGCCGGCAATCCGCCGCCGCGCGCCGGCCACGTAATAGTCCTTGAAAAACGATCCGCAGGGGAGCACGATCGCCCGCGGCTTTCCGGTCATCTCCCGCCACATGGCGCGAATCAGGAACAACTTGCCGACGCCCCGCTCGCCGGACACCATGCCGTAGGGCGATTGCATGACTTGGACCAGCTCTTCCATCGCCGCCCGGAAACAGGGACTTTCGCCGACTACCTCGGACGTGGACGAGGGCGGCGGCGCGGTCGAGATGGCGATCTGCTTCAGTTGCTCCGCCAGGTCGAGCACCGCCTCGGCCGTCGTGGCGACCCAACGGTTCTTTTCGTCTCGGCCGATGTATTTTCGCACCACGGCGTGTCGCAGCGCCTGCTCGGCGCCGGCGGCCGTGGTGTTGCGAGTCACGTAGACGAGTTGCGGGCGGTATCGCGGCTCGAGGGTGAGGACTTCCCGCGTAAGATCGGCCAGCCACGGCGCGGCGTCGGGCAAGGGGTGCTTGTCGTCAAGGGCCACGACCGGCGCCGCCCTGGCCTCCAGAACCAGGCGCGTTATCGCCGGACGGACGTCGTTTCCCAGCGGCACGGGTTGGAGTTCGATCGAGCGTTCATCCAACAGTTTTGCCAGATTGCGACGCCTTGCCCCCAGCCGCGGCCGGCTCAGCAAGCTGTGGAACACGATAAAAAATGTCTTCACGGTGTGTTTTCCTCCAACCGCCTCCTATAAAAAACAAGTAAGCGTTCACGGGGGACTGTCCCGATTATCGCAGTTCACCGCGAAAATGGGACTGTCCCCCTCGGCGAACCCACCGTCGCGATGAGACTACCGTGAGAGGAGCCCAATATCTCCGCGCTGCGCGGGATGTCCGTCGTCGCCGTCGCCCGATAGAGAGACCGCTTGCAGGACAAAAGGCTTGCGGAATCCTTCGAGCACCGTCGCCAACGATGAAAGCGATCGTTGGAAGGCCGCGAGCGTCACGGTGAAGTCGGATTCGTGCAGTTCCTTTGTGGCCTTTTGCAGCACCGCCTGCGCCTCGATTACCTGCGAGGTCAATTCGCCCGCCTGCCGAACGGCTTGGGCCAGGCTCCGAACTTCGTCGCATTGCGCCGTCATGGTTTCTGCAATATCGCCGAATGCTTTCTGTAATCCGGCGTCCTGCAACTCTCGCCATCCGGCCTGCAAGACCTTCTGGCCCTCGACAACCGCTCGACCGGTCTCGGCAACGGCGAGGAGCGCTTCCCCGTTGGCAAATATCTGTTTGTTTTGGTTCTCGATTGCGGCCATCAGGTCGGCGTGGAGCTGCTCGAACGCCTGCGCTTGGCCATCGAGTATCTCTTGCAGTCGCTCGGCCTGCCGATCGAGAGACTGCGAGAGCTGCTGCAAGCGGCCCTCGTATTCCCGGTCGACGGCGCCCAGGTGCTCGTTTGCCCGCTCGAGCGCGGCGCCAATGCGATCGGAAAAGGCCGTGATCTGTTGTTTCTGCATCTCGGACCACTGCGCCAACTCGCCTTCCGCCGCCGTCGTGTGCGATTTCATTTCGTCTTGCAACTGTTGGGACGTACGTCCAACCTCGGCGAGGACCGCCTCCGCCGACTGGGCAAGCGATTTGTGCAAGTCAGCCGCCGTTTGGGCGAGCGACTCTCCGATCGCGCCCATCTGTTTCTCCGCGCCATCGCCGACGCGTTCCAACATGGCGGCGACCGCATTGGCGAGCGATTCGTCCCGCTCGACCACCGTTTTGTTTTTGCCGCCGAAGGCATCGTTATCCGCGACGGGGGCCACGCGTTGAAGCGCGGGCAGAAACACATCCACCAGGCTTTGCTGAAGATCGGCGTACAACCGCCGCTCGCGCGTTTGGAGCGACGAGGCGGCCAACATCAGCAACAGCGAAGTAAGCAGGCCCTGCAAAGTGATAAGGAAGGCGAAAGATAAGCCGCCGGTTACGCCCACCAGGTTCTTCTTGATCAGCGCGACGTCCTCCACGCCCGCTCCGAGGAAAAGCGCGAATCCACCCACGGCCAGCGAAATACCGATCACCGTCCCGATCAAACCGAGGACAGGCAGCGCCCAGACGAAGGTCCTAACCAGGCTATATCCGGCATGAACGTCTTCCTCGTCGCCGGCGACGTGCTGCTGGAGGACGATATCGGTTTCGGCCATTCCGGGCCGGATACGCCACTGTTCGAGAACGGCACGGACGCGGCGTAGAAGAGGACTGGCGGCGCCGTGAGGGACGTCGAGCGCTTGGGCAACCCGTTCCATTCCGAACACGGGCAGGTCCTGGGTTATCTTCAACAGGAGGTTCTTACGGCATAGCGGCTCCAAGGCGCGCAGCCGGCGAAAGCGGATCCAACACGTGACGCACCCCCAAAAGAACATGCAGCAGATCGACACGGGGATGAGTGTGCCAATGTTCCGCCAGTCGAACATGCGTCCAATCATGCTTTCGCGGCCGGACAGCACCATTATCGCCAGGGAGACGAGCAAGCCGATGCCGGACCCGACAATGCTGGCGACGGCCTTCAGTTGGCGATCCGACCGCGTTAGAATGCGCGGAACCTGATCTATCTCGAACGTTGGGAAAAAATGCGGTGAAACTCTCGGCGCGGGATCGGGTGCGGCGTCACCTGGAAGGACCGGGGGAGTTGACGACGGCGCGGCGCGACCTCCATCTCCGGCGGCGGAAACAAACGTCGCGGTATTTTGCGGATCGATCTCAATCCGCAAGTTCCCATCGAGAAAACTAATTATGACGGCGGCCGTGCCTTGTGCTGAAGAGCAGCTGAAAGCAAACGGTCGGCCTTCCCGCAACGCTTCTTTGTGCTGATCCGGCACATTCTGCTCCAGGAAAAGCGTCAGTTGTTCCTTGTTGAAGCGGCTGTTGAGGACGTGGCGCATGCCGTTTTCGGTAAGATACCAGCCGGGTTTATCGGGTTCCAAGACGAGCCGTCTGCCGCCGCGTGCGCGTAAAAACTGGATGAACTGTTCGAGAGTAGGCATTGAATGTCTCCTTCAAGGCAGCTAAAGTGGCGCGGCTTTGCGTCCGCCCCCGGTCAAGCTGAATCGGATCGGCTGGTCGCCGATTTGGGGCGACCAACCCGTGCTAAACTGCTTGGCGGCGGCCGCGTCGCGCGCCGCGCCAAAAACGTCGATGCTGTCCCCGCGAACGAGAAACATGATAAACTTCTTTTCGCGGTTGGTTTTGGCAAGCACGCCTCGAAACGCGGAGGCATTGCCTTGCAGGTCCACAACGGTTTCCCCCGCGCCGTCTTTCGGCGTGCAAACCAGCGTCAGAACCATGCTGGTCCTAGTCCCGGTGAAGGTCGACGCGGTCTCGATTTCTCCCTCTCCGGTCAGCGTCAAGCATTCATTTTCCAGTTTGCGGGCCTTGAACTTCTCCACGTATTCGCGAAAACCGTCCAGCGTAACCGTCGGTTTCCCCAGCGGATTGAGAAATTCTTCCACTAACTCGTCGGGAAAGTGATAAAGCCGATTGTTCCAACAAATGAAGGTCACGTCGGATTTTTCCGTTTTGTGTTCCATGGGCAGCCGCTTGGCAATCACTGCCCCGCCCGCGGTCAATACCGTGAAAATTAGAATGAACACCATAATGCCCACCGTATTGGTGAGCATGTCGGCCAAGGGGACGAGCGACGGCTCATCGAACAGAGACCGCGTTCGGCGCTTGCGCATGCTTGGTTTCCTTAATCAGAAGACGGACGGGCCGCTCTTGCCGAATCGGTTCGTATCCCACGTCGATTTTCAGCCTGCGAAACTCGTCCGCGAAACGATTGAACGTCTTAAAGCCGGAGGGACGCACGGCGAACAGTGCGTAGTGCGTCTCCCGAAGGCCCTCCAAATATTTTAATTGCTCGTGGAACTCCTTGTCGGATTCGGGGACTTCTCCCAGCGAAACCCATATCAGTTCGTCCTCGCCGTTGGTCGCTTGGTCGATGCCGAAAACCGAGCGGGAGACGAGGACCCCGCTGGGCTGCGACCATTTGACGGCGACCTTTTTGTCGTCGCAATGGATGACGGCCGCGCCGCCGTCCCATTCGATAAGGACGGGCGTTTTGCGGCGGCCCTCCTCGACGGGGCCGGCAACGGTCCAGCCCTCGCCCCGCTTGCCAACGTCCACCCCGACGCTGATTGCCGCCATGCTCATCGTCACAAGAAGCAGGCAGCCTAGCACGCACATCAGGATGGCGATGAACGGCAACAGGTCAAAATGGTCTGCGTTTCCACCGGTGTCCGTATGCATGGCGCGTGTTCCGCTAACGGTCCTCAATTACACAACGAAATCCGGTGAGATTGCCCAAGGCGCCCTCGCCGATGACGAAAAACTCGAATGGCGCGGCCCCGTATACGTCGCCGTTGGCCTCGGAATGCGAACCTTTGGTAATCGTGGTGAGGTGCCCCAGGCGGATCGGTCGCTCGCGCATAATCTCGTCTACGTTGCCCACCAGGTTGCAGACCCCGAAGGGGCTTGCGTCGTCGGGAGACGCCGTAACCGGACTGGTGCCCACGGCATAGTTGTTGTTTTGTGCCGTGTTGGCCCTTTGTCGCTCCCACGCGTTCCCCCACGGATATATTCTGTCGTCGTCGCCACGAAAGGCGCGGGTCCATTGGGCAACCGTGGGAAGCTGCTTTCCGACCCAGGCCGCATAGGAGGCCGCGTCTTCGTATGCGACTCCGGTAACGGGATGGTCTTCCCTTCCCGCCGGGGGGGCGGTTCCACCCCAAATTGCCGGAGGACGGTGGTTCTTCGCCGCGATAAACTTCGCGTAGTCGCCGTTGGTCACTTCGTATTTGTCGATCCAGAAACCGCCGAGCGAGACAACTTCGACTTTTTCATCCCGGCAAGCCTGCACGAATTGCTCGACCAGACGTGGATTGTCTCTGATCGAGGCCAGCGATTTTGCATGGGCGCGGAGCCGTTCCTCGCTCGCGCCGAGATGCACAATTCCCGGCGGAATGTGAACCATTCCTTTATAGGGATGGTCGGGGGCGGGCTGGTTAACCGTCGTTTGCGCGCCGGGATTTCGTCGTTCTTCGTCGGACGCCGCCGAGGGCGGATCGCCGCCGTGTAGTAGAAGCAAGAGCGGCGCCATTGCGAATATCAACGCCGCGCCGCCAAGTGCGTATTTCCATCGTTTGTTCGGCATATCCGTCCATTTGCGGAATCCGGACCCGGCGGTCGCGGTCCGATAATTCGCGCCCGGCGAAGATAACCGGGGCGTCTCGTCGGGGCGCCGCAAAATGGACTTAACGGTTCGGAGCAATTCTTCCAAATGTTCGTCGAGAAGCCCAGTATAAGCCTTGAACCATTGGCGGCTTTGAAGGAAAAAAGCAAGCGACCTCGACATAATCACGTCTTCGATACAGAACGTAAGCAGGGTTGCGCACTTGGCGTCGGCCGCTTCGACTTCCCGAAGGACCTGTGTCGACTCGTTCGATCGAGCGGAATAGACGAGCACCAAAACGCGGCAGGCGTCGATTCCCACCATGATCCCTTCCGCCCACACTTTGCCTTTATCAATGTCGCGCGGCGCAATCCAACAGCGAACTCCGCCGGTCTCCAACGTCCGGCAAATCGCAATTGCCGTATTCACGTCGCGTTCGGAATGGCTGGAATGGCTGATGAATACGTCGTAAGACGTCGCGGGGACGACGAGGATCTGCCCGCACTCGGGACATTTTCCCAGCCTTCCCGCTAAATCATCCTCGACGGTGAACTGCCTACCGCATCGGCAGATGACATTGATACCCACGGTTTTGACCTTCCACCGATAAGCAAATCGTGCAGCCGAGCGGCGGCATGGACTCGAATCGAGAATCGCCCGGCGGCCCACAAGGAAGCAGATTGATCGGCCACTTGCATGCCCAACCGCGGCAGGGTGCAATGCAACCAATAATAACATGCGGTTTATCCGATAGCAACCCCCCATCAGTCTCCCACGCATTCCAGCACCATTTCAGTTAGTTTGTTCTCGTATTCCAGGTCGCACTTGCCGCTGAGGCTCTTTGTTTGGGCCAGCGCGTCGATCAGGGCCTTCGCCACCGCCTTCACGCCGCTTTTCAGAAGCGTTTCGGAAAACTGATACTCGCCCCGCGCCCGGCTGCACGTGATGAACGAAACGTTCCGCTCGGAGCGCGGCAAGCGGATGAAGCTGATGTTCAGCCGGTTTATTTCGGGCAGGCGTCCGGAAATCCTTCCGAAAGCGCTGTCGAAGTTTTTTTTCAGCACGTCTTCGGGTTGAATAATCTCGCGTTGGCCCTCCTCTTCGGCGC
>JAFGLH010000173.1 GCA_016928165.1 Pirellulales bacterium | reverse complement strand
TTTCGTGATGGAAAGCGGTCCAGGCTACACCGCCCGGACCTGAGGAACCGCCATTTTCTATTTCAACTACGTCAGGGACAACCTCGCTATTCGATCGGAACCCTTTTTGGGCTTTAATAAACTGAAGCAACGTTATGCAGAGGTGTTGCAATGCTTGATGACGAAGAAGCAACGAAAATCAATGCCGCAACTGCAAGGATCGAGGATATGTATATCTGCTAAACTATCGAGATCACTACGCGCACATATTGCCAGGATACATAACCCCCTGCCATCTCGCCGAGTTGTTTCTGTTTCGTGCGTGGACCGTGCAGTTTGGCTACAGGCTATTTTCTTCAGATATAAAGACCTCGGAGAAATTGATTGGTGAGACTATAAACGCTTCAAAGTACCTGGGGATGGGGATATTTCAGCAGGTGCATGGATTCTCCGTGGAAACAGAACTCGGATCAGACTTTATGTCCTTGATCGAGGACCGCTGGCAAGATTATGATCTTGTTGTTTCAACAATGCCAAAGATCGATCGGATTCCAACAATAGAAATAATCGATGTTCTCACTAAACGACTGGGTATTTTCGATCCAGTAGTAACTAATGGTCTAAGCATGGATTTTATCAGCCAGTTGGATTTGATCAAACAAACGGCAATCGAGATTGGCGTTCTCGGTGCATAATTACACGCCGACCAACTCCGTCTCCCGCGACTCGTCGGCGACAACAACCGGCGAAACGGGCGACGGCCGGGCGGCGGGCGGTTCGGTGCTGCGGCAGAGGGGCAACTCGGGCCGATCGGCGACGGCTTCGTTCCGCTCGTAGAAGGTCGGCGGTTCGTGACTGAAGCCGGACGATAGACGCTTCTCTTCCTTGCGGATGCGGCCCAGCAGCCAACGCCCCCCGACGAGCGACCAAAGGCGCGACTTCCAGCCGAACTCGGCGTGCAACTCGCGGAGCAGGGCCGACATCTTCGCGTGCATTACCGGACGACGGCGATAGTAGAGCTTGGCCGCGGCGACCAGGGCGGAAAAGGTGGTCCCCAGTTCCCGCGCCTCCCAGGCGTAGCGGCCGCGGACGCACGGATCCGCGTGATTTTTATGGCGTTTCCAGCCGGCCAGCGTGGTGCGAACGATCCGCACGACGCTCGGGCCGTTGACCTCGAAATCGCGGTTGAAGGCCCGGGGCATGATCACGGCCGTTTGCTCGTCGCTGAGCGCCGGATGGCGGTAGTTGAGGATCGCCTGGCCGTGGATGTCGCTCGGATCGAACTCGCTTTCGTTCTTCATCAGCCCCTTTTCGGAAAGCTCTTTGTGCAGCGGCGTGCCAGGCACCGGCGTGTAGAGCATGAACTGGTGGAAGTCGGTGTCGTGGCGGACGGCGTGTTCGATCGCCTCGTCGATGTTCTCCGGCGTGTGGTTTTCCAGGGCGATGATAGTCGAGCCGAGCACGCGGATGCCGTGCGATTGCAGGTGTTTGACCAGCTCAAAGGTGTCGGCGCCGGCCAGTTTGGCGTATTGGCTGTCGCGTCCCTCGATTCCCATCCAGACCCAGGAAATGCCCAAGCGTATGAGTTGCTCGATTGAATATGAGCGGAGAACATTGGCCGAACTGAAGACGTCGAGCGACCAGGATTTTTCGTTGGCTTCCATCAATTCCAGCAGCCTCAGCGCGCGACGGCGATGGAAGAGGAAGTTTTCGTCCATTATAAAAAACGAGCGGACGCCCATCTCGCGCTCGACCTGACACATCACGTCGAACAGCTCGTCGCCGGTGCGATAGAAATCGACCCATTTCCCCTTGCCGCCGAACATGGCCGAGGTGGAGCAGAAGTTGCAACCCAGCGGGCAGCCGACCGAGGGGATGATCGTGGCGGCCACGTCGCCGGGTTTTTCGGAGACGGAGACGTCGACGCCGAGAATCCGCGTGCCGATGCCCGAGGAGATCATCGGATGGCGGAGCGGTTGGTTTTCGTCTTCGCCCAGATAGCGGCGGAACCAACGGACCCCCTCGCCGCGGACGACGTGGTCGGCGTCGATCTTTTGGGCCAGGTCGGGGATGTTGGCGATGTGTCCGCCGACGATGATTTCGGCCTCCGGCTGATATTGCCGGATCAACTCGCACATCTTCTTAACTTTGTTTTGGTTCGGGATGATCGACGAGATGCCGATTATGTCGTATTGCCGCGTTTGCAGTTCCGCGACGAAGCGGTCGAGCGTCGGGAAGTCCAGCAGCGTGCAGGGGGCGGCGATGTTCGCCTGGATCAGCATCAGTCCCCAACTGCGATGGAACATCCGCAGCGAGAACGCGCCTTGGGTCCGCGTGACCTGGTTATGATACAACTCCATCGGGTTCAACCGACGGCTGCCGTATTGATCGTCTCGGCCGTAGGGTCCGAAGACGCTGGTCAGCAATACTCTGGCTTTCGTTCCGGCTTTGTGATGGGCGTGGGGTTGGTCCGAGGCGTTAACAACAGGAAGGCAGTCCGCTTTCATAACAAGGTACTCCACTAAAAAAACCTTTCTTCCCTGGTCCATATAAAGTATATGGATTTTCGACCGGAATCGAATGGCCGCGGTGTATTTGTTGTGTAATAACTCGGTAAAATACACCTCCGCGTATTCTGAAAACTAAGCGATTGGGTGAATATCCGTCCCCCCGCTTGACGGCTTACCCATATTTCTGGTAGGTATTGTTTTATGCCCTCGCGACGTTCAATAAGCACACCCATTCTGCTGGCCATCGGAATGATCGCGCTGCTGATCGTCTTGACGGTCGGCTGGGTGTTGATGTCGGTCTTCAGCGCGATGGAAGACACGAGCCACTCGGGCTGGTATTGGGTGCTGCTGTCGATCGGTACGACGTTCATCGTCCTGCTGCTGGTCGGCGTGGTGCTTTACCTGATCCTTTCTATCAAGGCCATCAACCTCACCCGGCGACAGTCGAACTTCATCGACAGCGTCACCCACGAGTTGAAATCGCCGATCGCCTCGATGAAGCTTTATCTGCAAACGCTCGACCGCCGCCGCGTGGACGAACAAGTGCAGGCCGATTTCCACCGCGCCATGCTCGAAGACATCGAACGGCTCGACCGATTGATAAACCAGATGCTCGACGCCGGACGGCTCGACGCCGAGCGCTCGCGGGAAGAAATCGAGGAGATCGACCTGGCCGGCCTGCTCGGCGACTGCGCGGCGGCCGTGGCGATGAACTACCGCGCGCCGTCGGATACGGTCCGGCTTGATATGGAAAAATGCGTCGTCCGCGCAAACCGCATGGACCTGGACGTGGTGTTTCGCAATCTGATCGACAACGCGGTCAAGTACGCCGGCGATCCGCCGAGGGTCGAGGTCGTTTTACTATCAAACAATAACGGCAAGGCTCTGGTCCGCATAACCGACAATGGTCCCGGAATACCGAAGCACCTGCGGCGGAAGATTTTCGGCCGCTTCGTCCGGCTCGGCGTGGAATTGGAACGCGAGAAGCCCGGCACCGGCTTGGGGCTATATATCGCCCGAAACCTCCTCCGGCGGCTGGGCGGCTCGATCCGCGTCCGCGACCCGGAGGAAGGGCCGGGGACAGTTTTCGAGGTGCTGTTGCCCGGGATGATAAACAAACATGTTTAGCGGCCGCGGGAACGGCGGCCATAAAACGCATGTCCGACAACGCTCACATCCTTGTCGTCGAAGACGAAGAGCACCTGGCCACGGGCATAAAATACAACCTGCTGGCCGAGGGCTATCGGGTGACCACGGTCGGCGACGGACCGTCGGCCCTGAACGTTCTCCGCGAGCGGCCCGGCGGCGTCGATTTGGTTGTGCTCGACCTGATGCTGCCGGGGATGAGCGGCTACGCCGTCTGCGAGGCGCTGCGGGCCTTCGACGCCGAGACGCCCGTGCTGATCCTCACCGCCCGGACCTTGACCGAAGACCGCACTCGCGGCTTCGACGCGGGGGCCAACCAGTATTTGACCAAGCCTTTCGATCTGGACGAATTCCTCAGCCGAGTAAAAAACCTCCTCGCCTTTCATAGCCGGCGTCGGCAACGGAAACGCACCGCCGAGAGTGCGCAATTCGAGTTCGCCGAGGCCAAAGTAAACTTCGATACCTACGAAGTTGCCGTTCGCGGCGAACCGGTCCGTCTGACGCAATTGGAAATGACGCTGCTCCGCTACTTCATCGAGAACCAGGGGCGGGTGATCCCCCGCGGCGAATTGCTGGAGAACGTCTGGGGCGTGCCCGGCACGATCAATACTCGCGCCCCCGACCAATTCATTCGCCGCCTGCGGAAGACGTTCGAGCCGAACCCGGCCGAGCCGCGACATTTTCTCACCATCCGCGACGCCGGCTACCGTTTCGTTGCCCAGCCGGAGCGGTAACGCTGTGGTGTGTTGTGTTGCCCACGATCCGCTCAAGCTCAGCCGTATTGTGCGGAAACTTTAGCCCGCATTTCTCAGCGCAGGGTGGGTCGAGGTCGCGCAAAGCATTGGTGGGGTAGCGCAAACCATTCAATCTTCGTGCAACGTATTGTGATTAGTCACACCAGGTTGTCGCGACCGAAGCCCCGCCAGAACAAAGGTTTGCTTGACCCACCCGCATTTTGGCGAGAAATGCGCATTAGTTTCTGTTGCGGAAAACCACTGTAGGGTGCGTGCTTGCACACACCAGCTTAATTTTGCCGCGAAATAAGGTGCGTGCAAGCACGCATCCTACAATGGGCTGACTTTCCGCAACAGATACGCATTAGCGGCTTTCCGTCCTTCAGCGGCGTCTATTCGGTCCGGCAGCCGAGCGTCAGCGGGCCGAGCAGGCCGGAGGGCATCAAGGGAGCGTCGGCTTTTAATACGGCGATGTTCGTCTTCGTGCGGCGCTGTTCCGGCGGGAGCTTCGCGTCGCCGATGATCCGGTTCGGCCAGAAATTAACCACCTCGATCTCCAATTCGTTTTTGCCCGATCGGATCGCATCGGAAATCTCCACCCGCCACGGCGGACACCAGACCACGCCCAAGTCGCGGCCGTTGACGCGCACCCGCGCCAACTCCTTGACCGTGCCGAGGTCCAAATAGAGATTTCCGCCGGCAACAACCTCTGGCTCCAGCTCGAACGACTTGCGATAGACGGCCGTGCCGCTGTAGTGTTTGATCCCTTCCTCGGGCCGAGTGGTCCAATCGACTAGCTTGTCGAACCGAACATTTTCCGGGCCGCCCCAGCGCGGATCGAACGACACCCGCCACGGCCCGGAGATCGTCGCCATATTTTTGTACTCGGGGAAGTTATTTCGTTGCGTGCCGCTGCCGGCTGGATTGCGAAAGACGACGAAGTAACTTCCGTACGGCTCTAACCGCAAGGGAACGATCGTCAGTTTTGATTCGCGGCGGTATTGCGGCAACGCGCGAATCGAACCGTCGACCGGGTTCCATAGCTCCGGCTGTTTGCCGACGACGCGAAAGGCGGCATCGGCGACGACTGGCTTATCTCCACAGTTGCGGACGAAGTAGATGTCGGTCGCGTCGTCGCAGCGATGGATGTAGTCCAATTTCATGCCGCCCTCACCCCCGGCCCCTCTCCCGCTTGCGGGCGAGGGGAGATTTTTCATGCCGCCCTCACCCCCGGCCCCTCTCCCGCTTGCGGGCGAGGGGAGGAGTTTGTAATCGAAATCGGGCGGCAGGCCGGCGACTTGTAGAACCTCCCGGGCGGTGCGGTCGGCGACGATTCGCCCGGTGTCCCAGAGGCGATCGGCGATGCGGCGGACTTCCACGTCGTTTTGCGGCTGATTGCCCAGCCCGGAGGCCAACTTCGGCTTCGGCCCGACGACGGTCGCCCCGGCCTCGACCATTCTTTCTATTTTTCGCAGCACCGGCAGCGAGACGTACTTCACCGGCGGCATGACCAGCACGGCATAGCTCATTCCGTCGGGCAGCACGATCCGTCCGTTGCGGACTGCCATCCGATCGAGAACGATTTCCTCGGTGGCGACGTCGTAATCGTAGCCGGGGAGTACGCGGGCGGGATCGGACTTTTTCAGTTGCGCGAAGTTCGGCACGTGGTCGCCGTAGTAGTAGACGGCGTCGGCGACGAACAGCCCTTGTTGGAGCATGAACTGGCAGCGGTTAATATATGAGGTGAAGGCGTCGGCCATCGGCCACCAGGTGATTTGCGGATTGAAGTGGGCGCCGGCGTGATATTCCTGGCCGGGCGCGCCCATTTCTTCCGGCGAGCAGGTGAAGGTGTGCCAGAACGTCATGTTCAATCCTTCGCACGCCGCGCGGTCGAAACTGGGGCGAAGATTGCTCCACAGCGATTCCTGCCAGTTGGGGCCGATGGCCGTGAACCCCTCGGCGGCCACCAGCCGGCGGCCGTAGGTATGTGCGACCGAGGCGGGCTGCTTGACGAAGAAGCGGTCTTCTTCATCGACGCGGCCCATCCACGATTCGGCCCAAAACTCGGCCATCGGAATATCGCCGACGCTCAGGCAGCGGAGCGAGTCGATCGGTCCGGCGTGCGGTCCGCCCGCCTCCGGGTGCATATTCATTCCGTGTTCGGCGGCGAGTTCGCGCAAAACCTTGTAGTGGTTTTCCACGACGCAGTCGCCGACTGTCTTGCGAAAATCTGCGAGGAAGCGGTTGGCCGTCCGCCGGTCATTGACAATTCGCCCGGCCAGCACGGGCATGTAGGGGAGCAAATCGTATCCGCGGCGGCGGCGGAACATCCCGCGCATGTCGTCTGTCCAGTTCATGCCGCGACATTCCCAACTGTCGGTGTGGACGTACTTCCAGGTCGTTCCGGCCAGCGGCCCGGCGTCGGCGATGAGCGGATCGACCACGTTTTTCCAGTACCATCGCAGGTCGTCGGCGTTGAGGTAGTTGATCACCAGCCCGGTCCAGCCGGCGCTGCCGGTGGAGTTTTTCCGTCCGGTCGGCGCGCAGCCGAAGCGTAGCACGATCCATTCGCCCGCGGGGACGTCCCAGCGGAGCGTGCCGTTTTTCGACATCTTGTCGGTCAGTTCGAGCACGTCGGCGGACATGCATGCCTGCTCGCCCTCGATGGCGGGAACGTCGTCTAGCAACATGTTGCAATCGGGGCACGACGCGCCGACCTCGCGCTCGGCCAGCTTGTCCGCCAGGCGGGAAATCGGCGCGTGTCCGTGTTTCGGCGCGGGATAGGCGACAACCGCAATGTCGCGATATGCCGGGGCGTATGCCTTTTTGGTTCTCGGCGCGGGAAGGCTTTGTTCGATTACACCGGGGCCTTTCACTTTGGTTTCGGAGAAGACCAGCGTTTGGGCCGCGCGGCGGGGCGGCACCGGCGGTCCGCCCAGGTTCCAGCCGCTTTGCAAGTTCAGGCTGATTTCGATCCCCAGCCGGTCGGCTTCGCTTAGCGCGTGGCGGAAAAGGCCTCGCCAAGCCGGGGTGGCGAACATCGGCCCGGCCGCGGTGGGCGTGTTGCCGTGCCGCTCCGCTCCGTCGGCGTCGAAGATCAAAGCACCGGCGATTCCCTTCGCCTTCATCTGTTCGAGGTCGCGGGTAATGGCCCGTTTGGTTACGTTGCCGTTGAGCCACCACCAGTAGACCCTCAGCCGCGCTTCTGCCGGCGGATCGGCGAACCGTTGTTTCAAGGAATCGGCGCGGGCCGAAAAGACGGTCCCGGCGCCGATGAAGAATACCGATAACCAGAATGCGACGTTTGATATTTTCATGCGGCGAACGTCCCGGGGACTAATACGCTTTGGCGTCGAGCACAAAGCCGTCCTTGCGGTTGCTCAGTTGGGCATGAACGGCCAGATCGATGGAGAACGGGATTAAGTTCACCGAGCCGTCGCAAAAGGCAATGTGGAAGCCGTTCGCGTGCGCGCTGCCGAAGGCCCGGTAGTAATCCGAGGAAATGTAACCTAGCGGCTCGTCGAGATCGAAGACGGGCGGGTAGGGATAAATCGGCTTCCCGGCGGCGGACAGCCCGTCCCGCCCGCTCCATCTTGCGATGTCCGCGTTGTCGCCGGCCAGGGCGTCCTCGTTGTCGCCGTAGTCGCAGCCGGCTTCATAGCAGCCGGGGTTGATGTGTTTTTCGCCGATCATGTAGGTGTGGCTGGCGCCGTCGGATATGTCGGCCAGCTTGGTCATGCTGCCGACGTAGAAGACGCCGTCGGCGTATTTGCCGATGTTGGCGAACGTGGTCCGCGCGCCCTGGGTCATTTGGCCGGGCGGGTTCTCGACTTCGGTAACGCTGGCCGGTCCGGCGCCTGAGTTGGGCGGGGCGGATTGCCAGCCGGGCGGATTGACCGGCGCGTTGGCGGAGGTGTAGAAGCTGCCGCCGTTGCCCGCGTAATCGCTGCGGACGACGTTGGTGGGCGCGCCGGCGTTGACCACGCTGCGCGCTACTATGTGTTCGTTGTCCCAAGGGAATATGAGCACGCCTCGCCGCGTGGGGCAATAAAGCACGCTGAGCGGCATGGCCATCCTTTGCAGGTGTGCCTCGTTCTTGTCCGCGGCGGGAAGCCCCGCGCCCATGTCGTAGAGCGGCTGCTGCTCGATGTATGGGAGGATGTTGTATATCCATCCGCCCGGCTGACGCCAATCCGTTCCGCGATCGGCGTCGCCGGTCCAGGCGTATCCCCACCCGCCGGCCGGCAGGTGGCCGATGTTTTGCTCGTGATTCAGGCAGGCCAACGCCAACTCCTTGAGGTTGTTTTTACACTGGAGTTGTCTGGCCGCCTCGCGGGCCGCCTGCACCGCCGGCAACAACAACGCAATCAGGATGCCGATGATCGTTATCACGACCAAAAGTTCCACTAAGGTGAAACCATGTAGGCGCCGGGCATCGGGAATTCGGGGAATCGGGGGTTCGGGAAAAGTCCCGCGTCCGCGGTCGCGGGAAAAAACGTTTGGCCGCGGCGGCCACGCGGCGTCGGCGAATGGAAGGAATGTCTTCATAATTTGAATTCATTATATACGAATTATTTGTTGGGACGGCGGCATTCGATCCACCCTTACCCCCGGCCCCTCTCCCGCTTTGCGGGAGAGGGGAGGCGGGGCGCGATTACTTGCGTTTCCTCCAAGCGTAGGCCAACAGACCGATCAGGCCGCATCCGAGCAACGCCAGCGCGGACGGCTCGGGCACGATTTCCTTGCGGAAATTGTCGAACATGACGGTGCCGTCGAAGCGAATGTCGCTATAAACGCCGATTGCATTGCCCGGAGTGTAGCTAGCGTCAACGGCAAGTTCATCCTTCAGCAGAGTGCGGTCCGTGTCGCCCACTACGTGATATCCCAGATCGTACGTGTTTGACGAGGTACGAGTGATATACAGGTAATCGACGCTCGCGGCGGTAAGATTGCCGGATACGCCCCAAGAGTGCGTTCCAGTGTGGGGAAAGTAATACCAATAGACTTTGTTGTCAGTAGAGCTTTTTTCGCGATAGGAAATGTGGAGTAAGTCGATTCGCTCATCAATACCGGTCGACATGGCAATTGCCAATCCTCCCCATACTTCCAACGATCCGCTATTGGTCCAATTCGCCACGTCCGCGAGATCGACAAGCAATGTTTCACCGATGCCCAAATGATAATCGTCGCGAAGCAGCACGGATTGCACGACCTTGGAGTCGTAACCACTTACCTTGTACGTCAACTCTCCGGGGTTTGTGGAGGAGTCGAAGGTGGTTGACGCCGACGACCCTTGGTCCAGCGCTCTCGACGCCACCCAATTGGAATCGAGCGTAGTGTTGTTGAAATCGTCGATCATGATTGTTTCGGCCACGGCGGGGGCCGCGACAGCGAGGGAAAGAATCGCCGCGAATGCAAGTAGCTTGGAATACATAACAGAACTCCTGAAATAAAAGGGAAACATTTTGGACATTTACCAGTTATTGCGCGAAAGCACCCGTTGCGGGGGAAACGCCTCCCGCAATCGCTCTCTTCCTCCGGTTCCTTACGCATCGTTCACTTCGATTCCTCCTTTCAATGCTTGCCTTTCTCGGCATCGACCGATAAATCACCGACGCTTTCTCCACGAGAGATATAGCCGTCGAGTTTGACCCGCAGCGCCATCGGGCTGACCGGCGACGTGCGTTCGCCGGGCGCCTCGTTGAGCACGTCGATCTCCAGCGTATTGACCCCCTCGACGAATCCTTCGGCGACGGCGAAGCGATAGTAATGATTGAACGGGGCTAGATAACCGTGTTCGGGAACGGAAACGGCCTTGCCGTTCAACCGGATGGAGGTTACATGGTTGTCGGCCATGAACCCGCCGCGCAACGCGGCCGTCTTTAACTCTTCCTCGGAAACGTTTTTCAATTCAAACGTCGTGCGGAAGGTATAGGTCGCGTGTTCGGTTAGATTGGGCAAATCGCCGCCGAGGGATATCCATTGGGCCTCCGCCGGATCATTCTGTCGGAATCGCCAAATAACGGACGTGACCACGGCCTGACGCGGCTGGAAATCAGGCTCGTCGCCGCGGACGACGATCTGCCAGTGCGGATCCGGTTCGCCTTCTTCAAGTCCGACGCCCGTGCTGAACACCTCGATCGGCGTCCATTTCGGCATCCGGCGGACGAACTTGGGCGGTGTCGCTGGATGCGTGAAACACGGCGTTTCGGTCGCGGTTGAGTCTTGGTGCGTGCCAGCACGCACCCTACTAACTCGAACCGACTCGCCGGCGGCAAGCTGCCGCTCGTAATCCCTCGCGGCCGCGGTCGCGGGGTGTTTCTCCGATCCCCGAATCCCCGAATCCCCGAAGCCCCGAACCCCCGCCCTAACCACCACTTTTCCCTCGAAGACGTGCGAAACGGTGTCGCCGTTTTCGGCCACCTCGACGCCGAACTCCGTGCCCAGGTCGGTGACGACGGCCGTTGGAGTGCGAACGGAGAAGAGGGGAGGGGGGAGAGGGGCGAGGGGAGAGAACCCTGACCGCTGACCGCTGATTTTCGCCGTCAGTTTGCCAATCGCAAGAAAGCCGCCAGCGGACGACTCGATCTTGTACGAGCACGGCCCTTCGAGGATCACTCTCGCGCCGCTGCTATAGGCAATCTCCATCAACCCGGAGGTCAGGGCGTATTCGCGTCCCAGCGGGGCCGACGCGCCAATGTATGTGCGCGTGTTCGGGTCGGACCAGCGGCAGTCCTTCATGCCGGTGACGCGGCCGACGAAAACTAATTGCTGTCGTTCCAAAGAACCGGAAGTCGCTGAGCCGCGGCCATTGTCCTGAGCGAAATCACGATAATCATGGCTGGTTTTGTAGGCCCAGGCCCCTAGCAGCATCACGCACAGGACCACCGATGCGACCATGTACGAAAAGACAGGTCCGCCGACGAATGAAGGGGAAAGGGAGGAGGGTATAGAGGAGAGCGGAGCGATGTCAAACGGAGCATCGGCAGCATCCATAGCCGTGGATTTTGACATCTCCAAATCGGAAATCCCTTCCACTTGATTGCCGAACTCCCAACGCAAGCAGCCGTCCAAGCGGACATGGGCCAAGTAGAACCGCTGTGCATCGGGGTTGCCGTGGAGCAATTCCTCCAATCGCGCGGCGTCGCCGTCGCTCAGCGCGGCGTCGCAAGCGGCGTCGGCCAACGCCCGCAACTCCTCGATTTGGAACGACGGCGCGGTCATTTGCTTCTCCGAGCGGCGGCTTCCCGCATTACACATTCCAGCAGGGTTTGACGGATGCGACCGAGGGCCTTGTATACCCAACGGACCGGCCGGCCGACTGATCGAGCGACGCTCTGGCACGTCTCTCGGGGCGCGTAGCGCCGGCCGATAAGCTCTCGGTCGCGGGGGGAGAGCATGGCGATGCAGCGGCGGAGGTCTTCGATCATTTCTCCCAGCGCGGTTTCGCCTTCCGACGCCTGAAGCATCAACTCGTCGACCAACGCGTCGGAAAAGCACCGGCAGGCCCGCTTGCGTTGCCCCTGATGTTGGAGCAGCTTGTATCGGGCGATCTGGAAGGCCCAGGCGCGGAAGTTGGTGCCCAACTGGAACTCCGACCGCTTTTCCCACAACACGAGATTGGCGTCTTGGAGCACCTCCGACGCTTCCTCGGGATCGAGCACCAGCGAGCGGAGGTAGAGATATATGTCCGGCTGATGCGCGGTCAGCAGACGGACGAACTCCGCCCCATTGGTTTCATCGTTGGGCAACGCATCTGCCATATAAAATTTTGCCCGGCGAGCGTGAAAACCGCCCTCACCCCCGATTTCTCTCCCACACGGCGGGCGAGGGGAGATACTATCGCGGACGAGATGATGGTGTAGTTCGAGGAGCTTCCGGCTCCTATCAACATATCCATCTCAACTTCGATTTTACCCTCGAAGTTTTCGCGATTTTCCGAATGGACAAGTCGCCCTGCAAATGGGGGGATGGTCAGACGCCCCGCACCTGACAGGCAATCCAGATTGTATGGTCGGGAAGGAAGTACCCGACCTACTCTGATAGAAGAAGTTCCGGATAACCCGACAAGGGAGGAAATTAACTTCCGTTCAGCCCGTCGATGATCGCCTTGACGACCGCTTCCTTGCGCATGTCGGAGACGACTTCCATGTTGTGTCGCCACGCCGGGGCGCGGCGGCGGTCGAAGACAGTCGCGCCGAGCGTCAATTCGCCCTGCGTCTCCACGTCGCCGGCCATCGGTTTGGTGCTGAACAGTTCGGGGTGGATAACGGCCATCAGCGTTACCGTGTCGTGGACGTGAATCCCCTCGAGGCCGAACTGCTGGCGGTATCCGCGGAAGGCCTGCGGCAGCAATTGGCGCAACAGATGTCCCGGCCGGGTCGATTCGTCGGGCAGTTGATTGAACAAGTCGTAGCTCAATTCGATCCGGTTGGTCACGTCCAGCGGGACGAGCGTCTTGGTCGACGGGGAGCGGAACACCGTTTGCGCCGCGAGCGGGTCGCAGTACATGTTGAACTCGGCGGCGGGGGTGATGTTGCCCGGTCCCGAGACCGTGCCGCCCATGATTACAATCCGGCCGACCAGGGCGGGCAGGTCGGGATCGCGAATAAAGGCCCGGGCGACGTTCGTCAGCGGCCCCAGAGCGACGATCGTCACCATGTGGGGCGCGTCGTGGACCTGATCGCAGATCACTTTCTCGGAGGGGAGCAGGTGTTGCCGCTCGGCGACGGCGAAGCTGGTGCCGCCCAGCCCGTCGCTGCCGTAGAGGCTGCGGCGGTCGACCGCCAACCGAATGTCCGGTTCCGAGGCCGCGCCCAGCCGAGGCCAACGCGGCGGATCGAGCTGTTCGATGATCGCTTGGACGTTGCGGGTGGCCTGGCCGGGCGAGACGTTCCCGCCGACCGCCGTTACGGCCACGACCTCCAATTCGGAGTTCCCCAAAGCCAAGCACAAGGCCATCGCGTCGTCGATGCCCGGATCAACGTCGATAATTACTTTTCGGCCCATTGCATCCTCGAGGGCTATGTTCGGCGTTTTCCGGCACCGGCGGGACGCCAGCGCCGCCCAACTGAGTATGATTGTACGTCGGCCGGCCCATTGCCACAAGACTGATATCTCGGCCTCGGACAAGTGCCGCTCCTCTCCGCCCCTTTTGTTGAGAGAAAGATATACTTGCTATGGGCGGGCACGTTTTTTGGGCAACCGGATGTTGGGGTAGCGGCCCAACAGAGACGTTGGGTCGGCGGTTCAACTGTCGCCACAACCAAAAGAGCGAATGGAACGGACAATGAACAAACGCCCTCTTTCACCTCGCAAAATCGCCGTCGTTCTCGCGGCCGTAGTCGCCGCCGGTTTGTTCTTCCTGCTCTGGGGGCCAAACGACGGACTGGTTTCCGTCCTGGCGACCGTCCGCGTGTCGCGCGATGTGATCGAACCGCTGACGGCCGTGAAGGTCGACCAAAAAACCGAAATCAACGATGAAATCCTGGGGTCCGCTGTCCGCGGGACGTGCCACACCACGGGCACGGTCCACGTCGTGTTGACGCCCAATCCGACAAAAGCTGAGTTCGAGCTTTTTCTGATCGGCCAGTCTGTTTCCGACACGGTTGGCGTCCACGGCCCGGCCGAGATCGCCAGCCGCGCCGTAACGAAATACAAGGCGACGAAGTACATCACCTTCGACGGCGACGAATTCTCGACTACGCCCGCGACGGTCGACGCCGACACCGATCTGACGATCGAAAACGTCGGCTCGAGCGAGCCGGGGCTGCGCGGCCGAATCGTGTGGCGGGTGGCGGAACGCCAGGTGGATAAAAATTATGAACAGTCGAGACACATCGCCGCGCAGCAAGTGATAGAGCAAGTCTCTCGGCAGTTCGACGAGACGGTCCAAAAGCACCTCGACAAGCTCAACCGCGACCTTAAGTTGCAGCGCCTGCTGAAGGGGCAGATCGCCGATCACGATAAGCTGCCAACGCGGTTAAAAACCACCAAGAACGACATACACGTGTCGTTTCTGGCCGCGGAGGGCAAGGGCCTGTTCGGCGCCGACGGCGAAACCTTCCGCACGGTAAACGTCGGAACTCAAAACGGATGGATCGTGATCCACATTCGGGAAGCGGAAAAACCGGGCAAGTAAAGCCCCGCCGGACGACCCGTCACTCCAGGTCGAAGTTCTTGACGTTTTTGCCCTCGGTGATTTCGGCCGTCAGCGGCGTGGTGTCTCGTCGGGCGTATTTTTCGGGTACGAGCCACTCGAGCTTCGGCGGTTCGGCGGGGACCGCGTCCGGAGGCGTTTCGGCGAACTCGTCGATCGGAGTTCCGCCCACCGTCCGCGTGGACTTGATCGTCACCTTGTGTTTGCCCAGCATGGCGCCGTCGCCCTTGTCGAAGGTGGTGAGCGTATAGGTCCCGTCCTCGTTGATCGCCGCCATGGCCGGGCGGCTGCCGTCGACCGGATAGAACGTGATCCGGCCGGTGGTGACTGGTTTGCCCTGGTACGTCACCTTGCCGCTGACCGAAGCCGTATTGGGCCGACTTTCTCCGCAGCCGTTCAGAAACAGGCCGAGAACAACAACCGCGCCGACGATAGCCGAAAAGTGTTTTTGGGACATAAAATACTCTCCTTCAGAAAAAGTTCGATCCATGGGGCGAACCGCGCCCGAGCTACATTGACATATCCGTATACGACATGGACATAATACTATTCACGTCGATAGGAGAAAGGCAACCGTTCACGGGCCGGGGACTGGCTCATTTTTTCGCCCTTTCAAGGGCGAAAATTGTGCCTGTCCCCTCTACCGCCTTTTCGCGGTTCACCGCGACAATGGGACAGTCCCCAGCGAACGGTTACGGAGAAAGTTTACCATCCACGGCAACTGACGCAACCCCCACCCCCCCCGAGCCGAGAGGCCGTCTCGCGGCGCATCTTCGTCGTCGGAACGCGTCTTGTGGCAATGGTTGAGGTTCCGGCGTCCCGCGCGAGACTAACCGTCCAGCGGCGGATCGAACTTGGTCCGACACCATGCTCCGATTGTCTCTGCGAAGCGGTTACGTTTCCACGGCGATATAAACATGCCGTTTTTTTTGGCGAGTTTCGATCGTCGCGTTCATCAATGCCGTGCGCAACTCCTCGAAATCGCCGGCGTCGTTGCCGCGGCCCACGACGGTCGTAAAGGCCGGATGCGCGCCGTCGCCGACGTCGGCGAGGAATCCGTCACTGAGTTTTTTGCTATTGCCGTCGACGGGAATGAACGAATTTGGAGAAAAGGTGAACAAATCGACCTTGGCCGGATTCATTTTTACGCAAGCCACGTGTGGCGGGCGCCAAACGGGTCTCAGACCGTCCCAGAATTGCGCCATCGGCGCGCCGTCCTCGCGTTTGAAGATGGCCAGCCAAACGTGTTCCGGCATCGCTTCCAGGGCCACGAACTCGTGCGCCGGCATAGGAACGTTTTTGAGACTGCATAGTTCAGTTTCGGCGTGGATCAGCGCCGGCCGTTGCATGTCCAAATACACGGCCATGAAGTTGGAATACTTGTGGTGGCAGCCCGACCAGTTGCCGAAGGTCTCCATCGTCAAGGCGGCTGGATCATATCCATAGCCTCTTTCGGCCAGTTGTTTTTTCAGACCTTCGGCCCACTGCCGGGCGTTGTTCGCGCTCCAGATTTCATATGGATTCCACTCGCCGTGGTTTCCGCGGCCGTGGAAAGTGCGATTCAGATCGCCGAGCATTATCGAACGGGTTTCCGAAGAGCCGTCGAACGGATTGATGAAGCAGCGGTCGCCGAAGTGTTTTGCTGCGGCTTCTTCCAACGGTTTGTCTTGTTTGCTTCCGCGCAGCAGGCACATCGCGTTGGCCGGGTCCGGTCCTTTTTCGGCGACCGATTTGATCCAGTTGTTTTCCACCGTCGCGTTGGGTTTCGCCAAACGATTCTGCGAAAACTTGGCGGGCGGATGCGTAAACAGCAAGATATGTTTGATGGTTTTTTTCGCAATGCTTTTCGGTTTGTCTTCTTCGTTGTCCTCCGCGGCCGTCGAGCGCGCGGCGGCAACGGACGCAACGGCGGTCGCGAACGTCGCCATACCCTTGATGAAACACCGTCGCGTAGGCGCGTAGCTGCTTGTTTTTCGATTGGTCATTGCGAAGCTCCCGAACGTGTGCATGAAAGATCAATGTGAATTACGAGACAAGTCGATTAGGACGGCGCCAGTGGACGCGGGCCAGCAGCGTGTCGCCGGTCCAGCCGTCGCGGGGTCGGCTTTCGCCGACGGTGATCCACGACTCGCCGGCCGTCGCCGCCAAGGTGTGAAAATTGCCCATCAGAGCCACGTGTTCGCCGTCGCGGACGCCGTCGCCGATAAGCGGAAACACAATTTTCTCCGATGCGCGAATCAGACGAAGGCTCTGCCGATCCACCTCGGCCGCGAAAAGCGGCGCCCGCCAGAGAGGTACATTCTCGTTGGCCGAGTCCTTTCGGGTGTAGACCAAAAACAGCCCGTCGGAATGTGGCAACCAGTGTTGTTGCGTACTGGCGGTGACCAACGGTTCGCCGTCATCCCAGCGCCAGGGCCGCTGCGGTTTCCATTGCAGCCCGTCGTCGGAGACGACGACGTATCCCCGATCGTCCTCGGCGCGGATCGTCATATAATAGCGACCGTCAATACGCACCAGTGACGGTTCTAGCAACCCCCGCTTTGTCGGATTGCTCAGCACATTGCCGACTTGTCGAACGGTCAACCGCGCGCCGTCGAAAGCACAACGCGCCGTGACAAGCGAGCGGGGTTGCCCGTCTTTCGCCGCGAAACTCAGCGGCAGCAGCACGTTGCCGTTCGGCATGTTCACCCGTTGACCACAGTTGCAGGTATAGATGAACCGGCCGCGGGGATCGTCCCAAACGAGTTTTTTCGGCAACGACCACCTACCGTCGGCCGCGCGAACCACGTAGACCGGCCAGCGCGAACGCTGGGGCTGGGCCAAAACGTTGTTTCGATAATAGACGTTGTGTCCGACGGCCAGCACCGTTCCGGTGTGCGGATGATGCTCGGGCACGACGTCGCAGACGCCCTCTTCCCAGCCGTCGCTCAGCTTGCGGCGGCCCAGTCCGGGAATCGGCTCGGGCTCGCTCCAAGCGACTCCATTGTCCTTCGAAACGGTCCAGTGCACCGGACCGTAAAGATCGGAGCCGCCGATCGGCTGCATGCACAGCAAGGCGAAATCGTCGTCTCCGTCCGGCGCCCTGCAGCAGCGCGGCTGGAACCAGGTCGTGCCCGTCTTGCGGCCGTTGAAGATGATGCTCCGCTCGATCCGTTGAATTAGATCAGGGGAAGAATAAATGCGCTCGGCCGGGGCCACACTCGAGCGACAGGCAGCGTACTCAATTCCACAAACGGTTGCTGCCGCTGTCTTGAAAAAATCGCGGCGTTGGAGCGTAATGGCGAACGGCACCCCTAGGCCCTTTTCGTTGGAGGACGTTTTCAATCCTTGGAAAAAGAACGCCGTCTAAAAGTAACCGTTCACAGGGAACTGTCCCGATTTTCGCGGTTCACCGCGAAAATGGGACTGTCCCCCTCGGCGGTGAAGGGGACAGGCACA
>JAFGLH010000172.1 GCA_016928165.1 Pirellulales bacterium | reverse complement strand
TGTGCCTGTCCCCTTCGCCGCCGAGGGGGACAGTCCCATTTTCGCGGTGAACCGCGAAAATCGGGACAGTCCCCTGTGAACGATTACCCGCAAGCGGCCCCGCTACACATGACATGAATCGTTGACGGATCACTACACGGCCGTTCAGTTGTTCGGGTAAAGGATGCCTGAACTACCGTGGCATATAGCGCTTGCGGGAGGGCATTACGTCTCGTATCCGCCCGGATGTGCCTTGAACCACTTCCACGCGGTGGCGATAATGGCGTCGAGGTCCGCGTATCGCGGCGTCCAACCCAATTCGCTGCGGATTTTACTCGCGTCGGCAAGAAGCACGGCCGGATCGCCCTCTCGGCGCGGGCCGTATTCGACGGGAATTTTACGGCCGGTTACGCGCCGGGCCAATTCGACGACCTCGTTTACCGAGTAGCCCTTGCCGATGCCGAGGTTGTAGAACCGCCTCTCGCCGAGCCGCAGCGCGTTCATGGCCGAAAGGTGCGCGGCGCAAAGGTCCTCGACGTGAATGTAGTCGCGGATGCAAGTCCCGTCGGGCGTCGGATAGTCGTTGCCGAAGAGTGTGACCTTCTCGCGCCGACCCAAGGCGGCGAGCAGCAAGATGGGGATCAGATGCGTTTCCGGGTCGTGGTCCTCGCCCAGCGAGCCGTCGGCCGCGGCGCCGGCGACGTTGAAGTAGCGTAGAGAGACGAAAGAGAAGTCGCGGTCCGACGCGGCGCAATCATGCAAAATCTGCTCGACGCACCGCTTCGACCAGCCGTAGGGATTGACCGGCTCCAGCCGGGCGGTCTCGGGAATGGGCGTCGTTTCCGGCTCTCCGTAAACGGCCGCCGTCGAACTGAATACCAACCGTTTGACGCCGGCCGTGTTCATGGCCTGCAAGAGACTGATCGTGCCGGCGGTGTTGTTTTCGTAGTAGGCCAACGGATCGGCTACAGACTCTCCCACGTAGGCCAGCGCGGCAAAGTGCATCACGCAGTCGATCTTCTCTCTCGCCAGCACGTCGGCCAGAGGGTGGGTCTCGGCTAAGTCGATCTCGTGAAACGAGGCTCGGCGATCGACGGCTTCGCCATGTCCACGGAAGAGGTTGTCTACCACCGCCACGCGATGTCCGGCCTCGAGCAACATTTTAACGGCGTGCGAGCCGATGTATCCGGCCCCGCCGGCGACAAGAACATTCATGAAATCCCCTTTTAGGCGTAAGGGTTCATACTCTTTTCAGTATAGATCGATAAGAGCGTGCATAGAAGGGGGGCATACTGGTCAGCGAGGAAATTATCCAATATGCTGGTCATGTTGAACAGGTTCCATTTTCCTCCACTATCTCGATGAGCATTCTCGTCACGGGAGCACATGGACAGTTGGGCGGCGAGTTGTGCCGGATGCTGGGCGATCGGGCAACCGGGATCGACGTTGACTCGCTCGATCTGACGGACGCGCCGGCCGCGACGGCCATAATTCGCCGGTTGCGGCCCGAGGCAATCATCAACTGTGCGGCATACACGCATGTGGACAAGGCCGAAATGGAGCCGGAAAAATGCCGGGCGGTAAACGTCACGGCCGTCGAGCATTTGGCCGAGGCGTGCGGCAAGTTGGACTGTCCGCTAATTCAGATCGGCACCGACTACGTATTCGGCTTGCCTCCGGCGACGCCGCGGCCCTGGCGCGAGGACGACCCGCCGCGGCCGCAAGGCGTCTACGCAAGAACCAAACTCGAAGGCGAACGAGCCGCAGCGCGATGCATCAAACACTTGATCGTCCGCACTTGCGGACTCTACGCCCGGGCCGCCGACCGACGGGCGTCGAACTTCGTCCGCACGATGCTTCGGCTGGGCCAAGAACGTACCGAAGTGCGGGTGGTAGACGACCAGCGTTGCACTCCGACTTTCGTGCCGCATCTTGCCCAAGCAATAATATTCCTCCTTAACGAAGCCGGCTCAAACGTCCCTTGGGGAACGTACCACGTAACAAACGGCGGCGAAACGACCTGGTGTGAATTCGCCGTCGAAATTTTTCGCATGGCTGGAATGAAGACGGTCGTCCGTCCGATAGATAGCGCTGAATACGGCGCGCCGGCCCCGCGGCCCGCGTACAGCGTGCTCGACACGGAAGCTTATCATCGGCTAGGAGGGCCTTTGATGCCAGATTGGAAAGCGGCTCTGGCGGAATATTTTACAAAGCCGTAACCGGCTTTTCCCCCGCTAACGCAGTCGCGGAGCGCTGTCAATAACCAATTACCTTTGGCCAACGACCACCAAGCACCATGTCCACTAATAAACTCGCCTTGATAACCGGAAGCGGCAAGCGCCGCGTCGGCAACTGCATTGCCCGGACGCTGGCCGGCCGCGGTTACGACATCGCCGTCCATTACAACCGCTCGGCAGCCGAGGCCCGGCAGACCGTCGATGAGCTTCAACGGCAGGGCATCCGCGCCGAGGCGTTTCAGGCCGACGTAACCGACGAGGCCGAAGTAGAAAGACTCTTCAACGCCGTGCTCGATTCTTTCGAACGGATCGACGTCCTCGTCACCGCCGCCGCCGTATGGGAACGGAAACGGCTTGAAGAGGTGACTGCCGACGACGTCCGCCGGCAATTTGACGTCAACACACTGGGCACCTTTCTCTTTTGTCGCCGGGCGGGGTTGATAATGGTTGAACAACCCTCGGGCGGCTCGATCGTGACGATCGGCGACTGGGCCTCCGCTCGACCATACGTCGATTACTCAGCCTATTTTGCCGGCAAAGGGGCGATTCCAACCATCACGCGGGTCTTCGCCGTGGAATTTGCCCGCCGCAACCGGGCGGTGAGGGTCAACTGCATCCTGCCCGGACCGGTCATGCTGCCCGAACACCTCTCCGAGCACGAAGTAAAAGGGGCGGTGGCCGGCACGCTGCTGAAACGACCCGGAAAACCGGAAAATGTCGCACAAGCCGTTCTAATGCTCGTCGAAAACGATTACGTCACCGGAATCTGTCTGCCGGTTGATGGAGGACGGTTGCTCGCGGGTGGGCAAGAATAGCCTTTTTTTATGCTACATTTTTCTATCGGGTAATAGCGGCCCGCCGGCCGTACAAGAGTATCATCGGTCGCTCGCCGCTCGACGGAGAGGGTGGTTCGATGAACCGCGAACGCCAACTATCGGGCTTCACGCTGATCGAGGTGATGATAGTGGTCATCATCGTTGCCGTGTTGGCCGGCACGATCATTCCTCGCTTTTTAGGATCGACCGACGACGCCAAGCAAAGCTTGCTGCAACACAATCTGCACCTGCTCGAGGCACAGATCGAGATGTACCGCGCGCAACATAAAAACGTCTATCCGACTATTCAAGAAAACGCCCTCCCGCAATTGACCAAACCAACCAACGCCTTGGGCGAAATCGGCGCCGCCAGCGGTCCCGATTATCCCTACGGACCGTACATTCTCGAACCGCCCATGAACCCATACGACGGCAGCAAAAACGTGGTCGCGGTTAGCACGCCGGGAGAAGAGCCGACTGGTGTCGTGGGCGGCGCCGGGGGCTGGCAATACGACGTAACCACCGGCGCCATCTGGCCGAACAATCTCGAGTATTTCGAGTAATTCGCACGCCAAAATCGCCGCATTAATGGAATTGTAACCGTTCACGGGGCGGTATGGGACTGGTCCATTTTTCGGCCAATAACGCTTTGTTACCGGCAAAACGTTGACCGAAAACATGGACCTGCTCCCCCCTTGCGCCGCCCAAGGGGACAGTCCCATTTTCGCGGCGAAAAGGCCCTTTTTCACGGCGACGCTTTTGCCGCCGCGAAAATTGAGACAGTCCCCCGTGAACGCTTACGTCGAATTAACCCCGACGGGGTCCGTCGCAATCGGGTAAACCGGGCTATACTTCAGGAAAATCAAACCTCTGAGACACGTCTTGCAGAAGCGGAAAATCATTATATAATTCTATGCTTTCGAGCTTCGGGGGCGTAGCTCAATTGGTTAGAGTACCGGACTGTCGATCCGGTGGTTGCGGGTTCGATTCCCGTCGCCCTCGCTTGACGTAAGTCTTGTTTAATCCGATGCTTAGGATGCCTGCCGGCAATCGGCGGAGCAGCGCGTTTCTTTCCGTGAAAACCGATATGCTGGCGGATTTTCATGGGATGTCGCTGCTAGTAACCGTTCACGGGCCGGGAACTGGCTCATTTTTTCGTCCTTTCAAGAGCGAAAAATGCGTCTGTCCCTTTCACCGCAAGGGGGACAGTCCCCTGTGAACGGTTACCGCTGCTATATCAAACGCTCTTTTGCGGATCGGGTTCCCAAGTACCGTTGCCACAGTCCCTCGGGGCAGACCGCGAAAACACCATTCGATAAGGACAATGACCTCGGGGCGCGTAAATCCGAGGCTAACCGAGCCGAGTATGATCGTCATACGCAACTGTGGATTTACATAGTCCCGCCGATCAAATGGATCAAGTCCACCGTGCGACAGGAATATCCCCATTCATTGTCGTACCAGGCGACCAGTTTGAAGAAGCGGCTGTTCAACTCGATGCCGCTGTCGGCGTCGAAAATGCTTGAATGGGCGTCGTGGACGAAGTCGGTGGAAACGACCTTCTCATCGCAGTAAGCTAGAATTCCCTTCATGTAGGTCTCGCTTGCCCGCTTCATCGCCGCGCAGATTTCCGCGTAGCTCGTCTCCTTGACCGTGCGAACGGTCAGATCGACAACGCTGACGGTCGGCGTGGGTACGCGAAGCGACATGCCGGTCAGCTTGCCTTTGACCTCGGGAATGACTAGCCCGACGGCCCTTGCCGCGCCGGTGGTCGAAGGGATGATGTTGATCGCCGCCGAGCGGCCCCCTTTCCAATCCTTCCGCGACGGGCCGTCGACCGTTTTTTGCGTGGATGTGTAGCTGTGGACGGTCGTCATCAGGCCTTCCTCGACGCCGAAGCTCTCCTTCAACAGCACATGCACAACCGGTGCCAGACAGTTGGTCGTGCAACTCGCGTTGGAGATGACGTGGTGTTTGGACGGATCGTACTTGTCCACATTAACGCCCATGACCACGGTCACGTCTTCGTTCTTCGCCGGGGCGGAAATGATGACCTTCTTCGCGCCGGCCTCGATGTGGCCGCGGGCCTTGGTGGCGTCGGTGAACAGGCCGGTCGATTCGACGATCAGGTCCGCGCCCAATTTCTTCCAGGGGAGCGCCGCCGGACCGTCCTTGATGCTCAGACACTTGACTTTCTGTCCGTTGACCAGCAGCAGGTCGTCTTCTTCCAAATCAGGGCTCGATTTTCCAGCGGAAACGGTCCCGGGAAAACGCCCTTGGGTAGAATCGTATTTCAACAGGTAGGCCAGCGCGTCGGCAGGGACCAGATCGTTGACGGCCACCACTTCGATTTCCTTGCCTAACATTCCCCGATCGCACATAGCGCGGAACACCAGCCGTCCGATGCGTCCAAACCCGTTGATTCCAACTCGAATTGCCACGGCATTTCTCCTTTCCATATTTTTATCTAACGGCCCCAAATGTGTAACCGTTCACAGGGGACTGTCCCGATTTTCGCGGTTCACCGCGAAAATGGGACTGTCCCCCTCGGCGGTGAAGGGGACAGGCA
>JAFGLH010000028.1 GCA_016928165.1 Pirellulales bacterium | reverse complement strand
GCACATGGTTTCAGGTTCAGTATCCTCCCCTAGCAGGGGTTCTTCCCATCTTTCAGTCGCCCTACTGAGTTCACTATCGGTCGTCAGAGAGTATTTAGCCTTGCGGGATGGTCCCCGCGGATTCAGTCGGGATTCCACGTGGCCCGACCTACTCAGGTACCCCTCGAGAGACTGCGCGACTGTCGCGTACCGGGCTGTCACCGTCTATGGCCTGACTTTCCAGACAGTTCCGCTAATCGGCAGTTTGGTAACTCTCATGTGAGAGGCCCTACAACCCCGCAGGGGAAAACCCCCGCGGTTTGGGCTCTTTCCCGTTCGCTCGCCGCTACTGAGGAAATCGAGGTTTCTTTCTTTTCCAACGGTTACTTGGATGTTTCGGTTCACCGTGTTGGCGACACGCGCCTATGGATTCAGCGCGTGCTAATTCGGGCATCCCGGGATCAACGCTCGTTTGACAACTACCCCGGGCTTATCGCAGTCTTCCACGCCCTTCTTCGGCTTCTGACGCCAAGACATCCCCCATGTGCCCTTAGTAGCTTGGCCACATGAATCCAACGCTCCCATCTGCAAAAAAGGGAGCCTCGAATCACGTGATCCGATTGCTACAGAATCGAAACAATACCAACCAACAGCACAACTAGCCGCTGAAGCGGCCAGCCCTTGATGGACTGGCACCGATCGATCCGTGTAACGATTTGCTTCTAAGTGCCCTTGGAGCCACGCGCGACGCACTGTTGCGCCGACGTGGTTCACACTTTAAGATGCCACTTCATTACCACTACCAAATTGTCAAAGAACACACGGCCAACCCGCTGCTCGAATTGGCGAAACGCTCAATTTATCAGTCGGTTAGAAACCTGTCAACGGCTAAGCGAAGATTTTCCAAAGTTTTTTAACCGGGAAAAAGCCCGCCAAAAACCGCCTTCGGACCAACCGACCACAGAGTCCGAATTATATCGGCAAAAAATTGTTCGACAAGCCACCATATAAGAATAGATTTTCAATCACGCCCACCCAGACGCCCAACCCCCGCAATAGGTGGATCGTTGCTTGCGGATCAGTCGAATTATTCTACTCCTTGCTTGGGAACCGGAACGCGAACAGGTCGGCGTCTTTCAGTACGAACCGCAGCCGGATCGGCCGGCCGGTTAATGTGCCGACGTCAGCGCCGCCTCTCCAATTCACCGTCCGTTCGAACTGATCGCCGACGATCTCGGAACATTCTTCCAGTGCAAATCCCGGAATCGGTTTTCCATCGGCGTCTTGAATCTCAACTCGAATACCGCCCGCCGCCGAGGTGGAATAGTTGATCGCAAGCCGATCGCCGGTGAAGCGGATCGGCTTGGTAATCATCTCGCCGCCGGCATACGGAGCATTGACCGAGGCAAAGCCGTCCGGGCGAAGCGTGTAGCGGCGCAGATGTGCCGAAGGGTAGCCGGAGTGCTGCTCCAAGTAGAGCGAAAGTTCGTTGGAACTGGTTTGCAGAATGCCATGCGCGGGGCAGCAGGCTCGCGAGGCCCAATTGAATGCATCTTCTCCGGGACGAATGAATGCCTCAAGGAAGGTCCTCTTCAGTTCGTCGCCGCCACGGGTGGAAATCAGTGTGACGTCGACGCAGTCGTTGGAATACAACTTGGGTGTGTCCAACAGGGCGAGCTGTTCGTTGCTGAGCGCCCGCCGACCGGGGAAGAACCGCATCGGCAGTCCTAAATATATGTGCGGTGCTCGTACGTAAGGTTCGAATTGGCTTGTGTAGAGTTGCTGCCGTGGCTTGCCGTCCAGCCCGAGGCTGACCGGCCGCGACCAGTTCAGAAAATCTCTTGATGTGGTCCGAGCGATCCACCGCACACGGTTCCCTTCCTCATATACGCGAAAGTAGCAAACGTAGCAACCTTCCGAGACGGACCAGAAAGACACGTTTTCCGAGTCGAAGACATTTTTAGAACCGCAGAAGCCAAAGGCCATGACCGGCTTCTTTCTCAGTTCCTTCCAATGTATCCCGTCCGGCGATGCGAGAGCGATCAGTCCGGATTCCTGTCCGCCGCCTAGCGCCTTATAGCGTTGACTCGGCAGGGCGTCGGGATTGGCGTCCAATACGGGGGCCAAATTGGTGCATGCCGGATGGCGGGCCAACACCACGTTGTTTTGCTTTGTGCCGTGGACCTCGAATAACATCAGATTCGGCTTCGTCCAGTGGACGCCGTCGTCGCTCTCGGCGTAGCAGGTCACTTCCGTATCCAGTGCGTGCCTGGCTTCCGGCAGCCCGCGATAGTACATCCGATAACAATCGCCGTCCTTCAGCACTGTGCAATAGCTGCTGTAGGGGCCTTCCCAGGGCCGGTCGAACTTCAGCACGATCTCGCGCGGCGTAGGCGAATGCAGCCGCAGCGCGGCGCCGTCCAACTTGTCGATCAGACAGTCGTCAACGATCGGTTCTAGCCGCGATCCGATGTCGACCGGTTCGACGGCCAGCGCGGGGGTACAGAGGAACAATACCGCCGGGAGAATCAGTCGGAATTTCACGGTCATAGCGGAGAACCTCATGAGGAAAGCGAGTCGGCCAAGGGGGACAGTCCCATTTTCGCGGCGGTAAAGCACTTTTCTCAGGCAACGTCCCTCGCGCCGCGAAAATTGGGACAGTCCCCTGTGAACGGTTACCTGGCAGGCAGGTCGAAATCAAGCCGGCCATTGCTCCGCGGGGTGATCTCGGCAACCAGCGGAGATTTTGGGCCGGCATAGGCGGGTGGACCAAGGCGGATCGTCTCGTCAACCATTCCCGGCTCAAAACGGGTATTGCCCATCACTTTCCGACCGGTCCGTTTTTCGGCCACGACCTCCACCCGGTAGCGGCCCAAGGGGACGCCGCCGCGGGCCTCGATGCGATAATGGCCGTCGCGGATGGCCGAGACATTTGTAGATCCCCGCGTTCCTTCAACGGGCACGAAGCGTATCTGCCCCGATTCCACTTTCTCTCCGCCGCAAGTCACGGCCCCTTCCACGATCTTGGACGACAATCCTTCCCGGCCGCAACCGGCCAACATCAACGCGACGACTAGGATTATGGGGTGGGACAAGCGGAGCGCAGTCCCACCAAGTTGTGTCGCGTCTTTGGCGGGACCGCGCTCCGCTTGTCTCACCCCGCGGGGTTTCAGACGACTGAAATCAATAGCTTTTTGCATCGATAATTTCTCCTCTGTCGCGGGTCGTCAGCGCAATCAGTATGTTTTGGTCGATCATCTCCGAGAGAAAATCGGCATGGCCGTCGGCGAACAGAAACATCGCGCCGCCGGGATGATGGCTCCTGATGGGACGGTCCGGGTCGGGGACGCCGCTATTGATTCCGAAAGCCGTCGTCGCAATGGCTTCCGAGGCCCACATCATGCCGATGTAGCAGTTCAGATTCGGGCAATAAGTCGACGGCAGCCATGCTCGATCGTCTTGGTTCACGTCGAGTTCGCCGACCATCAGGGTGCAGTTCGTGCCGTCGCGGATGTCCCTGATATTTGTGCTGCTGTTCATATATATTACCCCCTCGCCATCGAACGCCCTGGCGTAAGGATGAACGGTTCCGTCCTTGTAAGTAGTGATTGCCACGTAGTTAGATTCGGCGGCGTCTGCCTCGCCGGGAATGTGGATGCAGCATGTCACCAGTTCGGCTGGCGCGGCGCTGGGGCACAAGTACATTGGAATGAAGGTCTTTATTTCCTGATCGTTCGGCGGGACATTGTAGCCGTAGTCGAAGTCGATGCTCGCGTGGGTGGCGTCTTGTTCCGCGTAAGGCAACGCCAGTGCGGACCAACTCCAACCGCACGATACGCCATCGTAGAGCACCGCGGAGGGAAAACAGTCCATCGCGAGGTGATAATTGTGCAGGGCGATACCCATCTGCTTCATGTTGTTGCTGCATTGCACTTTCCGCGCCGCCTCGCGAGCCGCCTGCACCGCCGGCAAAAGCAGCGCGATCAGGATGCCGATGATCGTGATGACGACCAAAAGCTCCACGAGCGTAAACGCACGAGGGGAAAAGGGAGAGGGCAAACGCCCCGCGACTGCGGTCGCGGGTGGCATCGCCGCTATGATTTCTGATTCCTGATTTTTTCGTTGCATGAATCTTCTCCGTTAATGTAGGCCGGGTTGCACCCCGGCTCTCTCTTGTTCCGCACTCGCGCCGGGCCACGACCCGGCCTACAAAGTCAAAACCACTCCGAACGTCGGCGAACCTATGTTGCCCGCCGACGCCGGAGCCGTTTCAAATCAGATATCATAAATCCTAAATTATCACTCTATTTGCGTTTCCGCCAAGCGTATACCAACAATCCGATCAGACCGCAGCCCAGCAACGCCAGCGACGACGGTTCGGGAACAATGGAGACGTTGTCCACGTACGCGCTGCCGCCCCTAAAACCCACGTCAAACAACAACCTGCCGCCGGCTTGCGCCTGAGCCAGGCTTACGGTATTCTGAAACTGATAACCGGTAACGGAATAGACGCTCGAGTCCGCCAGGTCGATTAAGGTTAGGTCGTACGTCTGGGTAGCGAAGCTGATGGTCGCGGTTATCGAAAACGCATGCCGTTTGCCCGCGATATTAGTCGCGTAGAAACTGACGGCGGCGCCGTCGAACGCGTAGAGCCTGGTATAAGTCTGGTTCAATGGGCTTTCCACTCCTAAATGAATGATGTTCAATCCGTCGGAAGTGCCGAGTATGATTTCTTGATAGGGGCCGTTGGCGGAACCTACATTAAAATCGTACAACATTGAGAACTGTGTAACGTCCGCGAAATCGGCCCCCGCCAAGCCGCGCGAGGTGTTGAAGATTGTTGTGTCTACGGGTTTGAGCCAAGCCGATTGTGCCCCCGCGGACTCTGGAAAAGTAGCCGGTTTGGCAATCACGGTCGAGTTCGCATTGGTAGTCCAGCCGTCCTGGCCGTTCAGGGCGGCCAGTGTGTAAGGCGGGTTCTCGAAAGTAATAATCTCCGCTTGGGCCGCCGCAACAAAACCGATCGCCGCAACCAAGGCCGACACGATTGTAATACCCTTGTACATGACACAAACTCCTTGAGAAACGTGGTGATGTGAAAACGAAACTCCGAAATACGCTTCATCGGGCGCCGCCGTTGACGGACGACGGCGACCTGCCGCTGAAGTTCATCCCGATCAACGGCATATATTATGTTTCCTAACGGACCGTCCAATCGGACGTTTCTTGCTCATAGGATGGATTTCCCAATCCGTCTTGCTTTGCCCCTCTTGTTTATTGCTGCATAGGCAAGCCCTCCCTTGCGCCGTGCGCTAATGTGCCCACTTTCACATAATCGATCTTGCACGTGCCGCTGATGTTCCAGGGCATCATGTCGCCGGTCCGCAAGTAAGCCGGATTTCCATCGCCGATCATCGGCCGAGTGGCGATCAGCTCGCCGTCGAGATAGATATCGACCTTCGCGTCGCTCTTGCGGTGAATGGCGATTGTATAAAATCTGCCTTTTTTCAGTCCGACGCGCAGCTTCTGGGCCATCCGTTTTCCAGCTCCGGGCGGATAGCTGCCGATGTCTCCCGAGTTGTCGCAGCCGAACCAACCCAAGCCGAACTCATCGCTATTGACCGACCCGCGCTGTATCGCCCGAAGATCGAACGCGCTCATTATGTAACCATCGACTTCTCCCGAAAGAATCGCCCAGGTTCGCCACTCGGGGCTCCAGTTAGGCGAGTCGAGGTTTCCGGTGAATTGGAAACGGATTTCCGCCCACCAATCATTCGGCGAATCGCTGAAATCCAATTGACCGGATTTACTCAACAAGTAGGCAATCTTTCTCTTGCCGGGCGTGTCGGAGATAATTCCAGGATTGCTTTCCAGTATTTCGCGGTCTTCCTTGTCGTGAGTGCAAAAGACCGCGCATCCATCTGCCAGCGAGACGCCGCCGCCGGGAAGGGATCGTTCGTCTTCGACAACGACGTCCCACTTGTTGGAATCAATCGAATCGCCGTCGAAGTCGTCAATGAATATGTCGCCGTCGATATGCCATGCCGGATCGAGTTTCTTCATCGACCCGGGCATTTTTCGCACAAAAACCGGGACGCTTCCGACCGCGTCGGCCAATATCAATCGCGGCTCGGCGGCGTCTTTCAGCACTCGCGCCGATTCATTTTGCCGCAAGACAATTCTGTTTTGTCGGGCGCGAGTGCCACTGGCTGAGCCAGCGCCACCCGCGACTGCTTCGACGGTTACGTATCCTTGAAAGACGTGCGAAACAGTGTCGCCGTTTTCGTTAACTTCCACGCCGAACTCGGTGCCCAGGTCGGTGATTTTCGCCGTTGGAGTTTTGATGACGAAGGGGTTAGGGGTTAGGGATTGGGGGTTAGGGGATTTCTGATTTCCGAGGTCTGATCTCCGACCTCTGATCTCTGATCTCTGGCCGCTGATGTTTGCCGTAAGTTTTCCGAGTTCCAAAAATCCGCCGGCGGATGATTCGACTTTGTACTTGCACGGCCCTTCGAGAATTACTTTCGCTCCGCTCTCGTGGGTAATTTCGAGCAGGCCCGAGGCAAGAGCATACCGTCGATCCAGCGAAACCGATGAGCCGACGTAGGTTTGCGTATTGTGGTCCGCCCAGCGGCAGTCCTTCATGCCGGTGACCCGGCCGACGAAGATAGGGGCAGGCGTCTCTTCCCGTTTGGCAAGGCCGGGCATGGAAGGCGAAACATGCGATACTTTGTATGCCCAGCCGCCCAACAACATCAAACACAAAACCACCGTGGCGACTATGTAGGAGAACACTGGGCCGCCGACGAATGAAGGGGAGAGAGGAGAGGGGAGAGGGGAGAGAGAAGGAACCGCGAGCGGCGGATCGATGGTCTTCAAATCCTCTTCGCGCCGAGAAAACGGATCGCGCGCCGGTTCGATGCCTAACATTGCCAGGCACCTCTCCGCGTTCGATTGCCGATAAATCAACCATTGCAGATCGGTGTTCAATTGCAGGTAATCAACCAGCAACCGCATCGAGGCCGGATCGGCGGCCGCTTGCTCCAAGGCCCGCAACTCGTCCGCCGCGGCGTCCTCGCGGCAAGCCGCCGCGAGCAGCGCTTCTAATTGCGGCGATATTTCGTCGAGTCGGCTCATTTTTCGGACCTGGAAGTCGCTTGTTCGACGCAATTGAACAGCTTGTGGCGGATGTTGCGGAGCGAACTGTATACGCTGTGGGTGGTGCGGCCGAGCCGCCGGGCGACGTCGGCCACGCTTTGCGATTCGCCGAAGCACATTCGCAGCAGGTCGCGTTGGTTTTCCGGGAGCATCTCCACGCAGTCCTCCAGCGCGGTCATGCGCCGATCGACCTCCGCGGCGGCGACGCCCGAAACGGCCTCGGCCAACTTCAACTGAAAGGCTTCAGAAAAGCGATTTTGATAACGGCGCTTCCGCTTGAGGAAGTTGAGCGCCTCGAAGCGTGCGATGCCGCAGGCCCAGGCGACGAAGCTCGTGCCCGGCTCGTATTCGTCGAACTTCCTCCACAGCACCAAACTGGTCTGTTGCACTACGTCCTCCGCGTCCGTAAAGTTGCTCACCAAGATGTGGACGTACGCAAGGACTTGCCGGTAGCAACCCCGGAACAACGCGGCGAACGTGTCTTGGCGATCGACTTCGCTCATTTTCGAGACACCGGTGACGTGGCTGGCCCGATTGTTGCCGGCGACGAGCATATCCGAACGAGCCGCCGGGCCGTATCCGGCGGACGAATCCCATCGCATACGTAAAACGTCCGCTTGCAAGGAAAAGTAACAAACCGATCGCGGGAATATCTTACGCGCCGCCCCCCTATGCCCGATGGGAAGCGATAAGATTCATTTTGATTGAATTCTATACGAGTTGGAAAAGAATCGTCGCGTTAACGCGGGAAGGTTGGTTTGGGTAGTAATACAGAGGGGAAACCAACCGGCATAACGGTCCCTTCCGTGCCCGCAGAAGGGCAACCGGAGGATGTACCCGTTATGGTCCCATGATCCGCTTCAAGGCGAAGCCGGACTCGCGGTTCGCCCGAGACGCACGTCAACGCATCACTTGCCGCCTGAAACCAACTCGCCGCCAGCGATGGTGCTCAGCGCCTGATACACGTTGAAATTGATCGAGTCGTTGATGAAGGCCGCGTGTCCGTCGACATAGACGAAGTGGGCGCCGCCGCTGTGATGGCTGCCGAAGGGGACCTCGTTTTCAACGGCGTTTGTGAGGCTGAGGGTTGAGTTGAGCGGGTTCTTCGTCGAGCGGACGCACCGTCCGATATTGTGAACCTTTGTTCCGCAATCGTCGTTGCTGCCGTTCGGCGAGCAGGTTCCGCCGTAGAACCAGGGCACGTAGCCCCCCTGAGCGGTCTTGTAGTACGTGTCCATGCTCCCGTCCGGGTCCAGTCCCAAGTACGACGTGTGGACGCTCTCGCCGATGGCGAAAGTGGTCGACGATCCGTCGCCGACATCGGCGAAGCGACGCCAACGGTTCGTGGCGAACAGCCCGTTGAGAAACACGTCGCCGTTGGTCGCCGTGAAGTACTCGCCGGGAATTTCTCGGCCGCCGGTGCAGCCGAAGTAATCCTTAATTCCGGGCGACCACGAAACCCGATCGTCGCTGGGACATTGATAAATCGACAACTTCATTAACGCCAGGGGGTTCCATACGTCCGGCTCGCCGTTGTGGGGCACGCCGTCGACCATTCGCATCCAAACGACCCAACCGCGCGCCATGCAACCGTCCAACGATTCGCCCATGCTCAACTGCTCGATGTAGGGAAGCAAGGTGAAATACAACGGCGTTCCCCGGCAATCGGTTTCGCATTGCTCCGGCACCGAAATCGTGTCGGAGGCCGGAAACATGTTGTGGACTGAATGATAATTGTGCAGCGCCAGGCCGAGTTGCTTGAGGTTGTTGGTGCATTGAGCGCGGCGGGCCGCCTCGCGGGCGGCTTGCACCGCCGGCAGCAACAACGCGATCAGGATGCCGATGATCGTTATCACGACCAACAACTCGACCAACGTGAACGCTCGCGGGGGCGAGGGGCGAGGGGCGAGGGACGAGGGAAACGCCCCGCGACCGCCGTCGCGGGGGAGAACGTTTAGCCGCCGCGTCCTCGCGGCGCCGACGGTGGCAAACAATGTTTTCATAACATGCATCCAATACTTATGAATAATTTTTGGCGGCGATCCGCCCTCACCCCTCCGCCCCTCTCCCGCTTGGCGGGAGAGGAGAGTATTTTTTATTGGGGCGGCAGTTGAGTTGCCGCCCCAATGATCAGTCCAAAACGAACGGAATGAATTCCGTCCTACTTGCGTTTCCTCCAGGCGTAGGCCAGCAATCCGATCAGGCCGCAACCGAGCAGAGCCAATGTGGACGGCTCGGGAATTTTGGAGATAACGATGTTGTCGATGAATTGGTGTTGCGTGTAGTTGTTGTAGACCTGCACGTATGCGTGAAGGGCGTCGAAAGTGATTTCTCCGCCGGTCATAGTCAAGCCGAGATTTTTATTCTGAATGACGCTGTCGGTGGTATAACCGGTGTCGCCAGCGGTGACGTCGAGATATTCCAGAGTGAGCTTTCCGCTCCCGTCGGAAAAGTCGATGGTGGCTTTGAAGTCGTACCAGTGTCCGGCGACAAGATTATCCCCGAAAGTTCCGGCGGAGCCGTCGTAGGCTTTGACGTAAGTGTTCGGCGCGGTATCTAATCCGTTCAGATAATACATGCCGATCGCGCCGTACAGGTCGTTTTGGCCGGTGTACCACAAGTTGATGCAGTTGTTGGCGATATCATTGCTGTTCGGTTCTCGATCCGAGAAGGCGGAAAAAGTAATTACAACCTCGGTGTCGGCCGTGGTGAAAGTCATTCCGGTGTCAAAGTCGTACTTGGCGTCGGAAATCTTTGCGCTCGTGGTTCCATTGTCGTCGATCGACATAAACACCTTGGACGTATTGTCTCCGGTTCCAACGCCCACCCAGGCGTCTTTTCGATTGGCATTGTTCATCGAGACCCAGTTGTCCTGCCCGACGATGGTTTGTCCGGTGGCGCATCCCTCGAAGTTGTACGAGAAAAGCGTTTCCGCCTGCGCGAGGCCCGCGCCTAGGCACAGCATGGCCGCCGTCAACATTACGATCGCATGATTGATCTTCATCACAAGTTCTCCTGATAAAAAAAGGTCTAACTCTCGGAAACTCGAACCGCCCTCGGACGGCGCGTTCGTAAAAATTACTTCTCGCTGGTTCCGTTTGTATTGTGGATGGTTGCTCCTCCTTTCACTGCGGGCTGTTCTGGTTGCATCGTTTGGTACTCGGTATCGGTTGTTGTCTCTAAGACCGGATCGCCCCAGACGACCCAGTCGAACATCGCGCCGTTGGCGCTGTCGGTAATCACAAGTGTCAGAAATCGGTCTTGCGGGCCGAGCGTCACGTTGAAGTCCGAGATTCCGTCCCGAGGGCGGAGTTGCATCCGTTTTTGTTTCAGATGTCCATCGACAAAGACCCAGACGTCGGTCATGCCTTGCGGATTCTTGTCGGCGAAGAGCGGCTCGGCGTCGATCATGCCGACTGTCGCTCTAAAGCGAGCCGGCCGCGCGTCTTTGTGGATGCGACGCACGGCGGCCAAATCGAACGTTATGCCCGAGTTGGATTGCATGCAGAGCAGTCCCCGGCCATCGGGCATGAATCGCTCGTCGATGTCAGTCGTGTAAATCCAATGCCAGCGGTCCTTCGAGCGGTCGATGGGGTTTAGTTCGACGGCGCGGGCCCAAATGCTTCCGGCGGTCCGGCCGGGGGGGCCGGATTTGCTGTTGTACGGCGTGAAGCCGTCGAACGCATGGCCGTCCGAGTCGAGTTGTACTGGGACCGATGTTTTGTCGAGCTTGGGAATGAAAACGCCGTCGACGAACGAATTCCATTCAACCGGTGCATAGGGGCGATCCGTTGTCCGCCCGCCGTGCAAGAAGACGGAGTCTTGCTTTCCCGTTTGCGGGTCGATGCCGCGTTCGCGTCGACGGCCCATGCCGTCGCCGCCGGCGACGATGTCCAAAAGATCGAGCAGCTTGGGCGGCTCGTAGACTCGGCGGACGAACTTCGGCGGAGTTGTAGGGTGCGTGAAACGCAGTGTGCCACTGGCTGAACCAGTGCCACCCGTCGCGGAGTCATGGTGCGTGCCGGCACGCATCCTACTTACTTGAACGGATTCCCCGGCCTCGAGTAGCCGCTGAGTGCCACTGGCTAAGCCGGTGTCACCCACCGAATCCCCGAATCCCCGAATCCCCGCTTCAACCACCACCTTCCCCTCGAATACGTGCGACGTTGTGTCGCCGTTTTCGGCCACTTCAACGCCAAACTCGGTGCCCAGATCGGTGACGATTGCCGTCGGCGTGCGAACGGCGAAGAGGGGAGGGAGGAGAGGGGAAAAGGAAGAGGGTTCCGAGCTTTGAGTTTTGGGCTTTGAGCTTTGAGTTCCGATTTTCGCCGTCAGCTTGCCAATAGTAAGAAAGCCGCCGGCGGACGACTCGACCTTGTATGAGCAGGGCCCTTCGAGAATAACTTTCGCGCCGCTCTTGTAAGTGATTTCCATCAGGCCTGAGGCCAAAGCATACTCTCGGCCCAGCGGGGCCGACGCGCCAATGTATGTATGCGTATTTGGGTCGGCCCAGCGGCAATCCTTCATGCCGGTGATCCGGCCGACGAAGACTAATTGCCGTCGGTCCAATGGACCGGAGGTTGTTGAGTTGCGGCTATCGGCGGCATAATGCTGATCGCGAACATGGCTGATTTTGTAAGCCCAGGCCCCCAGCAACATTAAGCATAAAACCACCGATGCGACCATGTAGGAGAAGACCGGGCCGCCGATAAAGTTTGCGGATAGAGGATAGTAGAGGACGGATAGCGGCGGCAGATCGGAAATATGAACGTCGTCGCGAATTCGTTTTTCGTCCCTTTCCCCGCGGAGCCTCCACGCCATCTCCCCGTGCATCAGCATGTAGAAGCCGTAAAATTGCCGCGCCCGCGGGTCGCCGGCCAGCAGGGATTCGAGTCGGGCAACGTCTTGCGGACGCAAGGCGTCGTTGCAGGAGCGGGACGCCAACTCCCACAACTCCACGTCCGCTCTGTCGCCGGCGCTGTGTTGAAGTGTGTCCATCCGACTCATTCCCTCGTTACGGCAAGCTCGATGCACTCGAAAAGGATGCGGCGTATTCTCTCCAACCGCTTGTAAAGCGCGTCGGGGCCTAACTCGCTGGCCTCGGCGACGGCCCTGATCGTCTGATTCCCCCCGTAACACTGCCGCAGCAAGGAGCGCTGTTGGTCGGAGAGTTTTTCCAGACACTCGGGCAGCTTCTGCAAGCGGAGATCGACCTCGGCCGCCAAACGGTGCTGAGTTTCGGAGACGGCCGCCACGACGATCTCGCTCAGCGGCCGGCCGCCGCGTCGCGTGCGGTCGTAATACTTCCGCACCATGTTCCGGGCGATCCCGCACGCCCAAGGCTCGATCGGCCGCAAGGAATCGTAGTCCCGCCACTTCTCCAACATCTTCAGGCAGGTTTCCTGAAACACCTCTTCCGCGTCGTCGAGGTTGGGAAGCAGCGCGGCGATGTAACGGAAAACGTGCCGATGAGATCGGACGAACCGCTCGTCGAAACGTTTTCTGGCGTTGATGTCTTCCATCGCTCGAATCTCAAATGAAACGCCGGGGCTGCCCGATAACACGGAGCAGCCGCCATCCCTCTATTGTAATTTCCGGCGATTGGCCGGATTCTGACATGCAAGCAGCGGAATTCCCGCAAAACGCGGAAAAGCAATACCGAAGAGGGGGCGGAATTAAGCCCGGCGAGCGACGTGCAACTGTGCCCGGGCCTGAAAAACGGCCCGATCGCGGATTTCTATTGCCTCGGGATTGGTAGCCCGGCGCGACCGGGCGGCGAAAAGCCGTTCTGCGATCACCGCCTCGTCCAGTTCGCCGGCGGCAACGGCATGGCGGGTAAGCACCGAGACCACGTCGTCGAGCACTTCGACGAACCCGCCTTCAACGTAGTACCGATCGGTCTGCCCGTCGGCGGCGACGCGCATCTCGCCGCAGCCCAATCGGCCGATCATCGGCGCGTGTTGGGGCGCTATGCCGATCTCGCCGTCGTAAAGCGTCAGCGCGACAAAATCCGCCGGCCGATCGAATACCGTTCGTTCAGGAGTAACGACAATGCATTGCATCGAATTTTATTCCTCTGGCCGCTGGTCACTGGCCATTAGCCACTACTTCATCTTCTTCGCTTGTTCCTCCGCCTGCTCGACCGGGCCGACGTACATGAACGCCTGCTCGGGCAGGTGGTCCCAGCGGCCGTCGGCGATCTCCTCGAAACTGCGGATCGTCTCTGCCAGCGGCGTCACCTCGCCCGGCTTGCCGGTGAACACCTCGGCCACCAGGAACGGCTGCGAGAGGAACCGCTCCATCCGCCGGGCGCGGTGGACCACCAGCTTGTCCGCCTCGCTCAACTCGTCGATTCCCAGGATGGCGATGATGTCCTGCAACTCCCGGTAGCGCTGCAAAGTCATTTGCACGCGCCGGGCGATGGCGTAGTGGCGCTCGCCGACGTACTGAGGATCGAGCACACGGCTGCTGCTGGCCAGCGGATCGACGGCCGGATAGATGCCCTTTTCGCTGATCGCCCGTTCGAGATAGATGAAGGCATCCAATTGTGCGAAGGCGGCGGCCGGGGCCGGGTCGGTCGGGTCGTCGGCCGGCACGTACACGGCCTGGACCGAGGTGATCGCCCCGCGGTTGGTCGAGGCGATCCGCTCCTGCAACTGGCCCATCTCGGTGGCCAGCGTCGGCTGATAGCCCACCGCCGACGGCATCCGCCCCAGCAAGGCCGAGACCTCGCTGCCGGCCTGCGAGAAGCGGAATATGTTGTCGATGAAAAGCAGCACGTCGGCCTGGAGCGTGTCGCGGAAGTATTCGGCCATCGTCAGCGCCGACAGCCCCACCCGCAGCCGCGCCCCCGGCGGCTCGTTCATCTGGCCGAAGACCATGCACGTCTGGTCGATCACGTGCCGGCCGGTGTCGCCGATTTTCGTCTCTTGCATCTCCAACCACAGGTCGTTCCCCTCGCGGGTCCGCTCGCCGACGCCGGCGAAGACGGAATATCCGCCGTGGGAGCTGGCGATCCGGGCGATCAGTTCGGTCAGTATGACGGTCTTTCCCAACCCGGCCCCGCCGAACAACCCCGCCTTGCCGCCGCGGACGAACGGGGTCAACAGGTCGATCACTTTGATGCCCGTCTCGAAGACCTCGGTCTCGGTGGCCAGATTGGTTATATCGGGCGAATCGCGGTGGATGGGCCAATGGTCCTCGGCCTCGACCGGGCCTCGGCCGTCGATCGGGTCGCCGACGAGGTTGAAGACGCGGCCGAGCGTGCATTTGCCGACCGGCACCTTGACCGGCGAGCCGGTGTCGAGGCAGTCCATCCCCCGGATCATGCCGTCGGTGCTGCCCAGCGCGACGCAGCGGACCTTTCCGCCGCCGAGGTGCTGCTGCACCTCGCCGATCAGGTCGATCTGTTTTCCTTCGTACCGCAGCGCGACCTTTACGGCGTTGTAGATGGCCGGCAGTTTTCCTTCGGGAAATTGCGCGTCGAACGTCGAGCCGATGATCTGGCTGACGCGGCCGGCGGTTTGGGAAGCCGCAGATTTCGCTTTTACATCAGCAGTGGCAATAGGCATAAAAAAATATCCTAAAAAGTATATTCAATGAAGATTTGTGTTTGGAAAATCACCCATTCAATGCGTCGGCGCCACCGATAATCTCCAACAATTCGTTCGTGATCTGTCCCTGCCGAGCGCGGTTGTAGGCCATCGAAAGATGCGAAATCATCTCGTCGGCGTTCTCGGTGGCGGCTTTCATCGCCACCATCCGGGCGACCTGCTCGCTGACGGCCGCGTCCAAGAAACACTTGAACAGCCGCACGCGAAAACTCATCGGCACCACCTCGTCCAAAATGCCGGCGGCCGAGGGGAGAAACTCGTATTGCGTCTCGTGCCCCTTGTAGGACAGGTTGTCAACCTGTCCTACATGAAACGGCAGCAACGTCTCGACCACCGCCTGTTGGTGGCTGACGCTCTTGAAGCGCGTGTAGGCCACGTCGAGTCGGTCGAGCTTGCCGGCGGTAAAGTCCTGCAAATACCGCTCGGCCAGCACGTCCACCTCGGCGAAGCTGGGCTTGTCCTCGAAGTGGGTGAACTCCACATCGATGGGGATTTTGCGGAACCGAAACGCCGAGATGCCCCGCTTGCCGGAGACTTCCAACGCGACGTCCGACGCGACGGTTGCCAATTCGCGGTATCGGGCGACGCCCTGCCGAATCACGCCGGCGTTGTATCCGGCGCACATCCCCCGGTTGCCCGTCAGGACCAGCAGCGTCGCCAGTTTCGGTTCCGGGCGAGGTTCCAGCAGCGGGTGCGAGACTTCCAATCCGCTGCGGGCGAGATGGCCGACCAACGCGGTGACTCGTTCGGTGTAAGCCGCGGCGGTGGTGGCGCGGGTCATCGCCCGTTTGAACTGAGCGGTCGAGATCAGTTCCATCGTGCGGGTGATTTTGCGGATGCCGCTTATCGATCGGCGTCGTCGGTCTAGTGTTCGGGCCTTGGCCATGAGGCAGTGGGTAGTGGATAGTGGTTAGTGACGAACGAAAAATTGTTGCGTCTTGCTGTGTTGTGGGCCGAAGGCCCTTCGGTTCGCCCAGCCCAGGGCATCGCCCTGGGGAATTGGAAAACCTTAAATTATTTCACTCCTCTATAACACGAACGATTGGCCCGTTGGGCCGATCACACAACACAAAAAACAAAAATATTATATAGGTGTTATCCGTCCCCCAGGGCGTTGCCCTGGGCTGGGTGAACCGGTACCCCTTCGGGGCAAGATTCTTGCAGCAACATTTTTATTACAATCTATGAAATCAATCCCATACGTATCGCTTGTCAATCTCAATGTTATGCCTTTTACACATCGCACGATATTCTTCTTGAAATGTCATCCGTTTGTGATGTTGTGGTTGTTTCTCAATGTACTCGATTACCTGATCGACGTTTGATTGGCTTACCGAAAATGCACCGTATCCGTTCTGCCAATGAAACGTGCTCAAACCTGGCGACCGTTGTTTGATCCATTTCGATGTTTCACGTTTGAGAACCTCAATTAATTCCGCAACCGTCACCGTGCGAGACAATCCGCATAATATGTGTACGTGGTCGATCCAACCGCCGACGCGGGCCGGAGGACAACCGGCTTCGGCGGCGTGATGGCCCAACATGCGGAACAATTCATCGCGTAATTCTTCATTTTGGAGATACGCCCGTCGTTCCTTGGTGCTGAATACGATATGCAACCATATTCGTGCCAAGGATTGCGGCATGGCATTATTCTCCGTAGTAACGGTTCGTCGTTATTTTCAATGGGCCGAAGGCCCTCCGGTTCTCCCAGCCCAGGGCATCGCCCTGGGGTATTGGAAAACCTTAAATTATTTCACGGCCCAACGGGCCAATTGTTCTCCTCGACATTATGCAAACGCTTGGCCCGTTGGGCCGGTAATGGTTATCTAACATTCTCTGCCCCCAGGGCGTTGCCCTGGGCTGGGAGAACCGGCGCCCCTTCGGGGCAAACCGAAGTAATACTCAAATCCCAAACAAATCCCATCGGTCTTTATAACGCGCCCGCAGTGGTCCCATCTTAACAGCAACTCTAGGCTCTCGCCCATTTCCGTTGCAATACAAAGTTTTTTCATTGGCGATAATTTCTTTCCCGCTCAACATGAAATACTCAACAGGTTTATCGGGACTATTAAGTAGGACAAAAACGTAATAATGATCTTGAATAACATTTTGAATTTGCATTGGGAAACAATTGGGCTTTCGCAACGTCTTGACCTGAATTTTATATGTTTTGTTTTCTCGATCCGAAAGGGCAAAAAGGTCAATGGACTTTGCATTACCCAACGTTAATGATACTTGAAAATTCCGCTTGAATAATTCGGCAGCAACAAAGAACTCGCCTGCAAGACCAGATTTTTGCGTATCACTCTGCCGTACCATATTCAAAACCTTTCATGCTCTTCTCTACGCCTTCACCGTCTCCTTCGCCCCCGCATACCGCTCCTGATATTCTGCAATCGCCCGGTCGATCTCGTCGATCGTTTCGTCGTCGAGTTTGCGATCGTCGGTGATCTTTTGCCACAACGCCTCTTTTTCTTTGTGAATGAACTCTAAAAATCCCTCTTCCCAGGCGTGGACTTCGGCGACGGGGATTTTATCGAGATGGCCGCGGGTGCCGGCGTAGATGCTCAATATCTGATCGGTCACGTGCAGCGGATGAAACAGGCCCTGTTTCAACAACTCGGTCATCCGATAGCCGCGGTCGAGCTGGGCCTGAGTGGCGGCCTCCAGGTCGGTGCCCAACTGGGCGAACGATTCCAACTCGCGGAAGGCGGCCAGGTCGAGCCGCAATCCGCCGGCCACCCGCTTCATCGCCGGCACCTGGGCCGCCCCGCCGACGCGAGAGACCGATATGCCCACGTTCATCGCCGGACGCTGACCGGCGAAGAACAGGTCGGGCTGCAAGTATATCTGTCCGTCGGTGATCGAAATCAGGTTGGTGGGGATATAGGCCGAGACCTCTCCTTCGAGCGTTTCGACGATCGGCAGCGCGGTCAGCGACCCGCCGCCCAGCTCGTCGCTCAGCTTGGCGGCCCGTTCCAACAGGCGGCTGTGGCAATAGAAAATATCGCCGGGATACGCCTCGCGTCCGGGCGGGCGCCGCATCAACAGCGAAATCTGCCGATAGGCGGTGGCCTGCTTCGACAGGTCGTCGTAGATAATCAGCGCGTCCTGCCCCTTGTAGCTGAAATACTCGGCCATCGCGCAGCCGGCATACGGGGCGACGTACTGCAAGGGGGCCGGATCGCTCGCCCCGGCCACGATCACCGTGGTGTACCGCATCGCGTCGTGCTTGCGGAGGCTTTCGATCAATCCGGCGACGGTCGATTCCTTCTGCCCGATGGCGACGTAAAAACACTTCACGCCGCTGTCTTTCTGGTTGATGATCGTGTCGATGCAGATGACGGTTTTGCCGGTCTTGCGGTCGCCGATAATCAGTTCGCGCTGGCCGCGCCCGATGGGGGTCATCGAGTCGATGGCCTTGATGCCGGTCTGCAAGGGGACGTTGACCGGCTGTCGCTGGGCGATGCCGGGCGCCTCGGATTCGACCAGCCGCTGTTCGCTGCTGGCTATCGGTCCGCCGCCGTCGAGCGGATTGCCCAACGGGTCGATCACCCGGCCGAGCACGGCGTCGCCGACCGGCACGGAGAGCAATCGTCCGGTGCCGCGGACCTCCTCGCCCTCGTTGATCGAGAGGTAATCGCCGAGGATAATCACGCCGACGGAGTTTTCTTCGAGGTTGAACGCCAGTCCGTTCACATCGCCGGCGCTGGAGGGGAACTCGACCATCTCGCCGGCCATCACGTCCGACAGCCCGTAGACCCGGGCGATGCCGTCGCCGATCTCGATTACCCGGCCCACCTGGCGGACGTCGATGCGCGATTCGAACTGTTCAATTTCCCGCTGAATGACGGAAGCGATCTCGTCGGCTTTGAATTTCATTGGCGTTCCTCTGACTCATCCGTTTGCGAAGTAATTTCAATTGGTTGGCGATCGAGCCGTCGTAGACCACGTCTCCGACGCGGATGACCGCGCCGCCGATCAGATTGGGATCGGTGCGGTGGCTGACGATCGGCTCGCCGTCGATTTTCGGGCGCAATCCCTCGGCGATGCGTCGCAACTCTGCCGCGTCGATCGGTGCGGCGGTGGTCAACTCGACGGGTATCCGCCGCCGCAGCTTGTCGTACATTACGTGCGTCTGATGGTGGATCGCGCGGATGCAGTCGAGCCGGTCGTGCCGGGCGACGACCTTCAGGAACCCAACCACAAGCGGCGAGGCTCCGCCGCCGAAGACCCGGTCGATGACGCCGTATTTCTCGCGATACAAGACCAACGCCGAGGCCAGCAGCGTTTCCAGCTTGGGATGCTTGTCGAACACGTCGGTCAAAATCGAGTCGAACTCATCGACGACGGCTTCGAGCCGATCGGCATTTTGGGCCGCGCCGAGCAGGGCCTTGGCGTAGACGTCGGCTATGTGCTCGACGCCCGCGTCGGCCTCTAGTCCGGCGGCGGTCCGCGCGTCGCGTGCGGCGTTGTCGTGAGATTCATTCATAATTGAGGGGCGCGGGGCTTCATCTCTCCCCTCTCCTCTCCCCCTTCTCCTCTTTCCTCTCTCTTTGCTCCTCTTTCTTCCCGAATCCGGCCACGGTCCGTTCGATCAGCCTGGCGTGCTGCTTGGGGTCGATCTTTTCCTGGACGATCCGGCCGGCCAACAGGACGGCCAGCGCCGCGCTGCGGTCGGCGAGGTCCTTGGCGGCCTCTTCCGCCGCCGAAGCGATCCGCTCGACGGCCCGCTGCTGCTCGAGTTCGGCGTCTTTCTTGGCTTTTTCGATCAGGGCGCGGCCGAGCTTTTCGGCGTTTTTGCGTCCTTGTTCGAGGACCCCTCGGACCTCCTCGCCAGCCGCGTCGAGCTTTTGTTGATATTCATCCAAAAGCTCCTTTGCCTTCCGGTTGGCGTTCTCCGCCGCGGCGATGTCGTCGGCGATTTTCCGCTCGCGCTTGTCCAGTCCCTCGGCGATCGGCCCCCAAGCGAACTTCCAGAGCACCAGCAGCAGGACGACGAACACGACCGCCGTCCAGATGGTCAGGTCGCCGGGGAAATTCAGCCCGCGGAGCGTGATCGGATTCAGTCCTCCGGCCGCCTCTCCGCCGCGTTCTTCGGCGGCGGCCGCCGCGGCGCAAAACGCGCAGGCGACCGCCGCGGTCGAGGCCGTCAACAGTGCAAATCGCGTCCTCGTCATGGAAGCGTTCTCCAGGGCAGTCCACGGTGGCGGTCAATTACTTCATCCAACAGACGATCAGGGCGAAGAACGTCACGCCCTCGATCAACGCCGCGGCGATGACCATCGCCATCTGCACGGCGCCGGCCACCTCGGGCTGTCGGGCCATGCTCTCCACGGCCGACGAGCCGATCTTGCCGATGCCGTAGCTGGCGCCGAGAATGATCAGGCCGCAACCGAACGCCGTGCCAGCGAGGATCTGCCACGGGACCGCGGCGGGCGCCGCTTGCTCGGCGGTCGATTTCGCGGCATCGGGATTGTCCTCCTGAGCAAACGCCGCGACGGTCGGCGACAGGAATATCAACGCCAACAACAACATGCTTGTAATCTTACGCACGGAACTCTCTCCTTCCTAATGGTGAAAGATGGTTTTTTTCTGAATATTTGGAGTACACGGGCCGCAAGCGGCCCCGCTAAACGAATTACCCTGTTGTTTTAATGTGGATGAATCGCCATGCCGATGAACAACGCTGAAAGAAACGCGAAAATATACGCCTGTAAAAACGCCACCAACAACTCCAACAACGAAAGCGCCACGGCGCCGAGGACGCTGGAAAGCGTCACGCCCGCGCACAGCACCGCCGCTGCCTGGGCGACCATGCCGATAAAGCCCACGATCACCGCCAACACGAGGTGCCCGGCGAAGATGTTGGCCAGCAGACGGACGGCCAACACGAAATGCTTGATGCACAGTCCGGCCGTCTCGATAGCGAAGAGCATGGGAACGAGAAATAAATTTAATACCCCGCCCGCGTCCATGTGCGGCACGATGCTTTTCATGTAGCCGAAGGGCCCGAAGCGGGCCACGCCCGCCCCAAGCACCGCGCAGAAAGTCAGCAGCGCCAACGATGCGGTCACCATCAACGAACTGGTCGGCGAACCGGTCCAGGGCAACAGCCCGATCAAATTGCACGCCAGCACGAAAAAGAATATCGTCCACACGTAGGGAAGGAACCGGCCGGCGTCCTTTTCTCCGATCGAGGGCCGGGCCACCGCGTCGCGCATAAACAACACCATCGCGTCGATCATGTTCCAAAATTTGCCCCGCGGCGGATTTCCCGCCGAGACGCGGCGCGCGTAGGGAATGAAAACGGCCGCCATCAACGCGGCCACGGCCAATTCCAGGACCATGAAGCGGGTGATCTGAAACCCGAACACCCGCGGCAGATGCAGTTCCACCATCGGAACCACGAATTCCGCCGAGTCGGACACGTGTTCGGCGAGTTCGTTCATGTCCATTTTCATGCCGCGCCCGCCTGATGCTTCACGTTTATTTCCACTTCAACTTTCCGCCGGAGGGAATGGAAAGCGTTATCTCGACCGCCAAAATAAGCGGATAAAAAATCAGCAAATACGTGGGCGGCCCGCCCGGCTGCATCGGTGCATGGACCAAGCAAACCGCGGCCAAGGCCAGCGGGACCGACATCCGCGCGAACATCCCGGCGACAAGACCCGCTAAGACGTATTGCGAGCCGCGAAAGAAACCATCCAGCAGCAAGGCGATTTCTGCCCCGATCAGGCAGGCCAGCGCGGCGATGCCGGCATGTGCCGCTCCGCGCGGACCGCTCGCGCGCCAAGCGATCGCCGCCGTTGGAAGATATGCCATCAACACTGCAGCCAGCAAAGCGGCGCCTCGAACGGCAACCGATTTGCCCCGTATAGAACCTATTACGTTTAGCATCGGCCCCAAACTCATCATGGGCGATCGTTCGACGTTTTACCGCGGGCCAACCTCAGCAAACTGGAAATCGACACGGCGAATCCCAAACACGCGCCTACCAACAAAAACACAAAACCACTGCTCAACCGGCGGTCGAGCCAATATCCCGCCAACGGCGGCAAACACATTTCCAACGCGATTGTCGTGATCCGCGAACTCCACTGCATCGCCTGCACCAACGGTGAATAGTCGTTGTGCGGTTGGTTCACGGCCGTCGAGTCCGATCGCGCTCTTAAGTGTTTAAGAATAACGACTTTAAATCATACCGAGTTGAACTGCAAGGCGTAATCGCTAATGGGGCGGCGACCGCCCCGTTTTTCGCGCTCCCCTGAGAGAAACGAACAAGGCGACTACCCGATTAGTACTACAGCGCTACGTTAGCGGAAAATGGGGACTGGCTCCGTGGCGCAAATCGGCATGGCACAAGCAGAAGCGTTGCCGCCACGATGTCTGTCCCCTTTTTCCCCGTTGGGACCGCACGGTGGAAGGCACAGTTTTTGTGGAAAAAGCAACTCGGCGGGCGAATAATACAAAACCCAAAAGACCCATCTTATAGATCATACAGCCATAGACTATATAGAGGGCAAGATTTTTTCTTGTAATAATTGAAACGAGGTGAAGGTGCATCTATAAGTTGTTACTAGTATACCATATACGGCAAATAACAGACTGCCGAGCCGACGCGCAGGAAGGAAGAAATCCTTGCTCTGGCAAAATGAGGTGAGTATACTGAAAATTACCTGCCATGCCCAAATTACGGGGAAGCCTACCATCGGCAGGACAACACGGCGACCAGGGCAAATTGCCGCCTTAGCTAATAACATGCCAGTGACGAAAAACCCGCCTGTCACGGACGACCCAACCTGAAAATAACCAGTTCGCATAGACAATCGGGACATCAAAGAAGAGCGTCGTCATGACAGCAGCAGATTTGAAGAGTCGGACGGTCCGGGACTTGGCCTCGATGGCCAAGAAGAGAAAGGTCCCCGGCTGGCATTCGATGAGGAAGGACGATTTGGTGAAGGCCCTCCTGCGGAGGGTGCGAGCCGAGCGGCGCAAATCGGCCGGCAAGAACGGCGCCGACAAGCGGTCGGCTTCGGGTCGCCGCGAGACGCAGTCGCAAACGCGACATTCCGAATCAAAAGATTTGACCTTCCAGAACCTTTGCGAAGGAAACGGAAAGGTCAAGGACCGCTTGGTCGTGATGGTCCGCGACTCCTATTGGCTGCACGCCTATTGGGAACTCAGTCGGAAGAGCGTCGAGCGCGCGACGGTCGCGCTGGGCCAACGTTGGCACGGCGCCAAGCCGGTGCTGAGGGTATGCGAAGTGCTGCGCGAAGGCGTCACGACCTCCACCCGGCAACCGATCCGCGACATCGAAATCCACGGCGGAGTGAACAACTGGTACATCGACGTCGGCGATCCGCCGAAGAGTATCCAAGTGGACATCGGCTATCTGACGACGGAGGGGAAGTTTTTCTGTCTGGCGCGGAGCAACGTCGTCTCCACGCCTCCGGCGGCGGCCGGCGACGCCTTCGACCGGAACTGGGCTGAGGTAGCCAAGGACTACGAGCGAATTTTCGCGCTCAGCGGCGGTTATAGCCAGCCCGAGTCCGCCACCGATCTAAAGGAATTGCTGGAGGAGCGGCTCCAGCGTCCCATCGGCGATCCGGTGTCGGTTCAATTCGGTCCCGGGGCGTCGGGCCATTCGGCCGACGAGGAGGATTTCGAGTTCCAGGTGGACACCGAGTTGATCGTTCACGGCGTCACGCAGCCGGACGCCCACGTCACTCTTCGCGGCGAGCCGGTCCGGCTCCGCAGCGACGGCTCGTTCGCCGTCCGTTTCAATCTTCCCGACCGCCGCCACGTGCTGCCGATGGTCGCCAGCAGCCGCAACGGGGCCGAGCAGCGGACGATCGTGCTGGCCATCGACCGCAACACCAAGGTCATGGAGCCGATCAGCCACGATCCGGCCGAGTAGGGCCGTCGCCGGCTTTGTCCGTCGGTCCTCCCTGACAAGCCGCCCCCGCTCGCTTACAATGGGGACATGTCCAACGACCTGACGGAGTTCCTGGAACAGTGGCGGTTCGAGCCGGACGAAGTATCGGTGCGGATCATTCCCGGCGACGACGGCCGCAGCAAAATCCAGTTGCGGATCGACCTGGGAGTGCTGCAAATGGAGATGGAAGGCCGCCCGGACGGGGACCGTCCGATGGGCTGCGAGTCGTGGTTCGAGCACTACCGGCGACGCCAAGAAGAGCACGACGAGCGGCACCCCGATTCGGCCCCTTTTCTTCTCGACGAGAAGGATTGCCTGCGGCTGTGGCGCGAGGCGGTGCAGTATTACCACCGCTATTTGAGCTTCTGGCACTTGGACATGTACGAACGTTGCGCCGGCGACACGGCGCGAAACCTGCGGCTTTTCAGCTTCGTTCGCGCCCACGTCCGCGACGAGCGGCTCAAGCTCCAATTCGACCAGTGGCGCCCCTACGTGGCGATGATGCACGCCCGCGCGGTGGCCACCCCGCTGCTGCAACAACGTCTAATCAAGGAGGGACTGCAAGCGATCGAGTCGGGTATCGAGGCCGTCCGCGAGTTCCTCGACGACTACGACCAGGGACACCGGTCCGAGGAGTGCGTGGAACTGGTGAGCCTCGAACAGTGGCGGGACGAGATCCTCGCCGCCGAGCGGCGCGCGGCGGAGGAACGCCCGAAAAGCAAGGCGGAGCTTCTCCGCCGGCGGCTGGAGGCGGCCGTCGCCGCCGAGGAGTTCGAGGAGGCCGCCCGCTTGCGCGATCAGTTGCGCGGTTTGAAGAAGAAATAGATGAAAACGGTCCACGGCCTCGACGACTTTCCCGACTCGCTCCGCGGCGGCGCCGTGGCCATCGGCAACTTCGACGGCGCGCACCTCGGCCACGCCCGGCTTATCGAGCGGCTTCGGGCGATGGTCTCTCGGGTGGGCGGCCCGGCCGTGGCGTTCACCTTCGATCCGCCCCCCACGCGCCTGTTGCGCCCCGACGCCGCGCCCGAGCCGTTGGTTTGGCTCGAACGGAAGATCGAAATCCTCGCCGAATTGGGCGTCGATGCGCTGGTCGTCTATCCGACGAACAAGGAGTTTCTCGACACCGAGCCGCGCGAGTTCTTCGATCGCGTTGTTCGCGGCCGGCTCTCCGCCAGGGCGATGGTCGAGGGGCCAAACTTCTTCTTCGGCCGCAATCGCTCCGGAAACGTCGATCTGCTGCGGCAGCTTTGCGCGGCGGCGGGCATGCCGTTCGAGGTCGTCCAGCCGGTGGAGGTCGCCGGTCGAATCGTCTCCAGCTCGCGGATCCGCCGACTCGTTTCCCAGGGAGAAATAGCCGCGGCGGGAAAAATGCTCGGCCGACCATACCGGATTCGCGGCCTCGTGGTCTACGGCGCCGGACGAGGCGCCCGGCTCGGATATCCCACCGCCAATCTCGGTCATGTTGACGTGCTTTTACCGGGCCACGGGATTTACGCCGCCCGGGCAATGGTCGGGAATATTCGGCGTCCGGCGGCGGTCAGCCTAGGACCGAATCCGACCTTCGGCGAGGGGGGAACCAAGGTCGAGGTCCACCTGATCGGCTTCCACGAGATGATCTACGAGCGTTCGATCGAGGTTGACTTTCTCGACAAACTGAGGGAAATTAAGCGGTTCGAGTCCGCCGAGGCGCTGATCGATCAAATGAGGCGGGACGTCGCCCGATCGCTCGAAATCGCCGCCGGAAGTCAATAACAACGAGATTTTTCTGTTTAGCGGTCGCCGGCAAGGCGGCTTTGATAATTGAAAGGGCCGTCGTGCCGACGGCCGCTAAACGCAACATTGCATACTACCAATCAACATCATGATCCCTTGGAACCGCTTCGTTGAAATCGTAAGCGCCCACCGGCGTTTCGTGCTGACCACACACGTTCGCCCGGACGGCGACGCCCTGGGCAGCGAGCTAGCCATGGCAGAGATACTGAAATCGCTGGGCAAGGACGTTTTGGCGTGCAACGCCTTCGCCGTGCCGCCGAACCTGCAATTTCTCGACCCGGAAAAACGGCTTGCTCAACTGGGCGTCGACGTCGCGGCCGAGAAGCTGGTCGACCGCGAGGTGCTGATGATCCTCGACACCAGCGCCTGGGCGCAATTGGGCGAGATGGGAGAGGTAATCCAAAACTTCCCCGGCTTGAAGGTCGTGGTCGACCACCATAAAAGCGAGGACGATCTTGGCGCCGAAGTGTTCAAGGACGTGGAAGCCGAGGCCACCGGCCGGTTGGTCGTCGAGGCGGCGGACCGGTTGGGGGTCCCGCTGACTCCGCAAATCGCGGAGCCGGCCTTTGTCGCCTTGACCACGGACACCGGCTGGTTCCGCTTCGCCTCGACGACGGCCGAAACGCTGCGGCTGGCCGCGCGGCTGGCCGGCGCCGGCGCCGTCGCCGACCGACTCTACAAGGAACTGTACGAAAACGACTCGCACGGCCGATTGCGGCTGATCGGCCGCGCGCTGGACCACACGCGCACGGAACTCGACGGCCGTTTGATACACACCTGGCTCAGCATCGAGGATTTCCGCGAGGTCGGCGCGATACCCGCCGATAGCGAAGACATCATCAACATGACCCTCGCGGTCGGCGGCACCGAGGCGGCGGTGATCTTGGTCGAGCAGCCCGAGGGCGGTTTCAAGATCAGCTTCCGCAGCCGATGCCGCATGGATTGCAGCCGGGTGGCCGAACAATTCGGCGGCGGCGGACACGCCAAGGCGGCCGGGGCAATGCTAAAAGAGCCGCTCGACGCGGCGCGGCGGAAAGTCCTCGACGCGGTCCGGGCCGCGATGGAAAACCGATAATTTTCCGAGCACACGCGCCGCGCGGACGCGGCGGCAAAACAAACAAGCGTAATCGACGAAATGCCCCCGCCCAGCGACACCGGTTGGTTGTTCGTGATTTGGCTGGCCGTTGTCGGCGGCGCGGTGGGCAGTTTTCTCAACGTGGTGGTCTATCGGCTGCCGCTGGGGCTGAGCCTGATCGAGCCGCCTTCGCACTGCCCCACTTGCAAGCGGCCCATTCGTTGGCGAGACAACGTTCCGGTCTTCGGCTGGATTTTTCTGCGGGGTCGGTGCCGGGACTGCGGCGAGCGGATATCGGTCCGCTATCCGCTGGTCGAGGCCCTCACGGCGGCGATGTTCGCCGCGCTGGCCGCCGTGGAGCATTTTTCGCAGGGAGCGAATCTCCCCCTGCGGGCGATAGCGGTTTCCGACAACGTCGCGGTCGGCGGCGTCGGCGGATTGCAACTCTATGGCACGTATCTATTCCACCTCTTGCTGTTGTGTACGCTGCTCTGTGCCGCATTGATCGAATACGACGGGCGACGGCCGCCGCCGCGTTTGTTTGTTCCGGCCTTTGCGGCGGGATTGCTGGCGCCTCTGCTATGGCCGCTGCTGCGGCCCGTGGCGGCCTGGCCGGGATTGCCCATCCATTCGGCCGGCGCCGTGGACGGTCTGGCCGGTTTGGCCATCGGCGGCGCGTTGGGCGCGGCGGCGTGGTCGATACGGCAAATCGTCCGCCGACGATCCGTAAAAAACAACTCGCAATCGTTCGGTACATTTTATTGCCTGCTTTGCGTGGGGCTTTATCTCGGCTGGCAAGCGGTCCTCGCAATAGCCCTGGCGACGGCGGCGATTCATTGCGCGACGCGGCCCTTGCGTCGCCCGCGGCCGACTTCGAAGGCGCCCGCGGCCGCCTGGCTTTTTTTGCTTTCATTTGCCTGGATTATCGCCTGGTCGCGGCTTGTTGCGCTATATCAATCTTGGTAAATTAAAATTGTACGGTGCGGCCGTCCGCCGCGTGGGATCAGCGCGCGTTCACCCACGGCCGTCGATAGAGACGCGAATCGAGGTTCCTGCCGTGTCCGAAAATCCCGCCGCCAAGGTGACGAGCATTCTCCAATCACCCAGCTATCGCGTGGCCTACAAGGACGTCGATTTTCTCATGCGGCCCGAGATGCGGGCCGCGCGGATCGAGTTGGAACTGCTCAAGCCGGAATTGTATCTGCATCGGGAGCGCGTCCGCTCGACGATCGTGGTCTTCGGCGGTACGCGGATCGTCGAGCCGGCCGAAGCGCGAAACCGGTTGGAGCGGGCCGAAAAAGCCCTCGCAGCCGCGCCGGACGATCGGTCGCTGCGCCGGGCGGTCGATCGGGCCAAGCGGCTGCTCGAACGCAGTCGTTACTACGACGCCGCGCGAGAGTTCGGCCGCCTGGTTTCGGCCGAGTGCCAGAAGGACCCGCCTTGCGACTACGTGGTGATGACCGGCGGGGGACCGGGCATCATGGAGGCGGCCAATCGAGGCGCCGCCGACGCGGGGGCAAAGTCGATCGGACTAAACATCCGCCTGCCCCGCGAACAGCAACCCAATCCGTACATCACGCCCGAGTTGTGCTTCCAGTTCCATTACTTCGCCGTCCGAAAACTGCATTTCCTTTTAAGGGCCAGGGCGCTGGTCGCCTTTCCCGGCGGCTTCGGCACGCTCGACGAGTTGTTCGACGCCCTGACGCTCCGTCAGACGGGCCGCATGCAAGCGATTCCGATCATACTTTTTGGACGGGAATACTGGCGCCGCGTGGTCGACTTCCAGTTCCTCGCCGACCAAGGGACCATCGACGACGCGGACCTCGCGTTGATCGACTACGCGGAGACGCCCTCCGAAGCCTGGGACATTATCCGCCGCGCGGAAAGCGAGGCCGCGCCGACGGCGAAGGACGGAAAGATGGGATTTGACGCTTATTAAAATTGGGTTTTCACGCCGGGAGTTCACGATGCGCGGCACAATTAGGGGACTGTCGCTGGCGGTTTCATGTCTGGCGGTTCTGTACTGTTGGCCGCTCCCGGCGGCCGAAAGCGAGCAGGCGCCGGCGCAGAAACCGGCCGCGGAGCGGCGGGCGGAGGAACGGCCCGCCCCGCAAAGCCCCGCCGGGCAAAAACCGGCCGGCGCCGAGAAAAAAGACGAGAAGCCGAAGCCGCCCGATCCCTTCATTGTTCCCGAAGGAACACCGGAAGAACTCAGAGAGTACATCAACAAAGTGCGCAAAACCCGCTGCACCAACGTGCTGATGGTGCTAAAGGCCCGCCGGGCGCTGCGGAGGGCCGCCGAACACATCATCGCCGCCCAGGCGGAAGAAAAGAACATGAGCTACGCCGTGCAACTGAAGATGCAGTTGCTCGAAGACAAAGAGCAATTGAACGAGTTCGCCGAGGAATTGCTCGAACTCGGCTACGAAAAATACTCTCGAATGGTCCGCAACTTCGGCTTGCTGATCGAGTTGTCCAAGACGGAGAGGGAGGAGCCGCGGAACCGCAAAAAGGCGATCGACGCGGCGTTGAAATTTCTCGCCGAGGGGGCGCCGGAGGCGAACGACGCCCGCTTGGCCTTGCTGGCCGGAAAGATCGCCGAGTTGACCGGCGACAATCGCTACGCCTCCGAAGTATATTTTTCGATCGCCAAGGCGTTCGCCTATTGCGAGGAGGAGGAGTTGGTGAAATTCGCCCAAATGATGGCCGGGACCGCGCGGCGGCTCGAGCTGCCGGGCAACGAAATCAAAATCGAGGGAAAAATCTTCGGCGGCGGCGATTTCGACTGGGGTAAATACAAAGGCAAAATCGTGTTGGTCGATTTTTGGAGCTCCTGGTCGGGGGCGAGCGTGGCCGACCTGAGAATAATGAAAAAATACTACGATCAATACCGCGACCGGGGATTCGAGATAGTCGGGGTCAGTTGCGACCAGCGTCCGGCCGACCTGGAAAGTTTCCTCAAGGAACGGGAGCTTCCCTGGACGATCGTCTACGGCGAGGACGGACCGAGCTACACGGTGAGATACTACGGCATCGCGGAAATTCCCACGAAAATCCTCGTCGGCCGCGATGGCAAGGTGATTACCCTCGACGCCCGCGGCTTGAAGCTGAAAGAGGAACTGCGGAAACTATTCGGCCCGCCGGCCGATGAAAAACCGCGCATCAAATTGGACTTTTAACCGAAGGAGCGCCCCATGCGTCGCATAAACATCGTATTGACGTTTGCTTGCTTGCTAACGATCGTCGGACCGGCCGCGGCCGCGGTCAGGATGCCGGCCGTCTTCGACGACAACATGGTGCTGCAGCGCGGACGGCCGGCGCCCGTCTGGGGTTGGGCCGCGCCGGGCGAGGAGGTTGTCGTCTCCATCGCCGGACAGACGCATATCGCTCGCGCCGACGAGGATGGAAAATGGAAAGTCGCGTTACAAGAGTTGGAACTCGCTCGCCCGACGAACATGACCGTCAAGGGTTCCTCAGGCACGACGCTGGTGTTCAATAACGTCGCCGTCGGCGAAGTCTGGCTCTGCTCAGGCCAATCGAACATGGTCTGGGGACTGGCGGCCGCGGAGAACGGCAAACAGACGGTCGCCGATGCCGAGCAGCCGAACCTTCGGCTCTTCTTCGTTCCCGAGACGAAGACCGTTGTCCCCGCCGCGAACGTCGACGGCAGATGGCTCCCCTGCACGCCGAGCAACATCGTCAAGACGGGGCGAGGGAGCTTCTCCGCCGTGGCCTATTACTTCGGCCGCCAACTGCAACGGGAGTTGGGCGTGCCGGTTGGCCTGATCCAATCCGCCTGGGGCGGAACCCCGGCCGAATTCTGGACCAGCCGGGATACGCTCGCGCGCGATCCCGCGCTGAAACCGTTGCTTCATAACCCCGATTCCGCTTTGCTCTACAACGGCATGATCGCCCCGCTGATTCCCTACGCCATCCGCGGCGCCGTTTGGTATCAGGGCGAATCGAACGTCTCTCGGGCACATCAATATCGAAAACTCTTCCCCGCGATGATAGCAAACTGGAGAAACGACTGGGGGCAGGGCGATTTCCCCTTCGGCTTCGTGCAACTGGCGCCTTTCCGCTACGGCGGCCAGAATCCGGAAAACTGCGCCGAGCTGCGCGAGGCGCAGTTGATGACGCTGAAAAACGTCCCCAACACCGGCATGGCCGTCACGATGGACATCGGCAACGTAAAAGACATCCATCCCCGCAACAAATTGGACGTGGGCAAGCGGTTGGCGCTTTGGGCGCTGTCTACCGTTTACGGCCGCGACGCGGTTTATTCCGGCCCGATCTACAAGTCGATGGCCGTCGAAGGGAATAAAATCCGCCTCCGCTTCGAGCACGTCGACGGCGGCCTGGCCGCCTCGGACGGCAAGCCGCTGCGGGATTTCACCATTGCCGGGTCCGATCGGAAGTTCATCCCGGCGACGGCCGAGATCGACGGCGACTCGATCGTCGTTCATTCGGACGGCGTTTCCCAACCGTTGGCGGTCCGTTACGCCTGGCGCGACGACGCCGTTCCAAACCTGGCGAACAAGGCCGGTTTGCCCGCCTCCCCGTTCCGAACCGACCAATGGAAGGGCGTCACCGAAGGAAAATAGGGGGGGATTTATAATTTTTGATTTTTGATCTATGATCCATGGTCGTGCGGCGCATCTCGGGACTCGCGCCGCCAAGCCACTATCGCCGGAGACGTCTCGTGTCGAGCCCCGCAGTGCAACCGCTGCTCGCCTTGCTGGCACACCCGGTCGGCGGAAATCCCACGCAATACCTGGTTGAGCGGGCCTTCGCCGAGCGGGACCTAGACTGGCGCTACATGACCTTCGAGGTCGCTCCGAAGGACCTGGCCGCCGCCGTGGGCGGATTGAGGGTGTTGGGATTCCAGGGCGCGCACTGCGACCATCCCCACAAACAAGCCGTCATCCCCCTGTTGGATCGAGTCGACGAAACGGCCGCGGCCGTCGGCGCGGTGAACTTCATTTATCGCCGCGAAGACACACTGGTCGGCGACAATCTCGAAGGCCGGGGGTTCGTCGAGTCGCTCCGCCGGCTGGTCGATCCGGCGGGAAAACAAGTCGTCATCCTCGGCGCCGGGCGGCTCGCCCGCGCGGCGGGCGTCGAGTTGGCCGCCGCCGGGGCCTCGCTGATGATCGTCAATCGGACCCTGGCCCGGGCCGAGGAGTTGGCCGCGCTGCTGGTCGAGAAATATAAAACATCGGCCGTCGCCGCCGCCTGGGAAGGCGATTTCACCGTGCCTTTGGATACGGAAGTCCTCCTGCAAGCCACAAGCATCGACCAGACGGCCGACCGCTTGCCGCTCGGCGGCGGCAGTCTACGGCCGGAGTTGATCGTTGCCGACGCGGCGATCAACCCGCCGCAAACCCGACTGCTCCGCGACGCCGCCGAACGCGGCTGCAAGACAATCGACGGATTGTGCGCGTTCATCGAACAAGTGGCGATTGCTTTGCGGCGTTGGACGGGCGCGGAGCCGGACCGCCAGACGCTGCGCGAGGCGGCCGAGGAATTTCTGGAATTGTAGCCTCGTCGAGGAGCTCGCGCCGCGGTGTCGAAACGCGTTCCAGGATTGTTCATCGTCGGCACGGACACCGGCGTGGGAAAAACCTACGTCGCCGCGCTTGTCGCGCGGCAGTTGGTAGCCGAGGGGCGGGG
>JAFGLH010000171.1 GCA_016928165.1 Pirellulales bacterium | reverse complement strand
TGTCGCCCGACTCGCACAAGGGACCGCCGACGACCACGTCCAACTCTCCCCGCCCGGCGCCGTCGTCGGCCGGGGCGAGCGACATCGGATGGTATGATCCGTAGAGCACGGGCCGGGCAAGATTGTTGAAGCCGGCGTCGACCAGGTAGAAGGCGTTTTCGCCCTGTCGTTTGACGGCCCGTATCTCGGCGATTAGATAGCCGCTCTCGGCCACCAGAAAGCGTCCCGGCTCGATCTCCAACCGCAAACTTCGGCCGAGGCGTTTCTCCAGCCTTTGCCGCGTCGCGTTCCAGAGTTCGAAGTATGCGGACGCATCGGCCGGGGCGTCCTCGGGCAAATAGACGACCGGCAACCCGCCGCCGGCGCTGATGTAACGCAAGGCCGGTCCCGCCTCGGCCGCGGACCGTTCCATCGCCTTACAGACCTTGGCGAGATGTTCCATGTCGACTCCCGATCCGATGTGCATGTGCAGGCCGTCGATCGAGAGCCGGCGGCGCTCGGCCCGCTCGAGGCACTCGGCGATTTGGGCGTGCCAAATGCCGTGTTTCGACTGTGGGCCGCCGGTGTTGGTCTTCCGCGTTTCGCCGTGGCCGAAGCCGGGGTTGATCCGCAAGGTGATTCCCCGGCCCGGCGCGCGGGCGCCGAGCTGGTCGATCATGTCCGCCGAGCCGCAGTTGACGTGTATGTTTTGTTCCACGCAGAGGTCGAGCGATTCGGCGTCGAACAGGTCTGCCGTGTAGACGATCGGCGGCGGGTCGCCGGACGGCCGGTATCCGGCCGCCAAGGCGCGGCGAATTTCTCCGCCGCTGACCGCGTCGACCAGCGCCCCCTCGCGGCGGAGCAGGTCGAGGATGGCCAAGTTGGAGCAGGCCTTCTGGGCGTAGCGGACCGTGTCGAAGGCCCTCAACTCGGCGAACCGGCGGCGGATCATCGCGGCGTCGTAGACGAACGTCGGCGTGCCGAATCGCCGCGCCAACTCAACGACGGAAACGCCGGCGATTTCGTGGCGGAAAGACGGCATGCTTGGTTTCTAAAGCCCGATGGGGCGGCAGTTCAACTGCCGCCCCTACTATTGAAAAAGTACCGCTCACTGTCCCGGGGGCATCATCCCGCCCGGGGGCATCATTCCGCCCATCGGCGCCAGTCCTTTCACCATCGAAGCCACGGCCTTGAGCAACCCCTCTTCTAGTTCCAATCTCATGCGGACGCCGCGCTCGATCGGTTTGGCGGTGATCAGCACGTGGTCCCTCTCGCCGGCGCCGGCCAGGGCCGAGGCGAACATGGCGGTCTGCATTTTCGCCTCCGCTCCCGCGTCTAGAGAAGCGGCGAACTTGGCGATGGCGCCCAACGAGATCGATATTCGCGAGGGCGGCACCTGTTGGTCCTCGGCGGCCTTGGATTTGTCCATCACCGACTTCAGCTTCGCCGCGGCGTCGCGGCCGGCGGCCAGGTACACCCGTTGGTCGGAGACGCCCAAAACCAGTTCCAGCACGTCGCCCACCATCGACTTCATTTGCGGGTCGGCCACAGGCACGGTCAGCTTATGAAAAGCGACGCCTTGGTGTGTTTCGGCATTCATCTCGATCGCATTGGCCGCCTCGGGGTCGGTCTCCTTTATGTCATCCACCAATTGGCCGAGTATCTTTTCCAGCATTTTTCCGTCGGCCACCGCGGCGCCGGCGACCAGCGCGGCCGAGTTCGGCTCGAGCAGCAGCGCCGCGCCGGCGTCCATTTTTTTGGTCTCGATCGTCTTTTCGACGAACTCCTTGAGATCGCCCAGCAATTTCTTCGCCAGTTCGAACTCGTCCTCCGACAATCCCTCGTTTTCCAAATTGAGGATCATCGTTTTGTGGAAGGCGTCGAGGCTGTTTTTTGTCTGGGCGACGTCGTCGTCGCTCATCGCGCCAATGGAATTGAGGGCCGCGGCGGCCTCGGGCATCATGAATCCGGCGAACTTCGACTTGCCCGGCTTCATCATGGCGAACTGATCGGCCAGCTTCGTGCCGTTCCGGGCGGTAAGCTCGAGATCGACGTGCGTCGTGCTCGCGCTCGGATCGACGTCCCAGCCCAGCATCGCCTCGTCCAGTTCTTCGAGCAGGGTTTTCATCTGCTGGAAGCTCCGTTCGGTCATGCCGGCGCGCAATTCGTGTTGTTCATCGGTTTCGCCGGGCTTTCTCGCCATACCCACTTCCATGCCCGCTCGAAGTTGGGCCATGAGTTGCTCGCGATAGACGGCCGGCAAGCTGTTCGCCGAGAACTTGACCGCCAGGTCGTATTTGGTCGGCATCTCGCCAAGCAGTTTGGCGGGATCGGCCGGGGCCAATTTCAGGTTGTCCTTTTCGTCTCCGAGCACCGCCCACTTGCCGCTTTGCTTCGCGTAGAGCGTTTTGGGCAATCCTTGAATTTCGTACACGTCGCCGCTTTTCTCGATCCGCGTGTTCTGCAAAATTTTGGCGGTCTCGGCGAGTTGGTCCAAGTTGGTGGCGGGAAGAAAGACGAAGAAGGCCGTCTTTCCTTGCTCGTCGGCGAGAAACACTCCCCCCCAAGGACGCGTTTTATCCAGGCCCGCCAGTCCCTTGCCTTGGGTCATCATCTGCAACATCATGTCGAGGCCCTTGCTCATGTCCGGCGCGCCCCCCAACCGACCGAACATGTCGATGTTGGTCATCCATTCGCCATAGCCGGAAAACGACACGGTCGCTACCGGCTTCATCGCACTTTGGGCCGATGCAACGCGGGCGAACCCCAGCAAAAACGCCACGGCAACCAGTGACAGCAGTATTTTTCTCACGATGCGTTCTCCTTTGCAGAGAATGTGATACGGGTGGTCCCTTCGCGATAAACAAGTCTACGGCACTAATTCGGCGGCGGCGGGCGGATATTGCGTTCGGGCCGGGTAAAAACAGACTGGCGCGGCGGAGGTGGTTTGGGCCGCCTTTGCCAAAGGGGGGGTCATCGCTCGCGGAAGGTAATGCGGCCCTTCGTCAGGTCGTATGGCGAAAGTTCCACCCGGACCCGATCGCCCGGCACGATGCGGATAAAGTGCTTCCGCATTTTGCCGGCGACGTGGGCGATGATGGAATGACCGCTTTCCAACTGGACGCGAAACCTGGTGTTGGCCAGGGCCTCGGTCACCGTCCCCTCGACCTCGATCGCTTCTTCCTTTTTAGCCATTGATTATCTCCGGGGTTTCCCCCCAAACGTTGTGCAACCCGCCGCTTTGCACTATCCTATCACTTTCTTGGTCCGCGTCCAGACGCCGCGATCACATATATCCGAGATGTCGTCCGCCGCTCCAACCGCCGCGCCCCGTCGCCAGTTGACGCTGTTCGACTCCACGTGCATCATCGTGGGGATCATCATCGGCGCGGGCATTTACGAGTCCACGCCGCTGGTGGCCCAAAATGTCTCCAACGCGGGCGTTCTGGTCCTGGTTTGGCTGCTGGGCGGCCTGCTCTCGATGGTCGGCGCCCTCTGCTACGCCGAACTTGCCACAACCTATCCGCGAGAGGGCGGAGATTACGTCTATCTGACCGAGGCCCTCGGCCGGCGAACGGGTTTCCTGTTCGCGTGGGCGCAGCTTTGGGTCGTCCGTCCCGGCTCGATCGGGGCGATGGCCTACATCTTCGCCCGCTATGCCAATCAACTCTATTCCCTGGGCGACGGCCACTCCGCGCTGGTCGTTTACGCGGTTGCCGCCATCGCGGTGCTGACGGCGATCAACCTGCTGGGAATACACGAGGGACGATGGACCCAAAACATCCTGACGACCGTCAAGTTTCTCGGTCTGGCGATCGTCTGCGCGGTAGGGCTGTTTTTCGGCGGCACGACGGAGCGGGCGGCTGCAAGCCGGCCGACCGACATTACGCCCGACTTCGGTCAGGCGATGATCTTCGTCCTCTTCGTTTTCGGCGGCTGGAACGAAATGGCTTACGTCGGAGCGGAGGTGCGAGCGCCGCGAAAGAACATCCTCCGCGCGCTGGTGTTGGGCACGTTGGCCGTCACGGCGATTTACCTGTTGGCCAATCTGGCGTTTCTCCGCGCGCTGGGATTCGAGCAGGTCCGCCAATCGACAGACGTGGCCGGCGAGGTGCTCCATCAGGCGTTCGGCCGATATAGCAGCCGTTTCATCCAACTGCTGATCGCCGTCTCCGCACTGGGAGCGATCCAAGGCATGATCTTTACGGGCGCGAGAATCTATTACGCGATGGGGCGGGATCATCGCCTCTACGCATGGCTCGGCCGCTGGAACAGCCGCCACGGCACGCCCATCCAGGCGCTATTGATCCAGACGCTTATTACTCTTGCGCTGGTCGTGGGGTTCGGCTGGACAAAGGGGGGATTCGGCGCACTGGTAAACTTCACCACGCCCGTGTTCTGGATTTTCTTCTGCCTCGTGTCCGTTTCGCTGATCGTGCTTCGCTACCGTCGGCCGGAACTTGACAGGCCGTATCGGGCGCCGCTCTATCCCATTGTGCCGCTGATCTTCTGCCTCTCGTGCCTATTCATGGTCTACGCCAGCCTGAGCTACGCGGTGGAAAATCGCAGTTGGGAGGCCTTCTGGTCGATTGCCATCATGCTGGCTGGCGTGGCGATGAGCTGCTACGACCCCCCGCTTGAAAGCATGACTTCGGGTAACCGACTCCTGTGGCCGTAGGTCAGGCACGGCCTGATCTACTGGAATAAGCTAGAATTTAAGGGGAGGGCATATACTTATGTTGGGGGGTACGGCATGGTCGATTCCACTACCAACCAATACACCACCACTGCGGCGGCGGCGGTCCCGCCGGAGTCCAGCCCATACGCCAAACGGCAAGAGTTGCTGCAAGAGTTGATGGGCGACAGCGAGTTGCTGTTAAAGAACCGGCTGGAGGTCCGCCACCTGATGTCCCGCCGGCCGGTGACGGTCCTTCCCACGGCGACCTTGGCGGAGATGACCGACCTGATGCGTCACCGCCGTTTGCACCACCTGTTGGTCTGCGGACACGGCGGGGAGCTGGTGGGAGTGGTCAGCGACCGGGACCTCTGTTCGACGCAGGGGACGACGGCCCAGCAGTTGATGACCTATCCGCCGCGGACCTGCGCGTCCGACACGCCCTTGAACGCCGCGATTACTTTTTTAATCAACGAGCACATTTCTTGTCTGCCGGTCGTCGATCAGGGCAACCTCCGCGGCGTGCTGACGACGACCGACCTGGTGCTGACCCTGCAATGCACGCTGCAATTATGGATGCGTCTGGCGCAAGTGCTGCTGCACGACCAGACCTGGGACAAGAAATTGACCGAGATCGCCGCGGCCTTGGACGGCGAAATGACAGCCGAGCAGCTGGGGCGCAGTATCGACGAAGCAAGAACGGGCGTCCGCCGCTTGGTCCAAGACCTCGTAAACGGGATCGACCTCTACGCCGACGTGCTGACGGGCATCGGCAATCGGCGGGAATTGGAGGACGTGCTGGACGTGATGCTGGGCATCGGAAAACGCTTCGGACGCACGTTTTCCCTGGCAATCGCGACGGTCGACCACTTCGAGCGGATCCGAACGAGCTGCGGCGAAGACGTGGTTAGGGCCTTGTTGAGGACCGTCGCCCGCATGATCGAGGAATCGACCCGACAGGGAGACTTCATCGCCCGCCTGCGCGACGACGCCTTTGCCGTGGTGTTGGCGGAGACCGATCTGGAAAAAGCCCAGGAGTTCGCCACCCGTCTGCAAGAGGCCGCCCGCGAAAACAAACAACTAGACGTCGAATTGCGGATCACCGCCGGGGCGGTCGAAGCGCGGGCCGAAGACGACGTTCTTCGGTTGCTCGAGCGGGCCGAAGCGGCCCTGCCGCGCATGACATAAATCGTTAGACGGACCACTACTCTCGCGAAGCTGCGTTCTCCCGGGCGTCGAACGCCTCGATCAACAAACGACGAATCGTTTCTGCGGCGAGCGGCAGATTGGTCAGGAACTCCGCGTGCCCCCGGCCGGCGCGATAGTGCGGCATCCGCGGCGGGATTTTCAGGCAACGTTCGATCAGGGAAAGGGGAAAATCGTACAACAGCGTGCCGTGATAGAGCAGATGGTTGCGGCGGCAGCGTGCGCTGCTGCCGGAAAACTTCATGTTTCCAACGGCCAGGTCGCTCGTTCCCCGGCAGGAGACGCCGGGTACGTGCGGCGTCAGCGCCGCGACGATCGCGTCCAGCACCCAGCGGTGAGCCCGGTCGATGGCCCTCAAGCGGGGCCGCAATCGATAGTCGAGCACCAGGGCGTACATCAGGCAACCCGGCCCGGCCAGCACGGCCGCCCCGCCGCTAACGCGCCGCAAGACGGGAATCCCCAACTCGCGGCAAACGTCCAGCCGCACTTCGTCCTCGACGCGCGAGCTGCGGCCGACGACGACCATCGGCCGGGGAGACTCCCAAATGCGCAGCGCTTCGCGCGGCTCCCCGGCCGCCTCCGCCTCCGCCAGCAGAGTTTCGTCAAAGGCCAGGTTCTCTGCGGCGGTCGGCAACGTCAGATCGAGGTATCGCATGGCAAGACAATGTTACATCCCAGTTGCGTTTGTGGAAACACCTTGCGGCCCGGCGATTCGGGCAGTAATGTCCCGCAGCCGAGGCCCCCGTGGCAGACAAGAAGTACCATCGGGGCGACGGTGCAACCGTCGCCCCAAATATCGCATCGACCACGCCAAAGAATACAAGTCGCCAGCGACGGTCGGGGCTTTATAGAATTAGCGCTTCGAGAACTGCGTGCCGCGTCGGGCGCCGCGGAGGCCATATTTCTTGCGCTCTTTCATCCGTCCATCGCGGGTCAGATGGCCGGCGTCGCGGAGTCCGTCGGCCAGTTGCTCGTCGAGTTTTTTCAGTGCTCGGGCGATGCCCAGCTTGCAGGCGTCGGCCTGGCCGGTGATGCCGCCGCCGTCGACGCGGATTCGCACGTCCAACTCGGCCCGCTTGCCGGTCTGCTCGAGCGGGGCTAAAACGGCGTTCCGCTGGCGGGTGTTGGTGAAATAGGCGTCCAACTCGCGGTCGTTGATGCGGATCAATCCCTCGCCGGGGCGAATGCGCACCCGGGCGATAGAGCTTTTTCTTCTTCCCGTGCCGAGAATGTCTGGGCTTGCGACGACTGCCATGTGCGACTAGTCCTTGAGTCCGAGTTCTTTGGGTTCCGGCATTTGCGCCTGGTGCGGATGCTCGGCGCCGGCGTAGATTTTCAGTTTCGCGAGGGTTTTAAAGGCCAGCTTATTTTTGGGCAACATGCGGCGGACCGCCTCGCGGAGGACCAGTTCCGGCTTGCGTTGGAACCGTTTGGCGGCGGTCTCGGTCCGCTGGCGAGTATAGCCCGTGTACCAGGCGTATTTCTTCCGTGCCCATTTGTTGCCGGTGAAGACCACCTTGTCGGCATTGATGACGACGACGTAATCCCCGTTGTCGATGTGCGGCGTGTAGGTGGGCCGATTCTTGCCCATCAGCACCATCGCCAGGTCGGAGGCCAGACGGCCGACCACTTTATCGGAGGCGTCGACGAGCCACCACTTCGGCTCGATCTCGCCCGGCCGCGCCATGTATGTCTTGGTCCGTTGCATTCCGGATACTCGCCCAACTGACAAAATATGAGAAACCCATAGTTTATCGGTTGATCGGACGGCTGACAAGCGGTTGCGGTAAAAGATTCTTTTCGGCGGTCGATTCTTTTCTATGTTGCGGGAAACGCATCCATTCTTGGGGTGTCAATACAGGGTGTCAATACAACGGCCGCCTCAACATTGTGTATTGGTTCGTTGCGCGCACCCTGCCTGTGGGTGGGGTGTGAAATTGTAAAACCGGCCTATTTACAGTAACTATTATGATCGGTATGATTTCTGCTTTTACTTCCCCTTCTAAATCTAGATGGGATAGGCAAGCCATGTTTGTTGCAGTTCCACGCGAGAGTCACCCCGGCGAACGGCGGGTCGCCTTGGTGCCGGCCACGGCCGCTCAGTTGATAAAGGCCGGAATGGAAGTTCTGGTGGAAACCGGCGCCGGGGCGTCGGCGGGATACGCCGATCAACAATATATCGACAAGGGGGCGAAAATAGTCGGCAGCCGCGACGAGGTATTCGCGGGCGACGTAATCTTACAGGTCCGCGCCGCGGGAGCCACCCCCCAAACGGCCGCCGCCAACCTGGAAAGTTATCGCAAGGGCCAAGTGGTCGTCGCCATGTGCGATCCGCTGGGCAGCCCGAAAGCGGCCGCCGAACTGGCCGCCAAGGGCGTGACGCTCTTCTCGCTGGAACTTTTGCCGCGGATCACCCGCGCGCAGAGCATGGACGTGCTGTCCTCGATGGCCACGGTGGCCGGCTACAAGGCGGTGCTGCTGGCCGCCGAGACGCTGCCTAAAATGTTTCCGATGCTGATGACCGCCGCCGGCACTCTCTCGCCGGCGAAGGCGTTCATCGTCGGGGTGGGCGTGGCCGGCTTGCAAGCCATCGCCACGGCCAAGCGGTTGGGGGCACTGGTCTCGGCCTACGACGTCCGCCCGGCCGTCAAGGAGCAGGTGCTCAGCCTCGGGGCGAAGTTCGTCGAGATGGAACTTGAAACCGGCGATGCGGAGGACAAGGGCGGATACGCGCAGGCGATGGGCGAGGAGTTTTACCGCAAGCAGCGCGAGTTGATGACCCGCGTGGTGGCCGAGCAGGACGTGGTTATCACCACGGCGGCGGTCCCCGGCAAGAAGTCGCCGATCCTGGTCACGAAAGAAATGGTCGCCGGGATGATGCCCGGGGCGGTGATCGTCGATCTGGCCGCGGAGCGGGGCGGCAACTGCGAGTTGACCAAGGCGGACGAAACGGTCGTCGAGCACGGCGTGACGATCCTCGGGCCGACGAATCTGCCTTCGACCGCTCCGTTCCACGCCAGCCAAATGTATTCGAAGAACATCCAGACCTTCCTCAAGGCGATCGTCAAGGAAGGCAAAGTCGAGTTGGACATGGAGGACGAGGTGGTCCGCGACACGTTGGTTGCCCGCGACGGCGCGGTGGTCAACGGTCGGGTAGCGGATTTGTTGAAAGGATAATATCAATCACGGGCTGGTTCCCATGCTCTGCATGGGAACCCATTGCCCCGACGTTCCTGCGTCGGCGGGGGCGTAGAGCGTTCGGACGGTGCGTTCCCACGCAGAGCGTGGGATCGAGGAATATAATGGGCGCGACCTTCGGTCGCGGTTTTACAAGAGAGATAAGAACCATGGATAATTTCATCGTCAACCTGTCGATTTTCGTGCTGGCTTGTTTTGTCGGTTACGAAATTATCACGAAGATACCGCCCTTGCTGCACACGCCGTTGATGTCCGGCTCGAACGCCATCTCGGGCATCACGCTGGTCGGCTCGCTGGTGGCGGCCGGCAGCGGATTCGTCGCCTTGCTGTCGCGCGAGGGGGCGATCTCGGTGTTGGGCTTTCTGGCCGTGCTGTTCGCCACGATCAACGTGGTGGGCGGGTTCCTGGTCACCGACCGCATGTTGGGCATGTTCAAAAAGAAGGACTAATCCGTGAAAGATTTCTTACTCAACATAGATCGATCCTACCTCACTCTCGCCTACCTGCTGGCGGCCGTGCTGTTCATTTTCGGGTTGAAGGGCCTCTGCCGGCCCAAGACCGCCGTGCGGGGCAACCTGCTCAACGCGCTGGGAATGTTGATCGCCGTGCTGGCCACAGTGCCGTTGATGTACCGGGAAGGGCACGGCCCCACAGCGGATCCTAACATTAGTCCGCTCAGCACGATCGGATTGGTCGTGGCCGCAGTGCTGATCGGCTCGGTGATCGGCGCGTTTTGCGCGCTAAAAATTCGCATGACCGCCATGCCGCAGATGGTCGCGCTGCTGAACGGTTTCGGCGGCGGGGCATCGGTCCTGGTCGCCGGGGCCGAGCAACTCGCCAACGGAAAAGCCGCCGACTTCGACGTCGCCGTCGCCATCTTCGCCTCCGGCCTGATCGGCGCGGTCACCTTCTGGGGCAGCCTGGTCGCCTTCGCCAAACTTGAGGAATACAAGGCGTTCAAAAAGCCTTTTTTCTATCCGGGACTGAAAACGATCAACGCATTGCTCGGGTTGGCCGCCGTCGCGTTGCTGATCTACGGCATCACGCACCCCGGAGAGACCGGCGCCTATTGGGGTTTGGTGGCGCTGGCCTCGGTCTTGGGTTTAACGCTGGTCAATCCGATCGGCGGGGCAGACATGCCCGTGGTCATCGCGCTGTTGAACTCTTACTCCGGCTTGGCGGCCGCATCGACCGGCTTCGTCCTGGGCAACTCGGTGTTGATTATCGCCGGTGCGCTGGTTGGTGCCTCGGGCGTGATACTGACGCAGATTATGTGCAAGGCCATGAATCGCTCGATGACCAACGTGTTGTTCGGCACTATGGGACCTTCCGCGGGTTCGGCGTCGGCCGACGACGTCTACGCCGGCAAGGTCAAGGCGACCACGGCCGACGAGGTCGCCATGATGCTGGACGGCGCGCGTCGGGTGGTGGTCGTGCCGGGCTATGGAATGGCGGTCGCCCAGGCCCAACACGCGGTGAGCGAATTGGCCCAGTACCTCGAATCGAAGGGGGTCGAGGTCGATTTCGCCATCCATCCGGTGGCCGGACGCATGCCCGGCCACATGAACGTCCTGCTGGCCGAGGCGGAAGTGCCCTACGACAAGCTCAAGGAAATGGACGAGGTCAACCCGACCTTCTCGCAGACCGACGTGGCGATCGTGATCGGGGCCAACGACGTGGTCAATCCCGTGGCGCGGACCGATCCGCACAGTCCCATCGCCGGCATGCCGATCCTCGACGTGGACAAGGCGCGGACGGTGGTCGTGGTGAAGCGGAGCCTCAGTCCCGGATTTGCCGGCATTCCCAACCCGCTGTTCGCCGCCGACAACACGTTGATGTATTTCTCCGACGGCAAGAAGGCGATCCTCGATCTTTTGGCGGCGCTGAAGGAACAGTAGGGTATAGGCGGGGCGTGTCGGGAAGATTCACGTCGCCCTCGCCCCCTCTCCCGCAAGCGGGAGAGGGGAATGTGCTGTTGGGGCGGCAGTTTAACTGCCACGCCAACGTATCGCGACGATTCACGGATTTAGAACGTCATGTCGAACCGGATGCCCTCTTCCATTTCCGGAACGTCGTTGGCGATTTCCTGGCCGAAGACCGTTTCCGTGTTGTATTTCGCGGGGATGTTCATGCCGGGCTTGGTGATCTCCACGCGGTAGTATCCCAGGGCGACGCCCCGCAGTTTATTGTTCGGAATCGTAATCATGGCCATGCCGTTTTTGTTGGTCTTGCCTTCAGCGGCCTTGATGTCCTCGCCGAGGAACTTTTCGGGAATAAACTTCACCGTCATCCCTTCGGCCGGCTGCCCGTTGTAAGTCACATGGCAGACGCACGACGTCAGCCCGGTCTTCCAATCCTGCCATTTCTGGATTCGGGCGGCTATCGCGTCCGCCGTGACCTCGCCGTTGCCGGATGGGTCGAGTCGGATCAGGCCCGATTTCAAGCCGGGACACTTGTTCAATTCGTCACCGCTAATCTTGCCGTCGCCGTTGGAGTCGAACAGTTCGATGGCCTTCCGGCCGGACTCCGCGGCGCTGATTTTCGGCGGATGCACGCGCGCCGGGCCGCGACGACAACCAATGCAGATTACGAACAATGCCGCGAACAACAGTACACACCAGTTATTAATACGACTGGACATGATCGAAAGCCTTTCTCTTTGTGACAAACGGTACCAGGAAAAGGCAACCGTTCACAGGGGACTGTCCCCCTCGGCGGTGAAGGGGACAGGCACATTTTTCGCCCTTGAAAGGGCGAAAGAATAAGCCAGTCCCCGGTCCGTGAACGGTTACAGGAAAATCGCACTAGACCATTAGGCTATCAAGAGGAGCGGCAATCGTCAACCGCAGGCGTCCGCCAACGACAGCACGCGCGCCTGTCCAACGTGTCGGCAAAGCGTCTCGCGGGCCAGATTGAACCATCCTGGGCAGCGGTCCAGTATCGCGCTGTCGGCCGTGGCGGCATAAATAAATTGCTGGGGTGCTGTCTGTTGGGGTGGCAGTTTAACTGCCACCCCAACAGGTTCGGCAAAAACGCCATCCGTTGCCAATTCGGACAAAAGGGCGTCGGGGTCCGCGACCAATTCGACCCGCCACGGCCAGCCCCGCGCGGCGGCCAATTCGTCGGCGATTCCCTTCAGCCGGCCGCTGTTTGAGACCGGACGGTCGAACAGCCAGCGACACTCGCCGAGTCGAGCGTCTTCAAGCGTCCGGCCCAGCAATTCGAGCGCGGGAATGGTTTCGGCCACCTTGCGATAGCTGCCGTGCATACTGGCCATGTCGCGGTATGCGCCGTCGCGGGCGGCGAGGATCACTCCGCCGGCCAGCGCCGCCTCGACCGTGGTCAGCACGTTGTAGCCGTCGATCCACAGCGCCGCGCCGGCGAGTTTTTCGATGCCGACTTCGCGCCTGCGGCGGCTGGCCGCCTCCGCGGCCGTGCAGCAGCAGCGGCTGACGGCCGTCCGCTGCCGGGCGACCAGGCCGTGGCGGTCGCCCACCAGCTTCAACGCCGAATCGTGGGCGTAGCCACGATCGAGCAGCCAGCAGAAATTCCCCGCCGCCGCGCGCAGTTTCTCCACCGCCGCGGCGTCGAACAACCGAGCGTCTTCCGGGTGCGGGCCGCGGTGGGCGCGTCGGTCGGGCATGGAATAGCTCTCGGCTTTCAGCGGTTAAGCAGTAACGGAAAACAAGCTGACCGCCGACTGCTCATCTCTCATAGGTTCCCATCAGCGCCGCTTCGGCCAGCACGCGGCCGTCGATCTTCTCCAGGAGGGCCTTCTTGTCCAGGCCCGGCTCAACGTCCAAGGTCGTGTCGAGGGCGTAGAGCTTGAAGTAGTAGTGGTGGACGCCGTGGCCGGGCGGTGGCATCGGTCCGCCGTAGCCGATGTTCTCGCCATCCGGCCAGGAGTTTTTGCCCTGCAACGCCCCGGCCGGGTCTTTGACGCGCGATTTCTTCGGCACTCCCTCCGGCAGACCCTTCGCCGTCGCCGGAATCTTGTAGATCACCCAATGCACCCACGGCTCGTCCCGCGGCGCGTCGGGGTCGTCGCAGATCAACGCCAGCTCCTTCGTCCCTTCCGGCAGCTCCGACCAGGCCAGCGGCGGCGAGACGTCGGCCCCTTCGCCGGTGTATTTCTTCGGAATCGGATGTCCTTGCGTAAACGCCGAACCGGTGATTTTTAGCGTCATTTTGCCTTCTCCTTCAAAACAGCCCGCCGATAAAGCGGACATAATGAACAAGATCGTTAATCCGATGCGGGTCAAAACGGCGTATGACGAGGTTTTTCGCATGGTTCTACCCACATCGATCGATTCTATACCGCAGTTATCGTTTGTGTGCAATCCCCCCGCGATCACGGTTGCTAGGCATTTATCCAATATTGCCATATCGACAATCAGAAAAGATGCAATGCCGCAATTTTATGGCGATGGTCAATTGTAATCGGCGCGAATCGTCACCGGCGCCTTGGTCGGCGCTATGAACACGCACTCCCCTCGCGGGTCGAAATCCCGGTGCGGTTTGCCGTTGACCGTGACCGCTTTGATCGTTTTACCTTCGGGGTGCCGCAGGCGAATCGCCATGCGCTGGGGGGGTTCGCGTGTCGGCGGCTGAATCTCCGCGTCGATATGGCCGTCGGCGACCGACGAAACAATCTTGTAGCTTACCCGGCCGAAGCGGGTGGGTGCGTCGCGGACCTCGATCTTCATGCCGTCGAGCAACCAGCGGTCGGTGACCATCGGGGCCAGCCACAGCTCGTCGCCGCGATCCATTGCGAACATCACGGCCGTCTGACAGAGGAACCAGCCGGTCTCATGGGTCTTGTTCCAGGCCCCGCCATTAAGGAAATGCTCCCAGAACGAGAGATTTTCGGCGCTCAGAAGCGTGGCCATGGCGTTGAAGTAGCTGCGCAAAAACGGCTTGACCTCGTCGCGCATGGCGTAAATCTCAGCGTTGCGGGAGTAGTACGGCTGGAGCTTCGAGAATCCGCCGAAATTAAAAATGTCCCTGCGCGTATTCTCCGCGCGATAATCGACGTAGCCGCAGCGGAAGAAATGGCAATCCTCCATGTAATCCATGATCCATCCGACCTCTTCGCTTTGCGGATTCAGCAGGCGGTTGGCCGCCAGATGGTGTCCGCCTAGCTCCACGCTGTAACACCAGGTGCGATTGCCGTCCTCGCCAAGATAGAATTCATCGACGTTGCCGAAACATTCCAGCAGCGACGGATGATTGGGCGTCCACGTGCCGTCGGCCAACGGCACGACCGGCGAGCGCGATTGCGTCCAGTGATAGGCGCGCAGCAGGTCGGCGCGATACGCCTTGGCGTCGGCCAACAGGCCAGGCGCGTCGGGATGCCCGATTTCGGCCAGCGCGGCGGCGGCCGTTTCCAATCCGCGGCAGTGCTGCGCGTCGTTGAAAAAGCGATAGGCGAAGCGGCCCCAGTCGGCCGACACGCCCGGCGGCATCAGCCCATACTCGGGCACTTTTTCACCTTGAGAATCCAATCGCTTGGTTTTCGCCCGCTGACGGACGATCCATTGGCAGGTGCGGGCCATCGTGGGCGCGACCCGCTCGAGCCACTGCCGGTCGCCCGTCCGCTGGTAATGCTCGGCCATGTTCCAAAGGTGTTCGCCCGTTCCGACCAACGTGTAATTGGTGGTCATATAGCCCTGCGGATTGTAGCGACGCAGAAAGAATTCCAGGCCGCGGCCGGCGAACTCGGTCTGCCCGCAAAGGTCCATGCCGCGGATGACCGCCTGGGCCTCGCTCTCGGCCGGGCCGTAGATTGACGAGGCGATCCACGGGGCGATGGACTGACCTTGCTTTTCGTTGCGGGCCGCCAGCAGGCAGTGGACTTGCGACGCGCGGATCACGTTCGACAAGTCCTTGTCGGGAATCTCCATCTGCATTGCCCCGGCAAGTTGCTCGCGCCAATAGCTCGCGGTGCGAGCGGCCGATTGACCAACATCGCTGAAAATGGCGGCTTGTTCAGGCTTTACGGGCCAAGCGGGCAGGCAAGCGACCAAGCGAGCCGATTTGCCCGGCGGGAGTATGCCCTGAAGCAATAGTCCGTCGCCGGCCTGGGCCAAGCTCAGCGGAGCAATGCCGTCGGCCGCAAAACGCACAAGGAGCCGGCCGTCGATGATAACGTTCCAACTGTCGCCGTCTTTTTTCCAGTTTGCCTTGGCGACGGGCTTATTGTCCTCGGTGTTGAGCGTCAGTCGCAACGCAACTTCGCTTTCCGTCGTCGAAGGGTTGTCGATGGAATACTCCGCAATGCACGCTGCCCGATGGCGAAACCAACCGGGAAAGCCTTCTGGGGCCTCGTCGTCAACGGGAGCGACATAAGTGCATTGGCGATAAGCAATCTTGCCGTCGGCAACAGTGGTGGTCGGTTTCGGCAGCCATCCGCCATCCAATCGCCTGCTGATCTTGCCCGTGCCATCGCCGAAAATCGGCGTGAGTTTGAACGGGTATTTTTCAAAGTGGGCCCATAACTGCTGGTCAGTTGGCGGGGCATAGTCAGAGTTGTCGTACAGTTTGAACTGGAGCGTCCCGTCTCGGTCAACCACGTACTTGCGGTTGTCGCAGGACAGGCTCAAGAGCATTGGTCCCAGGTTCTGGATCGGATTGTGCGTCTTGGCCATCGCCTGTGCGATACTCTGGTCGGGTAGTCCGCGAACCTCGTCCAACACCCGCTTGCGCCCGGCGATGCGCCGCATATATTCATCTTGTGTCATTGGCGGCGGATTGACGGTAACAAACAAGCCGTTGCCCGGAATTTTTATGCAACAGTCGCCGCTCAGCATGTATAAGTCGTTCGGAACATATACACAGCCGTGGGCAACAACGTCCTCGACGGCCACGGCGACGGTGTGGGCCGGCAACTCGAACAACGGTGGCGTGATGGTTGTCCCCGATTCAGATCGGGTGGGAGCGAACGCGGCAACGGTTTGAGCGGGTAACTCGAACCGCAGCACGGTGCGGTCCGATTTATGCCGTTTCGGCTCGCTGTAGCGGACCTTCATGGTCATCGGTTGCGAAAGGTTCCACGATCGGGCCGTGGCGGCGTCCTGTTTCGCGGCGTCAAGAAACAGACCGTTGTAGACGCCGATCCGCACCTCTTTGTCCGCCGTCTGATTCCGCAACTCGACGCGCAGTTCGGCCGTTCGCCACTCGGAGCGGGTATAGGCTGACATACTCTTGATGACGAGCGATTCCTTCGCGGCGGGAAAAATCCAGCGCACCCTGACCGTGCCGGCGGGCAAGTCCTTCTCGGCGATCATCCATCGCCATATGCCGGGGGACTTTTCGATTACGGTGGACAATGGTTTCCACTCACCCTGCCAGGCCGACTCGCCGGCCCAATACTGCAATTGCACGGCATCCGGCGAGGGCAGTATCGCGGCCTTGCCCCAGTGCAATTCCAAGCGGCTCAAGAATCGCAGCTCATGCCATCGCAGGCCGATGCAGCCCCGACCATCGGCCGACGTCGGCACGACACGGCCCCCGTCGCTCGCCGGCAGCAACTCGTTGTCCAGAAAAACGTCCTCGGCGGGCATCTCCTGGACCCGCGAAGCCGCCGTCCCGGTCATGCGCTGCGGGTCGGAGGTCACTACTTGTGCGAAGGCGGCGATATCGACCGCGCCGTCCGGCGGCGGCTCAGCCCCTTGAACATTGCCGCAAACGAACAGCCAACACGCACCGATAACAACAACGCGGCGCACCGTGTTCCATGAATGGAAAAACATTTCGGAGCTCCGAAGGAAAGGAGAATTGGGAAGGCAGTCAGGCGGGAAATGGATTATTGCAGCCGAAAATAGCTGCAATATCGTATTGCTAATCTACTCGGTTTATTCAAGTCTCGCAAGCCCCGTGAGGATTTGTGCAGGGCCAATCAGTTTATGAAGATGCGAATTGTAGGAGGCGACTCCTGTCGCCGATTTTCCGCCGACATGCGAAAAATCACCGCAAATCGGCGTTAGGAAACGCCTCCTACAACGAAAACTGATCGCCCCTGCTGCCGCTACCCCTTCACCACTCCCAAGGGCCGCAGCCGGGCGACCTTGCCGGCCAGGCCCGCGCGGTGAACCACGTCCACCACCACACTGACGTCCTTATACGCCTCGGGCTGCTCCTCGGCCAGCCCCTTCCAGTGCCGGCACTTGGCGATAATGCCTTGCTCGGCTAGTTCGCGGTCGATCCGCCGGCCCTGGGCGTGTTTAATGGCGGCCGAGCGGCTCATCACCCGGCCCGCCCCGTGACAGGTCGTGCCGAAGGTTTTTTTCATAGCGCCGGGCAGTCCGACCAGCACCCAACTTGCCCGGCCCATGTCGCCGGGAATTATCACCGGCTGGCCGATCTGTTGATACCGGCTGGGCACCTCCGGATGTCCGGCGGGGAACGCCCGGGTGGCCCCCTTGCGGTGGACGCAGAGCAATCGCTTTTCACCCTCCATGTCGTGTTCTTCCATCTTGGCGATGTTATGGGCGACGTCGTAGATCAGTTCCATTTCGAGCGACTCCCAGGGCCGGCCGAAGAACTCGCCCATCAACTCCCGCGTTTGCCACATCAACAACTGCCGGTTGGCCCAGGCGTAGTTGGCCGCCGCCCGCATCGCGCCGAGATATTCTTGGCCCTCGTCGCTGTGGACCGGTGCGCAGGCCAACTGCCGGTCGGGCAGTTCGATGCCGTACCGTGCCGGCGCCTTGCGGAGCGCGGCCAGCGAGTCGTCGCAGACCTGGTAGCCCAATCCCCGCGAGCCGGAGTGGATCATCACGCAGATTTGATTTTCGTTCAGGCCCATCGTCCGCGCGGCCGGCTCGTCGAACACTTCGTCGACGACTTGGACTTCGAGAAAGTGGTTGCCCGATCCGAGTGTTCCGCACTGATCTCCGCCTCGTTTGATTGCCTTATCGCCGACGAACTCCGGCCGCGCCCCGTCGATGCATCCGCCGGCCTCGGTGTGTTCGATGTCTTCGGGCGTGGCCCAGCCGCGCGCGGCTAGGTAGGAGACGCCGTCGGTCATCAGGCGGCGCAGCTCATTGCGGTCGAAGAGAAACGGTCCGCCCGTGCCCACCCCGGCCGGAATGCCGCGATAGAGGGCATTCATCAGTTGTTCGATCCTCGGCTGCACGTCCGTGCGGAAGAGGTTCGTGCGCAGCAGCCGGACGCCGCAGTTGATGTCGTAGCCGACCCCGCCCGGCGAGATCACGCCGCCTTCGAGCGGATCGGTGGCCGCCACGCCGCCGATGCAGAAGCCGTATCCCCAATGGATGTCGGGCATGGCCAAGCTGGCCGTTTGCACACCCGGCAGAAAGGCCACGTTGGCCACCTGTTCCGGGGCCTGATCGGCGCGGATATGCTCCATCAGCCGGTCGTCGGCGAAGATGCGTCCCTCGACCCGCATTCCCGCCTTGTAATCTCGCGGGATCCGCCAGCAGCAGTCGTCGATCCGCTCCAGTGGTCCGCCGTAGCCTTGTTTCGGCATGGTTTGCTCCGGTTAAATATCCACAATCACTTCTGCCGTCCATCCGTCGTTACACCGTTCGACCTTCAATCCGTGCCAGGTGATCGCCTTGACCTCGACTTCGATTTCGTGCCGGGCCGGGTCGATCGGCTCGCCCCGGGCGGCGGCGGTCAACGTCTTGTCCTTCACATTAACGCGAAAATCGGAGAGCACCAGCCGCCGGGCATGAAACGTGTAGAGCAACTCGGCCAGCCAGTCGTGCAGCAATTCCTCGAAGTCATCACCCACGATATTGAACGACAATTCCTCGCCCTTTTGCACGGCGCTTTGGCCCGTCACCATCACGGCGAACAGACCCCGCGCGGCGTCGGCGAACAGTTCGTCGATTCCGTCGGCCCGAACTCTCAATCCCAGATCGGCGGTGTGTTCAAATGTCTCATGCATGTACGGAATTGTACACGAACGGGAAACAATGCGAAGCCGGGGGGGGAATATGTCTCGACAATCATACTGGACTTCACGGGGATTGGTTATGTAAAATGCCGGCATGATGCACATGAAGCACACACTCCGATGTGTATTAGTACTACAGCGCTAAGTTGATATTGATCTGTTTGGATAAAATGGCGAAACTTGTGTCCTGCTGAGTCAAGGAGGACCAGACAT
>JAFGLH010000170.1 GCA_016928165.1 Pirellulales bacterium | reverse complement strand
GGACAGAAACGGCCAATGGCGTCAAGTCTGGCCAAACGCCCGCCCCGTCACGACTTAAGGCCGCCCAGAACGCTGGTCACACACGCCGGTCCACGGGGGTTGACCTGAATCCGAGTGCCTGATACCTTTTCTAGTTTTAGTCAGTAATTCGCATTAAATGCGTATGTCAGGTACCCCGTACCTGACATAAGAACGGCTACCAATATCTTTGTCGGGTACGGGGTGCCCGACCACAATAATAAACTTTCGGAGCCGGCAACCGTGCCTTACGACAGCATTGTGTGCGTAAAACAAGTTCCCGATACGGCCAACGTGACCGCCGAGGCCATGAGGGAAGACGGGACCGTAAATCGAGGGGCCTTGCCGACGATTTTTAACCCGGAAGACCTTCACGCCTTGGAATCGGCCCTCGATGTACGCGATCAATACGGCGGGACCGTAACCGTCGTCACGATGGGGCCCCCGAAGGCGGCCGACGTGCTCCGCGATTGTCTCTTTCGCGGCGCGGATCGGGCCATTTTGCTGACAGATCGCCGCGCGGCGGCCAGCGATACCTTGGCGACAAGCTATATCCTCAGCCAGGCGATCAAGACGGTCGGCCGCTACGATTTCGTCTTTTGCGGCCGTCAGGCGATCGACGGCGACACGGCCCAGGTCGGCCCGCAATGCGCCGAAAAGCTCGGCATCCCGCAAGTAACATACTTGGAGGAGATGATAAGCGTCGGAGACGGTTTCGCCCGGGTTCGAAGGAGCATCGGCAAGGGTTGGGAGATCGTCGAAGCCCGGCTGCCGGTGTTGATTACCGTGATTGAGTCGGCCAATCGGCCGCGCCCCTCGGCCGCTCGGCGGGTAATGCGGATGAAGCGGGCGCGGGTCGCCGCCGAGGTCGCCTCAGAGGTGAAGGCCGAGATGCCCGAGGCGTTCGAGGACCAACTCGCCGCCGAGACCGACCGCCGCGTCAAAGCGCTGCAAGAGGCCGGCCTGTTGATCGAACAGTGGGACCTCGACCGCATCGGCGCCGATCTTTCCCGCTGCGGACTAGCCGGCTCGCCCACCAAGGTTAATCGCATTCAGGCGATCGTTTTGACCAAGGAGGGCTACACCGAAATCGAGCCGACCGAAGAGGGCATCAAAGGATTGATACACGAATTAGTCGTTGACAGAACTTGGGGATGATACGGGGGGATCGGGAATCGGGGCACCGGGGAATCGGGACAGCAGATGAGCCGACACCGCGAATTCCAGATACCTCGAATCCCCGACTCCCCGAATCCCCGAACCCGAACCCCCGATACCCGAACCCCCGACACCCCGAATCCCCGATAAATATGCAAGAACCAAACCGCCAAGGCGAAGTCTGGGTATTCGCCGAACAAGAAGACGGCCAACTGCACGACGTTTCACTGGAACTCTGCGGCAAGACCCGGGAATTGGCCGACCGGCTGGGCGTCAAGGCCGGGGCCGTGCTGCCCGGGACCGGCGTGGGCGAGTTGCCGAAAAAACTCTTCGCCCACGGAATCGACAACGTCTATCTGGTTGATCACCCGCGGCTGTCCCATTATCAGACGCTCCCATACGCCAAAGTGCTAGGGTCGTTGATCGAAAAACACCGCCCGCAGATCGTCGTCGTCGGCGCCACGGCCATCGGCCGCGATTTGGCCCCGCGGGTGGCATCGTCGCTGCGGGCCGGGCTGACGGCCGACTGCACCGACCTGGACATCAGCGACGTGACCGATCCGAAGACCGACACGGAACACAAGAATCTGCTGCTGCAAATCCGCCCGGCCTTCGGCGGAAACATCATTGCCACGATCGTCAACTACGACCAATGGCCGCAGATGGCGACCGTCCGCGAGGGCGTCATGCCGCTGAAGCCGCCCGCAAACAACCGCGCCGGTCGGGTGATCGAGGAGAAGGTCGAGATCGACGACGCGGCGATGGCCTTAAAGTTGATCAAACGCCACGTCGAGCAAAAGAAAGTGAACCTCAAGGGGGCGCGGGTGATCGTCGCCGGCGGCGGCGGGATCGGCAGCAAGGAAAATTTCAAGCTGATCTATGATCTTGCCGGGGCCATCGGCGGCGCGGTCGGCGCAAGCCGCGCGGCAGTCGACGGGGGTTTGATCGACAAGGACCATCAGGTCGGACAGACCGGCACCACCGTCCGCCCGGCCTTGTACATCGCCGTCGGCATCAGCGGAGCGGTCCAGCACCGCGCGGGAATGGAAGAATCGGCCAAGATCATCGCCATCAACACCGACCGCGACGCGCCGATCTTCTCCGTGGCCCATTACGGCGTCGTGGGCGACTTCAAGCAAATCATTCCGATGATGATTAAGGCGATCAAGGAAAAGTAGGGAGAGGGGAGAGTGGAAAGAAAAACGCCCCGCGGCTGCGTCGCGGGGGTGACATCAGCTTGCGGTATCGCAGCATATAAAAAGAAATAACGTCATGGCCAATTTCTTCACCGACAACGACGACATACAATTCCTCTTCCGACACATCGACCTGGCCGAGCTGGCCCGGATACAGGAAGACGATTTCACCCGCGACCGCGACGGGCGGCACGGCGGCTACGCCCCCCGCGACGCGGCCGACGCGGTGGACAACTACCGCCGCGTGCTGGAGATTATCGGCGAAGTGGCCGCCGAGGTGGTCGCCCCCAGCGCCGAGCGGATCGACCGCGAGGGCAACACGCTCAACGAAGACGGCACGGTCACGCTCCATCCGCTGGTCCGGGAAAATCTCAAGCGGCTCGGCCAGGCCGACATGATGGGCTTCACGCTCTCCCGCTGCTACGAAGGTCTGAACTGCCCCTGCCTGATCTACACGATGGCGACCGAGATCGTAAGCCGGGCCGACGCCTCGCTGATGAACCTGTTCGGGCTGCAAGGCATCGCCGAGACGATCCACGCCTTCGCCAACGACGAGATCAAGGACGAGATGCTGCCCCGCTTCGCTCGGGGCGAAGTGACCGGCGCGATGGTGCTGACCGAGCCGGACGCCGGCAGCGACTTGCAGGCCGTCCGGCTGCGGGCCTTCCAGGACGAGCAGGGCAACTGGTACCTCAGCGGCGTGAAGCGGTTCATCACCAACGGCTGCGGCGAAATCCTGCTGGTGCTGGCCCGCAGCGAACCGGAAATCTCCGACGGCCGCGGCCTGAGTTTGTTCATCACCGAGCGGAACGAGCAGGTAAAAGTCCGCCACCTCGAGGACAAGCTTGGCATCCACGGCTCGCCCACCTGCGAGTTGGTGTTCGACAACACGCCCTGCCGACTGATCGGCGAACGGCAGCGGGGGCTGATTACCTATGTGATGGCGTTGATGAACGGTGCCCGGGTGGGCATCGCCGCCCAATCGCTGGGCATCGCCGAGGCGGCCTACCGCATGGCGCGAACCTACGCCCATACCCGCCAGCAGTTCGGCGGGCCGATCGAACTGCTGCCCGCCGTGGCCGAACTGGTCACCGACATGAAGGTGGACATCGAGGCGGCCCGCGCCCTGGCCTACGAAACCGCCCGGGTCTGCGACCACGAAAACAACAACCTCCGCGTCATGGAGATGGACTCTCGCGTGCAAAAAGGGGACAGTCCCCATTTGCCGGAACGGCCCGAAGGGTGCTGCGCACAAATGGGGACTGTCCCCTTTTTGCCTTTGGAAGCCGACGAGAAGAAACGCCGCAAGCAACTCTCCCGGGCGTATAAACGCATGAACGGCATGTTGACGCCGATGAGCAAGTACTATTGTTCGGAGATGTGTATTCGAGTTGCTCATAACGCGATTCAAGTGCTGGGCGGTTCGGGCTTCATCAGGGACTACGCCGCGGAACGCCACGCCCGCGACGCGCGGATCACCGCCATCTACGAAGGGACCAGCCAGTTGCAGGTCGTGGCGGCCGTCCGCGGCGTCACCTCCGGCTCGCTGGACAACTGGTCCAAAGAGCACGAAGAGCGGACCTACGGCGACCCGCTGCTCGAGGAATTGAAACAAAAACTCATCGAGGCCCGAAGGCTTATCGTCGAAGCGGCGGCGTTTGTGAAATCGAAGAGCACGTCTTATCTCGATCTCTCCGGCCGGCGTCTGGTCGACGCGGCGATTACGGTCGTCTGCGGCCACTTGTTGTTGGGTCAAGGGGCGGTTGACGAGCGAAAGAAGCGCGTCGCCCGGCGCTACATCGAGCGCGAGTTGCCGGTGCTGCGGAGCAATCTTGCCCAAATTCACGCCGGCGACATGTCTCCGCTGGATGAATATGCCCTGCTGGCCGGCCCCGTCCCGGCGGCGGTGTAGCTGTAGGCTGGAGACGGGAGGCTGTAGGTGAAGATGTAGGTCAGGCTATGCCTGACATGCACGATTATCAGGCATAGCCTGTCCTACCACTGACCACTATTGCGCATTTCGTAACCGTTCACAGGTCGGGAGACTGGCTCATTTTTTGGTTCGTCAGCAGAATCTATGGGCAACAAAGGGGCTAATTGGCAGTTCCAACGTGCGTTTTGTGAGGCATG
>JAFGLH010000169.1 GCA_016928165.1 Pirellulales bacterium | reverse complement strand
GCACCAGCTTGGTTTTGCCGCGAAATAAGGTGCGTGCAAGCACGCACCCTACGGATTTGGAGCTTTCCGCAACAGTAACGAATTATTGTCCAGCACGGCCAGTCGTTTGGGGGTGCGTCCCGAAGAGCTTGCCAAGGCAACGCTCTCCGAAGCGCTCAGCCGCGACAACGAGGATTTCTGCAAAGCCGCAGAATATGTCATTCAGAAGAACAAAAACCTCTATCGGCGGCTTGCGTAATGCATTATCTCGAAAAGATAACTTGGTTCCAGATGGCAAAACCATACACTGCCGACCGAGCTTACCGGTTATCTGTTCTGCCGCTCGGTATATTCATGATCGTTTGCGGAATAATTTTCTGTGCTTCGGCGCTACTGATGTGGCCACAGCGGATTTTCATTCCCCCATTGAATGAACCATTAGTCGAGCGCATCGTCTTCATTGGAATATCTTTGCCTTTGATACCTATGGGCATCGGTTTCTGCTTCCGCAGCAAGGTCGCATGGTGGTGTTTTTTTGCGTGGATGTTTATCGGCATGATTTGGAATTTCAGCTTTGTAATCCCCGATCCCGAGTTTTCTGTCCTTGGAATCTTGTCGTTTATGAACATTCCGCTTGCTGTTGGCATCTACTATGCCACAAAACCGGCCTTTCCAACAAAAGCACAATCTAACAAAGCCGACTCGCTTGACCCAAAACCAACCCCGCCTGCATCCCAGGTATGACTTATTCAGAATCGTTCGCTTCGCCGCATCGCAACAATCCCACCCGGCCGGTCAAGATCGGCTCGGTCGTGATCGGCGGGGGCAGTCCGTTCGTGGTGCAAAGCATGTGCGCCACGAAAACCACCGACGTCGAAGCGACCGTCGCGCAGGTGAACCTATTGCACGCGGCGGGGGCGGGCATGGTGCGGATCGCCGCCGATTCACAAAACGATTGCCGCGCGCTGGCCGAAATCCGCCAACGCTGCCCGGAGGCCAATCTCTCGGTCGATCTCCAGGAGAATTACCGACTGGCGGCCGACGTCGCACCGCTGGTCGATAAAATTCGCTACAACCCGGGCCATCTCTATCACTTCGAGCGCGAGCGGCCCTGGCGGGACAAGGTGCGTTTTCTGGTCGATGTGGCCGGCGAAAACGATTGTGCGATACGCATCGGCGTGAATTGCGGCTCGGTCGATCCCAATAAAATATCCTTCCCTCTCCCGCAAGCGGGAGAAGGGCCGGGGGCGAGGGCAATGCTCGAAAGCGCGCTGGAACACTGCGAGCTGCTCGACCAACTCGGCTTCCACCGCTATTGCGTGTCGCTGAAAGACTCAGATCCCGCGCGGGTATTGGAAGTGAACCGTCGTTTCGCCGCCCGACGGCCTGATGTGCCCCTGCACTTGGGCGTGACCGAGGCCGGGATGCCGCCCGAGGGGATCGAAAAAACCCGCGCGGCCCTAATCCCGTTGTTGGCCGAGGGGATCGGCGACACGATCCGCGTTTCGCTGACCGTGCCGGCTTTGCGAAAACAGGAAGAGATCGAGGCTGGGCGAAAGATTTTGGAGGACGTTCAAGCAGGCGAGACAACGGTGCTTGCAAGCACGCGCCCTACGGGATTGAACATCATTAGTTGTCCTAGCTGTTCGCGGGTGGAGAACGAGGCTTTCGTCGAGCTTGCCCAGCGGGTCCGCGAGGCGACCCGCTACGCGGCCGATCAACCGATTACCATCGCCGTGATGGGCTGTCGGGTGAACGGGCCGGGCGAGACCGACCACGCCGATCTAGGGCTGTGGTGCGGGCCGAATTCGGTCAATCTGAAGCGCGGCTCAACCGCAATCGGATCGTTCTCCTTCGACGAGGCGATCGACCGGCTGAAGGCGGAACTGGATAAGCTGATCGCCGGGCGCCATTCGCCATAAAAAAACAGGCCTGCCGGGGAGAAATTTCCCGACAGGCGATAAACATTTTCGGCCGTCAGCAGCCGAAGTTCATTCTTTCACGTTAGCGGCTACTCTTCGCCGCAGCAAGAGCCGGAAGGACACTTGCATTCACCCTCGCATACGCACTGGTCGCCGAGGGGGCAAGGACAAACGGCTTCCCCGCAATCGCAGCCCGGACATTTGCAATCCAGTCCACATTTGCAGTCGGGACAACCTTCACACTCGCAATCCGCGACCTGTGCGGTGCAACAAGCGGCTTGAGCCGATGGAACAATTGCTTCCACCGCGTCGAAGCCATCGCCGCCGGACCATGCCAGCGACGCGACGAAGAAAATTATGGTCCAATACATCGGATTTCTCCTGTTAAACACGATTGGATGAAACGCGGAAAACCACTCTGGCCCGTGCGGCGCTTCATTCTCTCCAAACGCAGAAGAGCACCCGTGCCGTTCGGGAAAGGTTCGGTAGAGCGATGGCCGCATCATCAGAAGGGCCGGGGCGCGAATCGTCTTTTTTCTCTCCCGCGATCGACAAGGCAAGTACCTGAAAGGGGCGAGGCAGACGGGGATTGTCGCACATTGCCGGTCGCACATGATCAACCGGTTGCTCGCAGCAACGGCAAGAACTGGACCGCATGTGGTCCATCTTGTCCGAACGCGCGTCGCCCGGACAGCAATCGGGGGACGCATCAACCGTCGTCGATTCACAGTCGCAGGCTTGGCCGTGCGATGCGCAGAGACAGACATTCGCGCCGGCCGTGATCGAATAGGCCGCGAAAGCGACGATCAGCAACAGAGTCGAAACTGCTTGCACGATTGAGCAAACTGCGGCTGTGGAAGTATTATACTTGGCGCGCTCCAACATAATTATAACAGCCACGGCTGGCATAATCAAGGCCGCGGCTCGGTCCCGGCCTAGCCTAGGGGAAAACTTCCGTAGCGGCGAGCGGCGGGAATCGCTTCGATTCGCTCGGTGCCATACTTGGCCTATTTGACTATTCTCCAACTTATGGTCAGTTGCGCCGGATTTTGGAGCGAGCAAGCGACGTTGCCCGAAAGGAACGCGCTGGTCCGCTAACAATTGGAAATTCTCGGCGATTTCGCACTGGCCGCGCATCATCGGCTGTTCGAGGAACTTACGTCCCATCGCGACGCTCTTTGCGCGCGGCTGTCGTTGTCCCCTTCCGAGAAACCGAGCCACGTTTATCTGTTCGAGTGTGCCGAGTGGTTCAAGCGTTTCATGCGGCAGCACCATCCCGCTTTCCCCGACTGTCGGGCGATTTTCGTGGGGGCGGACGTGCGGCTGATAGTATACGCACAATGGGGCGACAACGTGGCCGAAGACCTTCGCCACGAGGTGACGCATGGCTATCTGCACTCGGTCGTGCCAAACGTGCCGCTGTGGCTCGACGGGGGGGATTGCCGAGTATTTCGAAGTTTCCCGCGGCCGGGGTGGACTGAATTACCGACGCTTAGAATTGCTCGACGAATCGATTGGGCACGGGCGGTGGCCTAACCTGGGCCATCTGAAGCGGTTGACCGACGCGGAGAACATAACTCAAGACGATTACGCGGAGTCGTGGGCATGGATCCATTTTCCGATCGAATTACGTCCGGAATCCCTGGCGTTGCTTCGCGACTATCTCGGCGAGTTGCGCAGCGACGACGTTGCCGCGCCGCTTTCCGAGCGGTTGAAGACGATCTACCCGAACCCAGAGGCGGCCTTGCGCGAACACGTTCTGCGCGTCTTGTCGGCGTCATCGGCGGAACCGCACGCTGAACGGATCGACCGTCTGAATTCCGTGCGCCACTGCTCGCTTGCCCGGCAGCGAATGATCGAGCACCGGTCGCTGAGCTGCCGGAGAAGCTGGCGGTGACGCCCTTTTTCAGCGCTCGGCTAAACCCGTCGCATTGCTAATTTCACCTCCTGACGATAGAATGCGCCAAACAATGTCCAATCACGGCAAGTTATCGCGCCGATAGAATAATTTATGCTAACTTTTCGTTCCTTCCGCAACGCCGATCCGCCGCTGTTGGCTTCGTTGTGGCGGCGCCGACTGGAGCAATCGAGCCGGTTGCAGCCGATTTCGACCGATCTGCTCGAACAACTGGTATTCGCCAAACTCTACTTCGACTACGACGGATTGATCATCGCCTGCGACGACGGCCGACCGGTCGGTTTCGCGCACGCCGGTTTCGGTCCCAACCGGACGTACTCGTGGATTTCCCCCGATCCGGGCGTGACTTGTCTGATATACGCGGCGCCGGACGGCGGCGAAGATGAAGTCGCCGCCAGCTTGCTCGAACGCTGCGAGCATTATTTAAGGGGCCGCGGCGCCAAGTCTTTGCTGGGCGGCGGCGTCTGGCCGTTGAGTCCTTTTTACGTCGGACTCAACGGCGGCGGCGACCTGCCCGGCGTGCTCGATTCCGACCGATATGCCCGCCGGGCGTTTCAGGACTGCGGATACCGCGAAACTGAACGGATTGTCCGCATGCGTTGCGATTTGAGCGGTTTCGAGCCTCCGATCGACCGGCGGCAGATGAATATCCGCCGGCAAACGACGGTCGAGGTCGTCGGCGACGCGCCCACGCAATCGTGGTGGGAGGCATGCGTTTTCGGCGAGTTCGACCTGACCCGCTTCGAGTTGAAACCGCGTCAGGGCGGAGCGGCCGTCGCCACGGCCACGTTTCGCGGCACGACGCCTGGCTGCGCCGCCGCGATCGGTAGTGCGGTCGATTTGATTGAGATCGACGTAAGCGTCGATTATCGTCGGGCCGGTCTGGCGTTGTTCTTGTTGAATCACGCCTTTCGTTGGTTTCTCCGCCAGGGGATCGACGCCGTGGAATTGCAGACTCGTGAGAGCGACTCGCCCGCGGCGGCGGTCTTTTCCAAGCTCGGCTTTCAACGGGTGGAACAAGGCGGCGTATGGCGCAAGGACGTTTGAAGTCGTCGCTGGTTCCCGTGCTCCGCGTGGGAACGAGGGAAGGGCCGGCGATTTCCTACGCGGATTTTCTGATCGGCGCGACCATCGGCCGCGGCTTAGCGGAAGAACGCCGCCGTCGGGTGTCTTTCCACCGCCTATGCAGCCACCAATACTGATCGGGCGCGTCGCGGATCAACTCTTCCAATCGACTGGTGTACCACTGCGTCAGTTCCGGGACGGTTTGGACGGACTTGCCGACGTCGCCGGGATCGATGACGGCGTGGTTGTTCAGCTCGAAGCGCATCGGGGCGCCCCGCCGCCGCGAGGCGCAAACCGAAATCCGCGCGTCGTGTTCCAGCGCCAACAGGGCAATTGCTTTGTGCGCCGAGGCCGGCCGCCCGAAAAACTCCACCCAACAGCCCTTGGCGCCGGCGTACTGATCGGCCAGGAAGGTCATCGCGCCGTCTCCTTCCAGCACCTTGACGATTCGGTCGTAGCCGCCATTCTTGGGAACGATGTGTTGACCCGTGCGGGCGCGAAAGCGGTTCACGAAGCGGTCGAGAAAAGGGTTGTCCAAGGTCCGGGCTATGGTGTGCGTGGGGAAGCCGAGGATGCCCAACACGTATCCGCCGACCTCGAAATTGCCTAGATGCGCGGTGACGATCAACGTCGGCCGATCGTCCAGAAGAGCGCGGACCAACTCCTTTTCGTTCACCAGTTCGACGTAATCGCGCCAATTGGTTTGATGGATCTTTCTTGGGGCGTGGGCGACCTCCAATACGAGCAGAAACAAGTGTTCCCACATTGCTCGGGCGAGTCGGATCCTATCGGCAGCGGCCATTTCGGGGAAGGCGTGGGCGAGATTCTCGGCCACCACCTTGCCGCGGACCTTCAGAACGTCGCAGAACAACCAGGCCATGGCGCGTGCGATTCGCTCGCCCGTCTCGATCCGTGCCGCTTGAACGATGCAAATCATCATCCGTACGACCAGATACACGAGATAATCAACGAGCAACCGCCGCATGGTCCATTCCCTCCGTGGATCGCCGTCGGTCTATTGTCGCACAATGGTCCGATGGGGGAAAGATCGATTTGCCGTGGGTAATTACAAGCCCGCCACGCCGACCTTCCTGGACTTCAGCAGCGGATCGGCTTTCAGCGGCAGTTTTACCGCCCGACCGGTCTCGGCGGCCTTGTAGACGGCGAGTATCAATTCCACCGAGCGGCGTCCCTCGGGGCCGTCGACCAGCGGCTTTGTCGTCCCTTTTTTTATGGCGTTGAGCACGTCCTGGAACTGTCGGGCGTGGCCGTGGTGTCCGATGGCGGCCGGATCGGCCGCTCCGCCGCCGCCGCTTTTTCGCCTGGTCATGGCGGCGTGGATCGCCTCGTCGCATTTGCGCTTCTTGGCGAAGTCCCACTTGACGATGTCCTCTTCCTCGGTAATGGCCGAGCCTTCACTGCCGTGGATTTCGATGTGTTTCAAATAGCCGGGATAAATGGCCGTGCTGGCCTCGATCATTCCGATTGCGCCGTTCTCGAAGGCCAGCGTAGCTTGGGCGACGTCCTCGACGGCGATCCGTTTATGGGCCAACATGCCGAAGCGGGCGCGGACCTCGACCGCCGGCCCCATCAGCCACAGCAGCAGATCGACGCTGTGGATGGCCTGGTTCATCAGCGCGCCGCCGCCATCGAGTTCCCAGGTGCCCCGCCACGCGCCGCTGTCGTAATAGCTTTGCGGGCGATACCACTTGACGATCGCGTCGCCGACGGTCAGCCGTCCGAAGCGGCCTTGGTCCATCGCCCGGCGAAGCTCGACGCTCGAATCGTGGAAGCGCGAAGGGAAGATGGCCGAAAGGACGACGCCGGCCTTTTTACATTCATTGATGATCCGGTCGCAGCGTTTCAGGGTGATTTCGAGCGGTTTTTCCACGATGACGTGTTTTCCCGCGCGTGCCGCGGCGACGGCCGGCTCCATGTGCGCCCCGCTGGGCGTGCCGATGGCCACCACCTCGACCGCCGGATCGGCCAGCATCGCGTCCAGGTCGTGATATGCCTTGCAGCCGGTCTCCTCGGCCAGCCGGTCGGCGGCATTGCCGACGGTGTCGAAGCAGGCCGCCAGCTTTGCCCCGCGAACGTCCGCGATCGCCCTGGCGTGAAACCTCGAAATCAATCCGCAACCGACAATGCCGAAACCGATTGACATGGGCGATACTCCTCTGAGTTGGATAAAAAGGAAATTATAAAGGCCCGGTGCTCTGTTTCAAGGGCCGGACGCTGCAGCGGCCGATCAGGTAGGTCGGGTACTCCGTACCTGACATCGAGGTTGAATAATAAATGGAATTTGTCAGGTACGGGGGTACCTGACCTACAATTCAGCGCAACAACAGCCATCCCAGCAGGAAACTCGTCGCGTTTAGCGAGGCGTGCAACACGATCGCCGGAACGATGCGATGGGTCCGGAAAAAAATCGTCCCAAGCACGAGCGCCAAGAAAAACAATGGAATCGGGTCGGCCGCCACGCCTTGCGGGAAAACGTGGTGCAAGCCGATCTGCATGGCGTAGATCGGCGGAGCAATGGCGGCGAAGGCTGTCAATCCCAGTCGAACATCGGCGGCAAGCGTTTTCGGCAACCAGCCGAAATCGGCGGCCGTCGCGCCCGTTCGCCAAGGGAATACGATGATGATCGTTGCCATTATCAACAGACTTGCCCCAGCGCCGCCTGCCTGCATAAACAACGTAAAATTCATGTCGTCCGGGGGGCCGTCGACGCGGAAGTGCATCATGGCGAAGAGGTACGAAGTCAAGGCGATCGGCAGCAAGGCCCTAGGCAGCCGGCGGAGGGTCGGCATCCGCCGCCGATAGCGATGTTCCAACGATTCCAGCCATCCCTGCAACAGCGCGCGAAAAAAGAATTCCTCGACCAGCGGCGCGACGACAATCGCCGAAAAGCCGCAGAGCAACAATACCCAAACATTTCCCTCGGACATCAATTGCACTATGGCGTGCTGGGTGCTTTCCGCGCCGGGTTCGTAGGCGGCCGGCGTCTCGACGGCTTCGGGGCCGAGAAAATGCACGGCCAAGAAAGAGACGCACAATATCGCCGCCAGATAAAGCAGCACCACGAAGGCCAGATCGAGCGCCCCCCAGGGCACGGGCCGGCGCGGTTGATACGGCAAGATCGTGCGATGTTGCCGCCGACGGGACCAGATTGCCGTCCAAACCGCAAAAAAAGCCAAAAGAGCCAGTAGAGACGCCAATACCAGCAGCGTCGATTTGTTCAGGAAGGCTTCGAGGAAAAACCGCATGGGAAAAAGGTTATTCCTCCCGCAGCAGCCGCGTCGCCGCCAGAACATATACCCCGCCCGAATAAATTGTCAACGCCATCGTTCCCCATACGGAAACGGCCATCAGCCAACGGCACCAATCGGGCGCGTTGGCGTTGGGGGCGTCGTAGGAGAGATAAAACAAGCAGACGGCGGCGGCGACGCATTGGAGGACCATCTTCAGCTTGCCGGCCATCTTCGCCGAAAAGTCGCCCCCCTGCCGCTCGATGAAACTCCGCAACGTGGTGACGAGCAACTCGCGGCCGACGATAATCACGACCATCCAGGCCTGCAATCCCCACAGGCCGGCGTCGATCATCTCCGGGACCGCCGCCAGGAGAATGAACGTGCCGCAGATGATTACCTTGTCGGCGAAGGGGTCGAGTATCCGGCCCAGCGTGGTTACTTGATGGTACTTTCGGGCGTAATAGCCGTCGAGCCAATCGGTCCCGGCGGCGATGATGAACAACACTAAGCTCGTCGTGAAGCCGCCCGCAAGGATGAAACAAAACAGTATCGCCGAAATCAACAGCCTCAGCGCGGTCAACAGGTTCGGCAGATTGTACATCGCCTTTCGCACGTTTTCTGGACGCAGGCCGTCGGCGTTCATGTTTGGAGAAAGTTGTGGAAGAGTGGTGGATGGATACATTAAGTCCCCTCTCCCAAACGGAGAGAGAAGATTTGTTACTATCCGGGCGAAAAAAGCGCCATCATGCAACGGCTATTAAATCATAACCGCAGGCCGTGACAACCTCACAATCGACAATTTTTCCCGGTTCGAGTCCCTCGCCCGTGACGTAAACCTGTCCGTCCACCTCCGGGGCGTCGGCATATCTGCGGCCGACGAAGGCGTGCTTTTGTCCGGGCACGCGGCCGTCGATGATTGCGGGCAATCTTTTTCCCACCCGGGAGGCGTTGTAGGCAAAGGTGATTTCCTGCTGGACCGCCATGAGCCGGTCGCGGCGGGCGATTCTTACGTCTTCGGGTATACCGCCGTCAAGTTCCACGGCGGGGGTGCCAGGCTCGTCGCGGAAGTCGAACGCGCCCAGCCGCTCGAACCGCCGCCGCCGGACGAACTCGATAAGCTCCTCGAATTGGGCCTCGCTCTCGCCGGGAAAGCCGGTCATCATCGTGGTCCGCAAGACCAGCAAGTCGATCCGCTCCCGCAAGCGGTCGATCAGTTTTTCCGTTTCCGCGCGGCCGACGCGGCGCCGCATCCGTTTCAGGACTTCGTCGTTGATGTGCTGCAACGGGATGTCGAGATAGGGCAAAATTTTTCGCCCGCCGGCGATCGTCTCGATCAGCTCGTCGGTGACGTGCATCGGATACAAATACATCAAGCGAATCCACTCGATGCCCCGAACGTCGTCCAAGCGGCGGAGCAAGTCGGCCAGCCGCGGCCGGCCGTCGCTGTCGAGGCCGTAGAACGTCGTGTCTTGTGCGATCAGAATCAGTTCCTTCACGCCGCCGGCGGCCAACTCTTCGGCCTCGTCGATTATCTCCTCGATCGGTTTTCCGGCATAAGGCCCGCGCATCTTCGGAATCGAGCAGAAGCTGCACGCCCGGTTGCAGCCTTCGGCGATTTTTAGATAAGCGACGTGCGGGAGCGTCAGTCTACGGCGGCCCGTGTCCGACAAAGGCGGACTGCAAGGAGGCGGATAAGAGGAAAAGGGGGCAGTCTCCTTTTGCGCTAAGCGCCCGGAAGGCCGTTCCGGCAAAAGGGAACCGTCCCCTTTTCCTCCCGCTGCTGCGACAATTTCATCTCGGGCGAAAACGCCGAGCACATAATCCACCCCGGGGAATCGCTCGAAGAGCTGGTCGCGGTCCCGTTCGGCGAGGCATCCGGCGACGATAACCCGCCGCAGCCGCCCTAGCCGCTTGAGTTGCAGCATTTCCTCGATGGTTTGATACGATTCCGTCCGGGCGACGTCGATGAACCCGCATGTATTGACCACGACCAGGTCGGCGCCGTCCGGCTCGGCGACCATCCGCCAACCCGCCTGATCCAGCAGTCCGGCCATCTTCTCGCTATCGACGAGGTTTTTGGGACATCCGAGGCTAATCAGGGCGAACGTGGCGGCGTGGTTTTTCATGTCGAATTAGTTTCTGTTGCGGAACCATCAAGTAGGGTGCGCGCTTGCACGCACCATGGGAGTTTTCTCGCAAAATTCGGTGTGTGCCAGCACGCACTCTACAATGGGCTGACTTTCCGCAACAGATACGAATAATATACTTTATGCCATTGGTGTTCTAAACATCGATATGGCGAGTGTAACGGAGTCTGTTTATTGGTGCAATCGCCGTATGGCGAAGTGGTGAACGCCACCCCAAACGTCTCGCGTCCGCAGTCGCGGGGCGTTTTCAAACCGCGTATTTCAACTTGAAACTTCAATCCGAATAACGAATCTCCTCTTGCCCAACGACGCGGTTGCCGACATACTACGTCATCCATTCGCATGAGGCGTTCATGGCGACCAAGACTTCTCAAAATAGTCAAACTGCGGCGGATACGGCGATGCTCCTGGCCGGCATGGCGGCGGCCTGGCTCGCCGCCGGCTCGACCGGCATGTTGGCCCACCCGCTGCGGCACGCCCTGACTTGGATCGCGCTGGCCACGGCGATCGTGGCTGCCTGGCCGGAGGAGATTCGGCAAATCAAATCGTGGTCGATTTTCGCGCTGTGTTTGATACTCGGTCTGTCCTTTACCATGTCCTCGCTGCCGGCGGTCAACGTGCTGGCCGTGGCGGTGGTGTTGGCGGCGATTGCCCAAATCAACGAGGGCCATGTCGCGCGAACGGCGGCGATCGCTTCGCTGGCCGCGACCGTCTTGGGGTGTTTTCGTTTGGCGTGCTCGTCGATTCCCATTGTATGGCACGCAGCCGACTGGATCGGATGGTTGCTCGGCGGCGTCGCCGGATGGCTGGCCGGCAACCGGCTGAACGTTGGAGCGACCTTCGGCGGGGTCGATTTCCTGGTTCTCGCGGCGGCGATATATGTTGCCTGGATCATTCACGCTCCAACGCCCCGCAAGCTTCGAGCATTTTGGGCGGCCGCGGCGATAATTTTCGGGCAGCTTGCGTATCTGATCGTATTGGCGAACTCGGAAAAGCTGCTTGCCCATTTGCCGGAAACCGTTGCCCCCTTGGAGCAAGGAAACAACCACGTCGGCCTCTGGACGTTGAGCAATGGGTTGCGGACCTTGATACCCTGGAACCTGCCGCTGCTGGCAATGGTCTTTCAAGGACTGATCGTCGCCGTGATGGTCCGTTCGGCGCCGTGGCGCGCGGCGTTAGAGCCGGCGGGGCAAATAAAGGAAGGCGACGAAGACGTCACCGGCGCGGAACTGGCGTTGGACATGGTGTTTCATTTTGGGCCGGCGCTGCTGGCCGTCGCGGCGGCGCTGCTGTCCTCGTTGACCATTGCCCCAGCGGACCTCGGCGGCAAGAAGGTCGTGGCATATCGACAGGGACACCGGCTCGAATGGCAAAAGCCGGAATACGATTCCGACGCCGATGGATACTATGGGCTGCTGCCCGAGTTCGTGGAGAGTTTGGGCGGGAAATTTTCCATCTCGAACGACCTTTCCGAGCGCGACCTTGCCGAGGCCGACGTCCTGCTGTTGATCCATCCCGATCGTCCTTGGCTGCGGGAAACGCTGGGGCGAATCCAGGACTACGTGCGTCGCGGCGGCTCGCTGTTGGTGGTTGGCGAACAGGCCGTCCGCTGGGGCGATTCGCAAAGCGCGTTCAACGAGGCGCTGGAGCCGCTGGCGATGCGGGTCCGCTTCGACACGGCCGTGCCGCTCGCCGCCGGTTGGGAGCAATCTTACGACATTTCCCCTCACCCGGCCGCCTTCGGACTGAACGACCGTAGAAATCCGTTTGGGATGCAAACCGGCTCCTCGATCGCGGCCGGCTGGCTCGCCGACCCTATTTTTACCGGCCGATGGGGATGGAGCGACCCGGGCAACACGGCGGCGTTGAGCGGTTATTCGTCGTACGACGCCGGCGAACGGTTGGGCGATTTGATCTTGGCCGCCGAGCAGCCGTTCGGCCGCGGCCGGGTCGTCGTGCTCGGCGACACCGCGCCGCTGCACAACGAGAATCTTGCCGGCACGTATCCGTTCGTCGGCCGTTTGTTGAGCTACATGGCGAATCGCCCGTCGTCGCCCACGGCCCTTTGGCGGCAACTTGCCGCGTTGGCCGCGTTGGCCGGGATGATCGCGCTGTTGGTCTGCCGGCCGTCGGTTTGGCAGTTAATGTTGGTCCCATCGCTGTTGGGCGTGGCGTTGATCTGGTGTTCGGCGGCCGGCTACTGGTCCGCTCGCGTGATGCCCGACGGGAGGCGCGGCGAATTGAACAACCTGGCCTACATCGACGCCTCGCACCTGGAATCTTTCAGTGGCGACACGTGGTCCGACGGCGGCTTGGCCGGCCTGCTGCGGACCTTGATGCGCCACGGCTATCTGCCCCTGTATGCGCCGGATTTGATGCCGGAGCGGCTGGAGCGTTGCGGGCTGTTGATTTCCATCGGTCCGGGGCGAGGGTTCTCGACCGCCGAGCGGGCCGCGATAAGAGAGTTCGTAGAAGACGGCGGCACGATGATCTGCCTGGTCGGCGCGGAAGACGTCCGGCCAAGCGCGTCGCTGCTGGCGGATTTCGGGATTCGGGTGCCCCATTCGCCTGTCCCGCCGGGCGAAAACTTTCAGGAACCTTTTCCACTGGGCGCCGACTACGTGAAAGTCTCCGACGACATGGATCCGTTTAGATTGTACGCGGCCTGGCCGGTGGAGACGATCGGCGAGCGGGCAATGGGTTTGGTGCAGTTGCCGGGAAAAGACTGGTCTTATGTCGCCAAGAGTTCCAGGGGGAACGGAAATTTCGTCGTGATCGGCGATACGCACTTCGCCGCCAACGAAAATCTTGAATCGGCCGAGGGCGCCTCGACTGAGACGATCCGCTTCTGGCGATGGCTGCTCAGCCGCGTGGTTCCCGGTCAGACGGAGTGGAATCCACCGGCCGAGATAAGCGAACAAGACGTGGACATGCAATAGTCATGAAATTTCGTTTCTGGATAGCGACGGCGCTGTTGGCCGGCTCCTGGATGCTGGGGCTTTACTATTTTTATCCGGCCGACGGTTGGGCCTGGGCGGCGACGGTCGCGGCGGCCGTAGCGCTGCTGGGTACGACGTGCGCCACTGCCGGCTTGTCCAGCAGTGCGGAATACTCCGCCGGACAAGCTGGCAGCGGAACATTGTATGATGCAATTATCCTGGTGTTGTTGCTGCCGGCCATCTGGTTCGCCCCTTGGCCATATCGCGCGGCGCCGCTGCTGATCGCGCTGGGACTGGCGCCGCGGCTGACGCACGTCAGACGCCGCTGGATCGAGTGGCTCTCCGGCGGAGCGATCGCCGCCGGGGTGGCGATGTTCGTCCAGGCGTTGGTTCTGGAAGTCTACGCGGCGTGGACCGCCCGATCGCACGATTTGCCCTGGCCGTTGCCCGAGGCGGTCGCCGGCGTCGCCTCATTTTTGGGCATGGACGCGGCGGCCGACGGAGCAACGGTCGTCGTCCATTCGATGCGCCAGACGCACAGGCTCGCCGCCACGTGGGAACTGCTGCTCGACCCGGTCACGCTGCTGTTTTTCGTCGGCGCGTTGGTGGTGTTGGGCATTACATGTTGGGGCGGCAGTTCAACTGCCACCCCAACAAATGAAGTCCACCCCGGCGATCAATGGCGGATGTGGCTCAAGCAAGCAAGGATATTGACGCTGATCGTATTGCTCTGGCTGCCGGCGCGGGCGGGATTGTTGACGGCCGTATACATACATCGCGTGTTGCGGACCGATCCCAACCAGCCGTTGCACGCGATGAACCACATTTTTTCCCCGTGGATGTTGCTCGTCCTGTTAATTGTTCCCGTCATATTATCTTGCCGATTCATCCGTCCCCTAAACCCTTCACACCCTTCACACCCTTCACACCCTTCACACCCTTCACACCCTTCACACCCTTCATACCCTTCATACCTCATCGCCTCCGCCGGATTGATCGCCCTGGCGGTCGCCAACCTCACGGCGGCCGTATACTGGGACCCGCCGGGGCGGCGAAAAGACGGGCGGGTGATCGTCGTCGAACGCCACTCCGAGTGGGAACCGACCACCAAGCCATACGATACCGAATGGTTCGTCGAGCCGAAGCTGTTCGACGAGGGGTCGGGCTACAACTACGCCCGCATCTACCGCTACCTCGAGCAATACTACGACGTCTCGCGGCTGATGGAGGACGACAAGATCGACGATGAGACTCTCGGCGGCTGCGACGTGTTGATAATCAAAACGCCCAACGAGCGCTACCGCCCCGAGGAGCTTGAGGCGGTGCGGCGGTTCGTCGAGCGCGGCGGGGGGCTGCTGCTGATCGGCGAACACACCAATTACGAACGCTCGGCCACGGTCATCAACGACATTATCCGCCCGATGGGTTTCATCCTCCGCGACGACCTGCAATTCAGCTTCAACCCGTCGCCCTACGAACAGCAATATCTCGTTCCGATCGTGCCGCACCCGGTCGTCCAGCACCTGCCGCCGATGTATTTCGCCGGCGCTTGCTCGATCGATCCGGGCGGCAGCCGAGGCCGCGCGGTCGTCGTTGGCAGCGGTCTTTGGAGCATGGGGCCCGAATATCACCACTCGAATTATTTCCCCATTCCACAGCATTGCGCCGAGATGCGATACGGGCCGTTCATTCAGGCCTGGTCGACCCGTTACGGTCGCGGACGGGTGCTGGCTTTCACCGACTCGACGATTTTTTCCAATTTTTGCGTCGGCCAGCCGGGCAAGTCGGAACTGATGCTGGGGATGGTCGAGTGGCTCAACCACGCCGTCCCTTGGGTAAATCCACGCCCGTGGCTAACTTTGCTCGGGCTGGTTTCGTTGGGCCTCGGGCTGTGGATATATAGCACAGCCGCCCCCGGCGGCGCATTGGATCGCAAAACGGCCGGGGGAAACGCAGCCGATGGCGGCCGTGCCACATGCAACCGGGAGTGGCTCGTGTTACTGGCCGCCGGTTCTTTCGGCTGGGTCTTCGGATCGCTTGCGGTCATCGGCGCGCACGCTTGGGCCATGCCCGCGCCCAAACCCCTCCACCCGGAGCCTCTTGTGATCGTCGATCGCACCACGTCGAACGTCCCGCTGGGAAAGGGGATGTACGCAATGGGCGAGGACCAAGGATACGGGATGTTCGAGGCCTGGCTCTCGCGGCTCGATTGCCAGGCGGTCCGCAAAAAAGGGACGGAGGCTTTTGCCGGAGACGTGCTGGTGATAATTTGCCCCAGCCTCTCGCCGCCGGAATACTTCAGCAAGGCCCTGGAGCAGTACGTTGCAAACGGGGGGCGATTGCTGGTGATCGACGCGCCGGAAAATTCCGCCTCGACGGCCAACACCATCCTCCAGCCGTTCGGGTTGACGATCCATCGAGATCGACCGGGGCAGGGGAAATTGATCGCCGTTTTCCCGCTGCCAGAGGTGGACGTCGAGCGGGCCTGCGAAGTTTCCGGCGGTCGTCCTCTTGCCCGCATCGGTATACTTCCCGTGGCCGCAGTGGTTGACTTTGGAGAGGGATCGGTCATGGCCGTCGGGTTCGGATCGCTCTGGAACGACACTCGCATGGGCGGAAGCTGGGACGTCGAGCCGGACGCCGCGGCCAAGGACCGATACAAAGTCCTTTTCGGGCTGTTGCGGCCGTTTATTCATCGGGGCGAGTTCCCCGCCGAACCGCCGCCGGAGGACGAAAAAACCTTGCCCCTCAAAGAGTCCGGTCCGGCGGAACTGTAAACCCTCGAAAAAGAAAAGCAGTTGTCATGGCGGCGGAAATCGGTCGTATTTACGACGACATTACCCAGTGTGTCGGCAATACGCCGCTGGTGCGGCTGCGGCGGATCGCCGAAGGATGCGTCGCCACCGTGGCGGGCAAACTAGAAAACCTCAATCCCCTCTGGAGCGTAAAGGACCGCATAGCCCGGGCGATGATCGAAACGGCCGAGCGCGAAGGAAAAATCAACTCGGATAGCGTCGTGGTCGAACCGACCAGCGGCAACACGGGCATCGGTCTGGCCTACGTCTGCGCCGCCCGCGGATACCGGCTGAAGGTCTTCATGCCGGAGAGCATGAGCGTCGAGCGGCGTCGGTTGCTCAAGGCGTTGGGGGCGGAGATAGTCTTGACGCCGGCCGCCGAGGGAATGCCTGGCGCGATCCGCGCGGCCGAGAAGTACGCGGCCGGCAACCCGCGTTGCTTCATACCCCAGCAATTTAAGAACCCGGCCAACCCGGAAGTCCACCGCCGCACCACCGCCGAGGAAATCTGGCGCGACACCGCCGGCCGGGTCGATATGATCGTCGCCGGCGTGGGCACCGGCGGGACAATCAGCGGAGTGGGCGAAACCCTTAAGCCGCGCAAGCCGGAACTTCGCATGGTGGCCGTCGAGCCGGCCGCCAGCCCGGTCATCAGCCAACGGATGGCCGGCGAACCGCTGCGGCCCGGCAAACACGCCATCCAAGGAATCGGCGCCGGATTCATCCCCGACGTGTTGAACCTCTCGGTGATCGACGAGGTGGTCCGGGTCCGCGACGAGGACGCCGTGGCGACCGCCCGGCAATTGGCCCGGCTCGAAGGTTTTATGTGCGGGATCAGCAGCGGGGCGGCCGCCGCCGCGGCGCTGCAACTTGCCCGACGAAATGAAAACGCCGGCAAGTTGATCGTCGTCATGTTGCCCGACCTGGGCGAGCGGTATCTATCGACGACGCTGTTTCCTGAATAGCTCGAATAACCTCATCGGCCCCGCCAAGAAACACCAGACGGCCCGGCCGATTATCGACCGGGCCGCCTGCGTTTACTCGAAAGCCGGATTGCCCATACTCTTTTTCGGGGGCGAGTCCGAACAGCCCCTGGTTTGCAAGTTTATTTGCCGCAAGCAGGCGCGCAAGTCTCGACCGGCTCGCAGCACTCAACCGCACAGCAGGTCTTCGGACGGCAGGTCCGACGGAAATGACGCGG
>JAFGLH010000168.1 GCA_016928165.1 Pirellulales bacterium | reverse complement strand
TCACGAAGCACACGAAGAAGCCCATAGCACCAGAAGCGAAGAGACACGGTGTCCAGGGCAAATCTGCTTTTTGCTTCGTGATCTTCGCGCCCTTACGTGGTATGAGAAACGTGCTTGCCGAACTCCTTGCACAAAAGAGGGTTATGTTGAATATCATCTTTGGACAGTAGAACTAGAAACTTCATCTTATTCCGGAAGACGATCGGGGTGAGGACGAATCCGCGAGGATCATTGCAATCGCAATCGCCTCTGGAAGCGTTCCATCGTTTCGCCGAGACGGCCGCCACGAGTCCACGGCAAACATCCATGCCCCATATCGTTGCGCTATCGTCGACTCGATCATTGAATCATCGTCGCGGGCAAATACCTCATCGCGGGCTGCGGCCATTTCTTTTGAGTCTTGGATATCCCCGAGCGGGGCGGCCACGATGAAGGCGGTTTGCGAAACGTCGGTTGCCGTCTCGCTCGACGAACGCCACATGCTCGGAAAATCGAACGGCATGGGGACGGATCCGGGGTCGCCGTGTCCGAGCCGATAGGCCGCGGCGAAGTAGCTCAAGTCGCCCAGACCGATCTCCCCGTTGCCGTCGAAATCGCAATCGCGACCATGGCTCACGCCAGGCTCGCCCGCCGACTTGCCGTAGGCCGCCGCAAAATAAGAGAGATCGCCCAGGCCCACCCAGCCGTTATCGTCAAGGTCATACGCCACCGGCCAAAGTTCCGTCGCGGGCAGGGTTCCCATGACCGTTTTCGCTTGGATGTTGTCAACCAGCGTCACACTCATTCCGTCGATGGCAACGCCGCATGGGCAGGCAGTCACGCATGAATTCTCGGGAACCGGCAGCCCCGCGGCATCGCCGTCCAGCACCGAGTCGAGGCGGACTCTCGCCAACAAGACATAACCGTCGTCGCCCGCGTCGACTCTCGACGTGCCGGCGCCCAATCCATGCACCACGCCGTTGCCGTCGTCGATCGTTCCGGTTTGGTCTTGCGTGAACGCCGATCCATATTCGATCGCGGTTGGCGTGAAACACCCGGTGTTATAGGCGAGGTCCACTTGGGCCGAGGCAACGCCCAGGTCTTCTCCCGGGGACGTGCTCACCCAGATTTCTACCCAGAATGCATCCCATTCGTCGATCCACGTTTCGCTCGACGGCAAGGAATCGACCTCGCCCACGGAATCGGTCGCGGTGGGCGTTCGAACAATGGATAAGTCGATCACGGCGACCGGCTCCACGGCCTGGGTCGGCATGAAGTCCATTTTGACGTTCCGCGATCCGATTTTCACGTCGCTGCCGGCGATCCGGGCCCCCAGCGCGCCGCCGGTGGCGACAACCGCGTAGTCGCCGGCCGGCAACTGAAGCGTGTAACCGCCGGACGCCCAGGACGTGGTTGAATAAATGGCGCCGTCGGTTTTTCGGGTGGCTTTGATGGTGACGCCGCCAAGACCCTCGCCGGGCGTGTAGAACTGGTCGGTCCGAACCAGTCGATCATCGTAAACAACCCCCGTGAGATATACGCCGCTGCCCGAGTAGGCGAAGTCCTCGGTGGCGACCAACGCATTGCATGAGTATCCGTCGGGCGCGAAGTCGCCTTGCGCGAGTCCCACGCCCGCCTCGCGAAAGGAGGCGTTCATCTGGTTTTTGCGATGTTGCGGACTGGCAAACAGTTCGGCGTAAATCATTTCAGTGGTGCCGATCATGCCAAAGAATGAATAATAGGCAATGTTTTCCGCAAAACTGCATGGCGGCACAAGGTGGTAGCCGGCTTCCTTCATCCGGTCGTCCGGCTCGGAACCCCCTTTGCCCTTGTGATCGAACATGTCGGTGGCGATCATCCACTGGGTGTGTCCCCGACTGGCGGCAACGAGCGCGGGCGAAAAGGCCAACGGCTGTTTCGGATCGGCCGAAATCGTTCCCGAGGCAAGGCCCTGGTTCAAATCAATGCCATATTGCGAGGCCTCCGCCGCCGGATTGAGACGCCCCCTGTTGATCAACTCGAGCAGATACTGCTCGTAGCCCGTCGGTTCCGCCGCCGCGAGAAGCATCCGCTGTTCGAGGCACTCCATTCGTAGCGTCCGGCCCACAAGGCGGGAAAACCTTCGATCTTGCATAGGGGTGGTTTATTCTGTTTTTTACCATTCAACCGTCTGAAGCGCTACTCCAAGAGCCGTTCATAAAGACAGCGTTTTTTCTTATCACAACTCTACCCGCTTGTCAAGAATTCAAGGATTCGCAATACTCCAACCGTCCGAAGTATTCGCCAAGAAAAGCGTTAACCGCCGCGCCTGCGCGGCGTTTGTCGGGAACTTACTTTTCAACGCCACGCAGGCGCGGCGGCTAACTTCATTCTCGCTGAATTACTTAAGGGCGTCCGGAAATCGGGCGCCACGCTCACACTGGTCGTGAGCATGTTTTCAGCAGCCGATGCGTTGGGCCAGGCTGACGATGTGCTCGATCTTCCTGCTGGGAATCGTTGTCGTTCTATCCGCCCCCAAAACCAAGGACCAACCGCTGCCGGAATAACCCGGGAATCGGTTCACTCCGGGCGGATTTCGACCGAAAGCCGGCCCGCGTTGTCGCCCCATTGGCCCGACGACTCGTTGATCTTGAAAAAGAGCGTGCCCGAACGCTGGGGCGCGAGGACCGCGCCGCGGCCGACGGCGATCGGCTCGAGCGGTTTGGGGGATTGATCGTTCTCGGGCAAGACGGCGGCCAGAAGCATGCCCAGGGGCCGTCCTCGATAATAGCGGATAGTCACGCCGCCCGGCTCGCACCACCAGGGCTTAGGCTCGTCGGCCACCTGATATCGGCCGTCGGCCCGCAGGACGTACTTTTTACCCTGTTCAACGCGCAAGCCGCTGTTCTGCCATCCGCGCTGGGCCGAAACGTCGACCTTCGCGCCGGCCGGCTCGATGGATTTGCCCGGCGCGGGATCGATCAAGGCGGCCGCCGCGTCGCAGCCATATTCCAAATCGGCCAAGAAAACCTGCCATTGCTGTTCGAGCGAAGGCCAGTCGCCGCCCACCACCTTGATAAATCGCCGATTGAAGTTGGGCCGGAGTACGTCCTTGGAAAGCCGCCGAAACCGTTCGCCCCAGCGCGGGTGCCGGTCCAGAAACAACGCGGCGGCCCAGGACCATGCGTAGGGTTCCTTTTGAAGAAAAGCGTCGAATCGCGTGTCGACCAACTGGCGCAGACTCTGTCCGCGACCGGCGGCGATCGCGTCCTTCACCAGTTTGATGCGTCCCCACAGCAGCGCTTCGTCGCGGTCGCGCGGCACGTGGTTCACCGTAAGCCGGCCGTCGCTCAGCCGATGGGTCGCCAGGAGTTCGGCCAGCCCTTCCATGAACCACGGCGGCCCGCAAGCCCCCAGCATCGCGTTCATGAAACCGTGCACGCCTTCGTGCAAGACCAAATGGCGGCTGTAGTAATCGCTTCCTTGTTCATAGACCCATAAGTCCATGTTGCGGCAGTAACCATGCTGAAAAGGGGGCAAATCGTCGGGCAACAACCCCAGCCGCCGGAATCGTTCGGGATCGCGGATCAAGAAACCGGTCATTTGCCAATCGGCCGTCTTTGCCGGCTCGACGCCGAAATAGTCGCACCACTGGCCAACGGCCTGATCGAACGCGGCCGGCAGCCCGTCGGTCGCCTCACCCGCCGGCAGATCGGTGTAGAGCACCACGTAACGTCCGGCCACCCGCCGGATACCGGCCGCGGCGGCGGCCGAGTCGTCGACGTGAACTCTCGCGACGTCGGGCAGCCACCGATCGACGGCATCGCTCGGCTGATCGAGCAAGTCGGCCAGCGTCTGCCGCGGCGACTGGGCCGGCGGCGGCGCGTCGATCCGCGGCGGAGACACATCCTTGGACGCCGGCTCTTGCTTAGCCGCCGTGTGGTCCGCCGCGACCCGGGGCGCCGGATCGATCGATTGACCCATCCGGGAAGCGGTCGGGTTGGTCCGCCGGTTCGCGGCCGCCGATGCGTCCTCGGGCCGCGAGTCCGATGTCGCCGCGGGCCGACAGCCGACGAGCGAAACGCCCGCCACAACCACCGCCATCACAAGTAACGTAGGCCGGGCCGCGACCCGGCGACAACCATCCAATTCTGTT
>JAFGLH010000167.1 GCA_016928165.1 Pirellulales bacterium | reverse complement strand
TGCCTGTCCCCTTCACCGCCGAGGGGGACAGTCCCATTTTCGCTGTAAACCTCGAAAATTGGGACAGTCCCCTGTGAACGGTTGCCAGCCGTTCGAGCCGACCTTGGAGCCGTGTCTTAAAGTCGCGCAAGTCTTTTTCGCGTTGATTGAGCAGCCGGACCGCCGTCAACAACAACTCGTCTTCCGAAGCGTAATTGCCGGATGCCAACTCGAGTTGCACTATACGTTGTAATCCAGGCGAGAAACCGCGGCACATTCGCTAGTCCCTCATATAAAGCATATTAAACAGGCTACCCGCGCGTCGAAAGGTCGTCAAGTTTGCGCCAATGTCTATCACAAACCGTCATTATGATCTTGGAGGCAACCCCCCGTTCCATTACAATGCCTCGACCGCATGATTCATTTCTACACCCCTGCTTGCCCATTTTCACCGAATGAACGATAAGCCCAACCAACAGTCGCCCGCCGGAGAGAAGGCGCTCGAGGCCGCGCGACGCGAAAAACTGCGCAGAATAAAGGAGCTGGGCATCGACCCCTGGGGGTCGCGGTTCGACGATCATCAGCCGATCGGCGACATCAGGGCGAAGGAAGAGGAAATCCGCGTCGAGCCGGCCGGCGACTGCGAGACGGGCAAGCCGCCCGAGCAGCATGGCCCGAAGGTCCGCGCGGCCGGACGAATCGTTCTGCGGCGGCCGTCGGGAAAAGTCCATTGGCTGCAAATCCGCGATTGGTCGGGCACCGTCCAGGTGATGATCGGCAAGGCGCAGGTGGGCAACGAGAATTTCGAGCTGGCAAAGTGTTTCGATCTCGGCGACATAGTGGGCGTCGACGGCGAGTTGAAAAAGACCCGCACCGGCGAGTTGACCATCTTTGCCGAGGATTTGAAGTTCCTGACGAAATCGATCGAAACTCCGCCCGAAAAACATAAGGGGTTGAACGACCCCGAGCTTCGCCAGCGGATGCGGTATCTCGATCTGATCCATACCGACGGCGTGTTGGAAACATTTCTGCGGCGGACGAAGATCGTCGAGTCGATCCGCCGGACGCTCGGGGGCCGGGGCTTCGTCGAGGTCGAAGGTCCGACGCTCCACTCGATCGCCGGCGGGGCCGCCGCTCGGCCGTTCATCACGCACCACAACGCGCTGGACATCGACCTCTACATGCGAATCGCCTTGGAGTTGCATCTAAAGCGGCTGTTGGTCGGCGGGATCGAGCGGGTATACGAGATGGGCCGCGTCTATCGAAACGAGGGGATCGACGCCCGGCACAATCCCGAGTTCACGATGCTCGAGGTCTATCAGGCCTACGGCGATTACGAGACGATGATGGAGTTGACCGAGGCGATGATTGTCGAGGCGATAAAGCCGCGACCGTCGGTCGCGCCCCAGTGTGATTGCGCGACCGACGGTCGCGGCTTTATATTGCCCTGGGGCGAGAAGGAGATCGACTTCACCCCGCCGTTCGCTCGCAAAACTTATGACGAACTGTTCGCCGAACACGCCGGCGCGGCGGCCGACGATATAGAAGCAATCCGCAAAATCGCCGAGGGGATCGGCTTCGAGACGGCCGGAAAACACCCGGACGTGGTGAAAAACTTCGTCTTCGAGGAACGGGTCGAGCCGGCGTTGGTCGGGCCGATATTCGTGACCGACTATCCGGCCAGCATCTGCCCGTTGACCAAACGTAAAGCCGCGAATCCGGCGATCGCCGAGCGGTTCGAGTTGTTCATCCAGGGGATGGAAGTGGCCAACGCCTACACTGAGTTGAACGACCCCGACTTGCAGGAAGAGCTTTTTACCCGCCAACTCGACGGGCTGGCTGAAGAAGAGTCGATGGCTAAGATGGACCGCGATTTCATTCGCGCGTTGCGCAACGGCATGCCCCCGGCCGGCGGCTTGGGCGTCGGCATCGACCGGCTGGTGATGCTATTGACCAACTCGCAGTCGATCCGCGAGGTGATATTGTTCCCGTTGTTGAGACCGGAAAAAGAGGAATCCGCGAAACCGCAAGCGGCGAACATCCAATCCCCAATCCCCAATCCCTAATCCCCACTCATGTACAAATTACTCCTCTGCCTGCGATACCTTCGCACGCGCTGGATCGCGTTGGCGTCGATCATCAGCGTCACGCTCGGGGTGGCCACGCTGATCGTGGTCAACAGCGTGATGCAGGGTTTTACCGGCGAGATGAAAAACCGCATCAAGGGCACAATCTCCGACTTGATGCTGGAGTCGTGCAGTCTTTCGGGCATGTACGACTTCGACGCCCACGCCGAGCGGATCATGCAAGTGGCGGGCGACCGGATCGAGGCCCTCTCGCCGATGGTCGCCATTCAGGCGATGCTTTATTTACGGAACGGCGAGAACACGATCGTCATGCCGGTCGACCTGGTTGGCATCGACGAGCGGACGCAGAGCAAGGTGAGCGATTTCGGGAAATTCCTCCAGCATCCCGCAAACCGCCGAGCGATGAGCTTCCTGCTTCACGAGGACGGCTACGACGTCCGCGATCATCAGGCGGGCGACGAGGCTCCGCCGCGGGAACCAATGGCCGGCGCCGGCTGGAAACATCGCCGCGAGATGGCGCGGTTCAGGGAGTTTCAGGAGAAATACTTACAGCGGCGACAACCTCAATCAGCGCCGCCGCCGGAGTCGTCGACTCCGCCCTTGTCGGCGCCGACGCGCGATCCGTTCGCCGGCCGGCTGCCGGAAGAAGAGATAAACCGTTTTGATCCCGCCGCGGAACAACACGCCGGCATCGTGTTGGGAATGGCCATGGCGAGTTTTCGCACGTCCGACGGCGTGGATCATTTTCGGGTCTTGCCCGGCGACGACGTCAAGTTGACCACCGTCACCGTCGGCCAGCCGCCGAAGGACACCAGCGACAACTTCACGATCGTCGATTTTTACGAAAGCAAGATGAGCGAGTACGACTCGAAGTTCGTCTTCGTGCCGATCCGCAAGCTGCAAAAAATGCGGGGCATGTGGGACCCGACGACCGGCGTCGGCTGGATCAACGCCATTCAGATCAAACTCAAGCCCGGCGCCGACGGCGAGGCTGTCCGCGACCTACTCCGCGCCGCCTTTTCGCCTCGGGACTACGTCGTTTCCACCTGGCGCGACAAGCAGGGGGCGCTCCTCTCGGCCGTGGACATGGAAACCCGCATCCTCAACATCCTTTTGTTTATGATTATCGCCGTGGCCGGGTTCGGCATCCTGGCCATCTTCTATATGATCGTCGTGGAAAAGACCCGCGACATCGGAATTCTCAAATCGCTGGGCGCTTCGAGCCGCGGCGTGATGGGCATCTTCCTCGGCTACGGACTATCGCTCGGCGCGGTCGGCTCCGGCGCGGGATTGGTCATTGGGCTGTTGTTCGTCCGCTACATCAACGAGATCGCCGACTTTATCGCCTGGGCCACCGGGCAGCCGGTCTTCGATCCCTCGATCTACTACTTCTACGAGATTCCGGCGGTCGTGTTGCCATGGACCGTTTTTTGGATCGTCTGCGGGGCCTTGGCGATAGCCGTCTTGGCGAGCATCCTGCCGGCGCGACGCGCCGCCCGGCTCCATCCGGTGGAGGCACTCCGATATGAGTAGCAGCACAGGGGTCAGAGGCCAGGGGCCAGGGACCAGGGGTCGGAGGTCGGAGGTCAAAGGTCAGGGTACGGAAGTGGATTATCTCGTTACATCTGAATCCCGAATCCCAGAACCCCGAACCCCGAATCCCGAATCCCAAATCCCCAAATCCCCGAATCCCCGAACCCAAGACCAACTCCGCGCGACCAACATCCACAAAAGCTATCACAAAGGCCCCGTCGAGGTGCCGGTGCTCCGCGGCGTCGATATGGAGGTCCGCCGAGGAGAATTCCTCTCGATCGTCGGACAGAGCGGCTGCGGCAAGAGTACGCTGCTCCATCTGCTCGGCACGCTTGACGCGCCCGATCGGGGCGAAATCCACTACGACGGTCGGCGGATCGACAACCTGCCGGCGGCCGAGCGGGACCGGCTGCGAAACCATCAGTTCGGCATGATCTTCCAGTTCTATCACCTCCTGCCCGAACTGAACACCTTGGAAAACGTGCTGGCGCCGCTGATGATCCGGCACGGAACGTGGTCCTATCTGGCTCGGCGGCGGCAATTTAAGTGCAAAGCCAAGGAATTGCTCGAAATGGTCGGGCTGGGCCATCGGCTGAAGCATCGTCCCCGCGAACTGTCGGGCGGCGAGATGCAGCGGGCGGCCATCGCCCGGGCTCTTGTGACCAAGCCGTGTCTGCTGCTGGCCGACGAACCGACCGGCAATCTCGACACGTCGACCGGCGAGGAAATTATCCACATTCTGAGGGACTTGAACGACCGGCGGAACCTCACTATAGTAATGGTCACGCACGATCGTTCCATCGCCCGGCAGGCCGACCGCATCGTCCGATTGGTCGAGGGACGCATCGCGGAATAGTCAATCGCTATGGTAAGTATTTATAGCGATTGAGATTGCATGTTTAGCAGCCGCCGGCACGGCGGCTTGCCGCGTTATGTGAGGCCGTCGTGCCGACGGCCGCTAAACGGCCGACCGCCAAATACATTTGCAATAACCAATTTCAACCCCCCAGCGGAGACTGCCTAGATGGAAACCGCCACATCGAAAAAAACCGGTAATATCCTTCCGGACAATGCTTACACCAAGCTGGCTCCCGGCGAGGAGTATAAGCCGATTGTGCCACCGGAAGACCGGCGAGCGGAAGTGACGATTTGGTCCGTCACGGTGGGGCTGGTGATGGTGTTGGTGTTTTCCGCCGCTTGCGTATACATGGCCCTTCGGGCGGCAAACGCCATCGAAGCCGCCATTCCCATCGCCATCATGGCTATTTTTCTGGGCAGCAAGGGGCTGAAACGCAGCGGCAAGAGCACTATTCTTGAGAACGTCATCGTGCAGTCGATCGGCCAAGCGGCCGGCGTGGTCGCCGCCGGATCCGCGTTTCTCATTCCGGCCCTATACATCAACCAACTCAACGTTCAGTGGTGGCAGATATTCTTGGCTTGCTGCATCGGCGGATTTCTGGGGATCGTACTCATTATCCCGCTGCGCAAGTATTTCGTGAAGGACCTGCACGGCGATCTACCTTTCCCGGAGGCAACCGCCATCAACGAGATTCTGGTCTCCGGGGAGAGCACGTCCAAGAGCGCCGGCAAGGTGCTGCTGGCGGCCTTCGGCCTCGGCGCGGCATACGACTTCGCCATCGAGGCGCTCCACGCCTGGAATCCGATGATGACCACTAAGTCGCTCCTCGGGTGGATAGGCAAAGGCGAAGGATTCGGCAAGTGGATGTCGGATTTGCGCCTCGACGTGTCGATGAACGGCCTGGCGGCGTTGTTCGGCCTGGGCTACATCATTGGTCTGCGATACGCCGCCATAATCGCTTCCGGATCGGTGTTCGCCTACTTGGTGTTAATACCGCTGATCTATCACTTCGGTTCGCAAATTCCCGAGTTCGTCTACGCCGGGAAGACCCACGTCATCTCGCAGATGTCCTCCGCCGACATCTTTGACGAGTTTGTCAAACCGATCGGCATCGGTGCGATTGCCGTTTCCGGCATCATTGGCATCATCCGCATGGGCAAGATTGTTCTCGGTTCTATTTCCCTCGGTTTTAAGGGGCTGAAGGGGGGAGGCGCCGCGGAGAACGTGCCGCGCACGCAACTCGATATGACGCCCCGCAACGTGCTGCTGGTCCAGTTCGGCTCGACGCTTCTCATGGCGATACTATTCTTCGTGATAGGCAAAATGCTCACTGGACCCGACGACGCGCCGGTCTTCACGACGAATCAATGCCTTTTATATGCGGTTGTCGGTGCGGTCGTCGGTTTCATCCTCTCCTTCCTTTTCACGCCGGTTGCCGCCCAAGCCATCGCCATCGTCGGCGTCAATCCGGTCTCCGGCATGACGCTGATCACCGTGGTGCTTACCATAGTGGTCCTGATGGCGACCGGATTGAAGGGCGAGGGCGGGATGTTCATCGCTTTGATCGTCGGCTGCGCGGTTTGCACGGCGTTGTCCACTTCGGGAGCGCTTATATCCGACTTCAAGATCGGCTACTGGATCGGCTCCACGCCCCGCAATCAGGAGGTCTGGAAGTTCGCCGGCGTCATCCTCGCGGCCCTCGTCGTGGCCTTTGTCATTCCGATCATGGATTCGGGGTATCACTTTCTGAAGCCGGGCACGACGATCTCCAACTCGGAGGTTCTGCCCGCTCCGCAGGCCAACATGATGGCTGAGGTCAGCAAGGGACTGCTTGCCGACCCGGCCAGCCGGCCATGGCTCCTATATGGACTGGGCGGCTGCGTGGCCATAATGCTCTACATGGCCGGAGTGCCGATGCTGGCCTTCGCGCTGGGGATTTACATCCCAATCTTCACCAACGTCGGCGTGCTTGCCGGGGCCTTCGCCGCGCATATCGTGGGCAAGACCGGCGGCAGCGAGAAAGTGCGCAAAGCGAGGCGGGACCAGGGGATACTCATTGCTTCTGGACTGATGGCAGGCGCCGCCATTTTCGGCATCGTTGCCGCCACCATGCGCTTGACAGCCGTGGGGGCGCCAATTCAATACATCTCCATAGGCGTGGATTTCGAACTCGAAAAAGTGGGTGCCGGAGAAGATTCCGAGTCGAAGAAAACAGACGACGCGAATAAAGACGCTAATGATTCAGACATCAAGAATGCAGGCTCCGGCGAAGAATTCGACACCAAGGAAACGGACGACAGAGAAGAAGTCTTGAAAGGCACGCCCGAAGACTGGTACAAGGACTGGCCTGGTCAATACATCAGCCTGGTGATGTTTGTGTACCTCGCGCTCGCCTGCTTCTATCTGGCAAAGAAAGGCGCCGATTGGTCCCTCCGCGAGGAAGAAGCGGCGGAAAAAGCGAATTCTAGTTGAAAAATGGCATCCGTTTAGCGGGGCCGCTAAACGGACAATCATCAACTCTCGAAACCACCAACATAACTCCCGAATCCCCGAACCCCCGACCCCGATCATGCAAATCTACATCGACGGAAAATACTACGACAAAGAAAACGCCAAAATCAGCGTCTTCGACCACGGCGCGCTCTACGGCGACGGCGTCTTCGAGGGCATCCGCGTCTACGGCGGTAAAATCTTCAAAACCGTCGAACATATCGACCGGCTGTGGGATTCGGCCAAGGCCATCCGCCTGGAAATACCCATGTCGAAGGAAGAGTTGACCAAGGTCATGGAGGAAACCGTCGCCCTGAACGAGGTCAACGACGGCTACATCCGCCTGATCGTTACCCGGGGCGTCGGCGACCTGGGCCTCGACCCGGACAAGTGCAAAACGCCGAGCATCATCATCATCGCCGCCGGCATCGCTCTTTATCCGCCGGAGCTTTACGACAAGGGATTGGAGATCGTCACCGTCTCCTCGCCGCGCATCCATCCCGCCTCGCTCAGCCCGCGAATCAAGTCGCTGAACTACCTGAACAACATCCTGGCGAAGATCGAGGGGAAGCAGGCCGGCTGCATCGAGGCCTTGATGCTCAACCACAAGGGCGAGCTGGCCGAATGCACCGGCGACAACATCTTCCTGGTCCGCAAGGGCCGGCTGATGACGCCTCCGCCCAACGCCGGCATACTCGAAGGCATCACTCGCAACTGCGTGATGGACCTGGCCCGCGAAATGGGCGCCGAAGTCCTGGAAATCCCCTTGACCAAGTACGACGCCTACGTGGCCGACGAGTGTTTTCTGACCGGCTCGGCGGCCGAGGTGATCGCCGTGGTGAAGATCGACGGGCGGGTTATCGGCGACGGCAAGCCCGGCCCCATGACCCGCGAGCTAAAGGCCCGCTTCGTCAAGCTGACGCAGAGCTGAGCAATATGTAGGTCAGGCTCCGCTTGACACAGACGTAATGATTGTCAGGCGGAGCCTGACCTACGTCCGCGTCTTTTGCATCCGCGCTTGATCTGTTATAATGGGAAGTCGCCGTCCTAGCCTTCCGCGCCTTCCCCAGGAACCTTCCCCATGAAACACGGCATCGTCATACCTCTACATCTTATTCTTAGAACGAGCTTTGAAATGTGTGCCACTGCTGGCTTGTCCAGCAGTGTTTTTCTGAGATATTTGTTCGGACACTGCTGGACAAGCCAGCAGTGGCACCCACAAAAGTGCTCTTATCCAATTTCAAAACTCGTTCTTATAATTTTTTCTCTGATCGCTTTGACGTTTATTGCCCCGGACGCATGTTTGGCGGCGGAGCCTTTCCGCTCGTTGGGCCGGTCCGTCGAGGCCCGCGTCGAGACGCGAAACGGGCGGCCCACGCTGCTTATCAACGGCCGGCCGACGCTGCCGCAAATCTACGCCCTGGCGGCGCAGATCGGCGTCCGTTGGACGTGGGAGGAAGCGCCCCGCTACAACATCGAAATGTTCGCCCAGCGGGGATTCCGCCTCTTTCACGTCCACGCGGAGCTTAAGCAAATGTGGACCGCGCCGGATAAGTTCGACATCGACCTGATCCGGCGCCAGATACGCGGCGTGCTCGACGTTTGTCCCGACGCGGCGGTGATGGTCCGCCTCGACGTCGGCGCTCCCGTGTGGTGGAACGAATCGCACCCGGACGAGTGCACCCGCTTCGCCGACACGGAAGTGGTGCAAAATCATCTCCATCCGACGCAGCCGAACTTCATCCACGATCTAGAGCCGTCGCTCCGCAACAGCCTCGCCTCGCGCGCCTGGCTGCGCGACTGCGGCGCGAAGGTCGGCGAGCTTTGCCGCCGACTGGCTGAAACGCCCGAGGGAGACGCCCTGTTCGCCGTCCACTTGGTTTCGGGCGTGTATCACGAGTGGCACTACTGGAGCTTCGTCCGCAACGAGCCGGACACCTCGAAAGCCATGACCGACCGGTTCCGCCGCTGGCTCCGCGACCGATACGGCGACGACCGGGCGCTGCAAGCGGCCTGGAACGACCCGAATACTACATTCGACACCGCCACCGTGCCGGGCGTCGAACCGCGCATGAACAACCGCGCCGGATTCCTCCGCGATCCGCAACGGGAACAACGAGTCATCGACTACTACCGCTGTCAGCATCAAACGGTAACCGATTCGTTCATCCATTTTTGCCGCGCCGTCAAGGACAACTGGCCGCGGCCGATCCTTGCCGGCGGCTTCCACGGATACTGGTTCAAGATGTTCGGACGCATGGCCGCCGGGGGACACCTGGAAGTAAAACGCGCGCTCGACTCGCCGGCGGTCGATTACCTGGCCGCGCCCCAGTCATACGGACACCTCGGCCGGGGACAGTCGGGGCTGTCGCGGACCCTGGTCGAATCGTGCCGCCTGCACGGAAAGCTGTTTATCGACGAGATGGACGAGTTGCCGACCCTGTGGAAAGTCAACTCGCGGCAGACCGACGCCGAAAAGGCCCTAGCCGGCGACCGGCTCGCCGAAAGCGTCGCCCTGCTGCGGCGAAACATCATGCAATCCGCCTGCCGCGGCGTGGGCGTGTGGTACTACGAACTCCCCACCGTCCATACTCATCACCCCACGAAATCCTCGGTCGGCATGTGGGACCATCCCGCCTTGTGGCCCGAGATCGAGAACATGCGCTCCGTTTCCGAGCGGTACTTTCGCCGTCCCTACAGGCCGGCCGCCGACGTGCTGCTGGTCTACGACGACGAATCGTTCTACTACTCCGGACACAATAAAAAAATCGATCCCGTTTCGACCGAACTGCTCGACGGACTTGCCGAAGAGCTGCTTCACGCCGGCGCGGCCGTGGATATGATTTACCTGTTCGACCTGGACCGCGTCGATCTCGACCGATACAAGGCGGTGATTTTCGCCAACGTCTTCAAGCTCGACCAGCGGCAGCGCGAGCTGGTCCGCGCGAAGGTCGCCCGCAACGGACGCCACCTCGTCTGGCAATCGGCGCCCGGCTACACCGACGGCGAAAAGCTCGCGCCGGAAAACGTCTCCGCAGTGGTGGGCATTAAGCTCGAACCGGCCCGAGCCTCGACCGCCATGGTCGCAACCGAGTCGCCCCGGATCGAATACGGCCTGTCGGCGCCGATCGAGCCGCTGTTCGTCGTAGCCGACCCCGAGGCGACGCCCTTGGGACGCTTGAAAGATACGGATCAGGTGGCCTTGGCCCGCAAATCGCTCGGCCCAAGCACCGCTTGGTTCTCCAGCGCCCCGCTTAACGATCGGAAAGTGTTGCGGCGCATTCTCCAACAGGCCGGGGCGCATCTTTACAGCGACGGCTACGACGTCGTATACGCCGGCGGCGATCTGCTGCTGGTCCACGTCGCCGAACCCGGCGGCAAGCGGACGCTCTCGCTTCGCAACGGCAAGAAGCTGGAGTTGGAGCCGCTCGTCCCATCCACGTTGCTGCTCGACGCCGAGACGGGCGAAACGCTCTTGCCCTGATACGCCATCTCCCCTCGCCCTTTGGGAGAGGGGCCGGGGATGAGGGCGGTTCGACTTCGAGACGGACGTTGCTTGCAGCGGATATGGTGGGGATCGCTGACGCTCGACCCACCCTACATATTGAGCGCCGCGGCGGCCTCGCGCAACTGGGCATGGAGAGCGGGATTGGCGGCGGCGAGAAAATCGGCCGACTCCAACGAGTACTCTCCGCCGGTCGATGAGGTGACTACGCCGCCGGCCTCGCGGATCATCAATACGCCCGCCGCCACGTCCCAAACGTGGGTCGAGAACGACCAGAACAAATCGAACCGCCCGGCCGCCACGTAGCAGAGATTCAAGGCCGCCGAGCCGGTCCGCCGAATCGCCTGACAGCGCGGGACCAATTTCAGGAACATCCGCAGGTCGGGCGAATCGCCTTGCACTCCGGGCGGAAAGCCGACGGCCGCCAACGCCTCGGATAGTTTTAAGACCTTGCTCGTTTTGATCGGTTGCCCGTTGAGCCGCGCCCCGCCGCCGGCGACGGCGGTAAAACATTCCTCCAGCGCCGGATCATAGACCGCGCCGACGAGCAACTCGCCGCCGCGCTCCAGCGCCAGCGAAACGCAATAGTGGGGCACTCGATGGACGAAGTTCGTCGTGCCGTCCAGCGGATCGACGATCCAACGGTATTCGGAATGTAGCTCAGCCGAGGGCGGCTGTGCTACATGCTCCTCGCCCAGCAGAGTATGATCGGGAAACGCGCCCAGCACGATGCGGCGCACGGTCTCTTGAGATTCAAGATCGGCTTGAGTGACGAGATCGGCGGGGCCTTTTTCGCGGGTCTCCGTCCGTCCGACCCAGTTCTGGACGACGCCGGCCGCGGCGCGGACGGCCTCCTCGCACACTCGCAGATAATCGGTAAAGTCTTCCATTTTTTCTTTACGTAGCATGGCCGCGCTCGGCGCGGCGGTTGGGGCGGCAGTTTATCTGCCACCCCAACATTTGTTGCGCTACCGCGCGGAGCATGGAAACGAGAATTTACAGTAGATCGAGGAAGCGGTTGATTAGCAACTGCCGTGCCGAAAAAGGGGGCCGCGAAAAAGACTTAAATGTTAAAATAGGCCGATATTCCCCCTAATGCGGGTGGGAAAAATGCGCCGCCCGATTATTTGCACGACAATTTCACGGATCGGTACTGGACATCGGCAAGAAACTTGGTATCATCAAAGCATCGGCCTCTTCTCTGTTCCGGCCCCGCCGTTTCGCTTCGCCGCGAGCGGCGGGGTTTTTTTATTCGTCGCATCGCCCTCGCCGCCATGAATAAAACGTTCATCACGGAAAACTTCTTATTGCAGAACGATCGGGCGGCGCGTTTGTACCACGAGCGCGCCGCCGGGTTGCCGATCATCGACTTCCATTGCCACCTGCCGCCGGCGGAGATCGCCGCGGACCGCCGCTTCGAGAACCTCGCGCAAATCTGGCTCGGCGGCGACCACTACAAGTGGCGGGCGATGCGCGCGGCGGGCGTGGCCGAACGGTTCATCACCGGGGACGCCACGGACCGGGAAAAGTTCCAGAAATGGGCCGAAACCGTCCCGTTCACGCTCCGCAACCCGCTCTACCATTGGACACACCTCGAGCTGAAGCGCCCGCTGGGCGTCTGCGACCGGCTGCTAGGGCCCGATACGGCCGAGGGCATTTGGCGGGAGTGCAACGCCCGGTTGGCGGAACCCGGGTTCTCAGCACGGAGAATCATGCGGCGGATGAACGTCGAAGCGGTCTGCACGACCGACGATCCGACCGATTCGCTGGAACACCATCGAGCGATAGCCGAGGACGAGGCTTTCGCTATCCGGGTGTTGCCTACGTTTCGGCCGGACAGGGCGTTGGCCGTCGAGTCGCCGACGTCGTTCGGCCAATGGGTGGACCGGCTGGCCGCCGCCGCGGAAATCGAGATCGGAGAGAATTTCGATGCTTTTCTGGATGCCTTGCGCAATCGCCACGACTTCTTCCACATGCGTGGCTGCCGGCTTTCGGACCACGGCCTGGAAACGTTTCCGGCGGCCGATTATTCGACCGCCGAGGCGGCGGCGGCGTTTCGGCGCGTCCGTGGCGGCAAGGAGCTTTCGGCCGGCGAGGTCGAAACGTTCAAGTCGGCCGTCTTGGAACGGCTGGCGGCGATGAACGCCGAGAAGGGTTGGTCGCAGCAATTCCACTTCGGCGCGCTGCGGAACAACAACTCGCGAATCTTCGCCGCCCTGGGCGCGGACGCCGGTTGCGATTCGATCGGCGACCCGCCGGGAGTCGCCCGGTCGATGGCCCGATTTTTCGACCGGCTCGACCGCAACGGCCGGCTGGCGAAGACGATCGTCTACAACCTCAATCCGGTCCACAACGACGTGGTGGCGACGATGCTCGGCAATTTTCAGGACGGCGAGACGCCCGGCAAAATGCAACTCGGCAGCGGCTGGTGGTTCATGGACCAGAAGGACGGCATGGAGCGGCAACTAGAATCGCTCTCGAACCAAGGGCTGTTGAGTCTTTTCGTGGGAATGTTGACCGACAGCCGCTCGTTTCTCTCCTACACGCGGCACGAATACTTCCGCCGGATTCTATGCAACCTGTTGGGAACGGAGATGGAACAAGGGCTGTTGCCGGACGATTTCGATTTGATCGGCCGCTTGGTGCAAGCCGTATGCCACGACAACGCGGCGAAATACTTCGGATTTTAGTCCCATGAGGGGGGGCGAGTGTGAAATATTTGCGGCTTTGCGCCGTTCCGCAAAACCCCGCAAACTAGCTCTTTACTTTTTCATTTATGGGGGTTAGACTAAGGGCGCATTGACAGTATGGATTATAAGGCATATACCCCTTGGGTAAGCTGTGTAGGGGCGATAGTTGCTCCGTAAGGCAACACGTACGCAACAAAGGAACCGCCATGAGCGCATTCATTGATGTAATAAGGCTTTATCGTCATCTAGCAATTTCACTCGTTTTGGCCTCTGCGGCGTCCGCGGGGGCGGCCTTAGCGGAAGAGCCGACCAATACGGATTCCGCAAGGAACTACGTGGCGTCCTACGTCAACTCCAGCAGCTACGGCAACGTAAGCGCGCTTCTCGGGGCCGGCCGTTTTTACGACGACGGCATCACTGGCCAGGACACCATCTCGGCCAACGTGGAGGGGGGGCATATCTGGGACCAGCACGAAGCGCTGCTGCACGTCTCGGAATTATACACCGGGCCGTACTCCGCGCTGGGCAGCTACGACGACCACGCCACGATGTGCGGCACGATGCTCGGCGGAAGCGCTAATTACGCATCGGGCGCTCTGCCCGATTATTTCAGCGAAGGGATCGCGCTGGGGACCGATCTCCGCTCGGGCGCGTTCGCTTCCAGCATCAATCCCGACGGCAGTTTCACTTTCGACTCGCGCGACTTGGCAGCGGTATACAATCACTTTTTCGGCACGGCCGACGTGATCAACAGCAGTTTCGGCAACACGGACCCGTCCGGCACGAGCAGCCTCACCAAGATCGTCGACGCGTTCGCCTACGAAAATCCCGCCACGACCATGGTCTGCGCCGCGGGGAACGAAGGACCCTCGTCCAATTCGGTGGGCGGACCGGCCTCGGGCTACAACTCCATTTCGGTCGGGGCGATGGGCAACCCTCACAGCTTTGACACGATCGCCAGTTTCAGCAGCCGCGGGCCGTCCACTTTTTCCTACGGCGGGACGACCATACCCGGCGTTCGGGCAACCGTAGACATCTGCGCGCCGGGAGTGGGGATCGTCGGCGCCGGATACGATTCAAGCAATCCGAGCGACACCGACAGTTATTATTACGGCGACGGCACCAGCTTCGCCGCGCCGATCGTGGCCGGCGGCGTCGCGCTGCTGAAAAGCGCGAGCAAGCACTACGGGCTGAACTCCAATTCGCTCGATTCCCGCGTCGTCAAGTCCGTGCTGTTGAATTCGGCCGGCAAGCCGGCCGGCTGGGACAACGGTCAATCTTCCGTCGGCGGAGTCGTTACGACCACGCAATCGTTGGATTGGAAATACGGCGCCGGAGTGATGGACCTGGACGCCGCTTACGATCAGTTGCTCTCCGGGACCAAGGACGCGGACGGGCTGGGCGGCGGGACAATCGAGGAGATCGGCTGGGACTTCGGCCGCCTCGGCGCGGTGAACGCGTCCAACGACTATCACTTCAGCGCCGCGCTGTTGGCCGACACCACTTTTTCCGTCACGTTGTCTTGGTTCTGCGATCGGACGCTCGACATCTCCCCAAGCGGTTACGCCACCACCTACGACAACGCTCTGGCCGACCTGGACATCGAGATCTACGACGCCGCCGACACGCTGGTGGCGACTTCGGCAAGCGATTACAATCCAGTCGAGCACCTGTACTTCACGATCGCCGAGACCGGCGAATACTACATCCGCGTCTTGTACGACGAACAGACCTACGGAAGCGTCTCGGACGTGTATTACGGCCTGGCGTGGTCGGCCACCGTCGTGCCCGAGCCGAGCCAGATCGTCATGCTGCTGGGTCTGGCCGGGATGCTGTTCGTCCGTCGGCGGCGGCGGTAGAGCGGACGAACTCGTCCAACGCCGCGGCGACGGCGGCGGGGTTCTCCAGCGGCGACAAATGTCCCGCGTCGGGAATTTCCACGTATTTCGCGTCGCGAATCGCTTCGGACATGGCGCGCATCTCGGCCGGCGGGGTAATCGCGTCTTCGCGGCCGACGATCAACAGCGCGGGGCAGTCGATCTCGGCGAGCGAATCGGACATGTCGGGCCGCTGGGCCATGCCCCTTAACGCGGCGGCGGCGCCCCGCGGGTCCGTCGCCGCCATCACCCGGCGCAACTCCTCCAGCAATCGAGGCCTGCCTTTTCGCGTCGATTCGGCGACCAGCCTGGTCAACGTGGTTTCGACCATTGGCTCCATTCCCTCGCGGAGCAAGCGCTCGGCCATTAGTCCCCGCGCTTCGGCGGCCTCGGGCGAGTCGGCCGCGGCGCGGGTATCGCAGAGGACCAGCCCCCGCAATCGCTGGCGATGTTTTCGCCAAAATTGCAGCGCTATGTATCCCCCCATCGACAACCCGCAGAAAATCACCGGCTCGTCGATCCGCAGCGCGTCGAGCAGACCGGCCAGGTCGTCGGCGAAGCGTTCCATGGCGACCGTCTCGCCGGCGGCGGGGCTGCGGCCGAAGCCGCGCAGATCGGGAGCGATGATCCGATGACGAAAGGGGTCGGTCTCCTTTTGTGCGAAGCGCCCTTCTGGCCGTTCCGGCAAATGGGAACCGTTCCCTTTTCCCATCAGTCCCGACCACATCGAGTGGTCCAGGGGAAAACCGTGGACCAGCAGCAGTGGCGGGCCGTCGCCGTGGTCCTCGTAGAAGAGTTCCGTCCCGCCTGCAACGAGAGACTTCACCGTTCCTTCGTCTCCTTCAGTTTGGCGCGGAACAGGTCGAGTTTTCGACGAATAACGCCCGAATGAGGGTCCAACTCCACGGCCTTGGTCTGACTCTTGACGGCGTTTTCGTAGTCTCCCTTGGCGAAGTAGACGTGCGCCAGGGTGTCGTAGTATCCGCCCTGCTCCGGTTCCAGTTCCAGCGACTTGAGCGAATACTTCAGGGCTTTGTCGAGGTCGCCGCCGGTGTTGCCCGCCAGCCAGGCGTACTGGTTGTAGCCCACGGCGTTCTCGGGGTTTTCGTCGATTAACTCCTGAAACTGGCGGCTGAGTTTCTCGATCTCGCCGGCCACCTTTTCCCCGAACTCCTTCGACTTTTCGGGGAGCCGGTGGGCGGCGATCAGGGCGTCGATGTTTTCGGGGTCCGCCTCCAGCGCTTTCTCCAGCGCCGCGCGTTGTTTTGCCGCGTCTTGGCTCGCTTCCCAGTGGCAGGCGAAAAAGTAGTGCATCTGGGAACGAAGTTCCTTGGGATTGTCGTTGTGGAGTTTGGCCATATCCACCTTGCCGGCGTCGATTTTCTGGACCAGCTTTTGCAACACGCCGGCGGCTTCGAGGTTTTCGTTCCGGTCGTGGAGCATCTCCGCCAAATACATGCAGGCGATCACCGTCAATCCGGCCTCTTGGCCGCTATGCTCGATCGCGTGTTCGAACTCGCGTCGGGCCCAATCGAACAGCCCTCGGTTACGGAGAAAAAAAGCCGTTTGCACGTGCTTATACAATTGGCCGGTCTGGTTTCCGGGATTCAATTTGCTTGCCCTGTCGGCGTATTGATCGGCTCGATTTTTATCGCCTTGGGCGGCGTAGGCCTCGGCGCACATGTAAAGCAGTTCGGAATTGACGGCAAACTGCGGCGAGAAGCGCCCGAATAAATCGTCCACCGCCCGCCAGGCCTTCCGCTCGATCAGCCAATCGAGCAACTCGGCCAGCGATTCCGGCTCGCCTTTTTCCAACTGCACCAAGCGGCGAACCACCTCCGCGGCTTCCTCGCTCCTGCCCAGTCTAGTCAGCCACTCCACCTGAAAGCGGATCAAGCCGGAGACGACCTGCGGGCTGGATTCCTTGGGGTCCCGCTGCAACACCGCGTGCTCGTCCTCGATGAACTTCGACCACTTGGCCATTCTCGCGTCGGCTTTATCCGTCAACCGGGTCCAGGCGAGCAGCCAGACGGCGGCCGGGCGTTTGCACTTTTGCAGCTTCTGGCGGATTGCTTTCACCTCCTCGGGTTTTGGCGGCTCCGCTTTGACCCGCGCCAAAAAGGCCGTCGCCGCCGCCTTGGACAGAGGCGGCGATTTCTCGAACCGGACCAGCCGGCAAAGGGCGTGAATCCCCAACCCGTCGGGCAAGCGGGCAAGCGCCCGCATCCGCAATTCCCGGCCCTCGGCGTCCACTAATTCGTAGTGCTCCAAACACTGCTTGACTTCCGGCGGATCGTCGCTCGCAATCCACTCCACCCGCATTAGACGAAGCAAATATCTTGCCCGCGATGCAATTTCCGGGTCCGCGTGGTCCGAGGCGGCGTCGAGCGCCTCGAAGGCCTCGAATCCCATCCTCGCAAGCTCATCCTGGGCACGTTGTCGCACGTGATAGTCGTCGTCGCCCAGTTGACGAACCAATTTGTCGATGCGATCGACCGTCGAGAATTCTTCCTTGGCCTTCGGCGCGGGTGCTTCCCCGGCACAACAAAAAGAGATTGGTGCGCACAGCGCGGCTGCGATCGACGTGCAAAACAACCTCGCGACAATGGATGAAAAGATCGTGCTCATGTCGAAAGAATTCAACGCCGACGGGGCGGCGGTTCAACCGTCGCCCCAACCCATTCAACCCCCAACCCCTGGCCCCCGCTCACTAACTTCTACTTTACGGCAGCACCGCGCGGACGGCGTTGCGGATCGGGCGGCCGGGAATGAAGACCTTTCCGCGAACGATTACGGCCGGCGGGCCGACCCAAACCGGCGCCGGGGCAACCACCGGCGAGTAAACCGCGTAGGGTGCCGCCACGGGCACGCGGTAAGTCCTGTAGACCGGCGCGGGATAGGCGTAGACCGGAGCGGGATAAGCGTAGACCGGCGGTCCGGGATAGTAGACGGTCGTAGGCTGGACCCACCAGGCCCCATAGGCGCTCGAACCGAGCAAAAGTAAGACCAAGGCCATTGCGGCAATGAGCGTTTTCATCCGAGACACTCCTTTTGCAAATATCCGGAACAACTGATCCAAATGGCATTTTATCGCCAAACATCCCATGCTGAATTATAGGTCGCTCGACCGGGGCGTGCAACCACCCGCACGAATTAAAAGACGCCCAGATCGCGCCGTCGCGCCAACAAAAGCCAGAGGAAAAACGGTCCGCCCAGCAAGGCGGTAAGTATTCCAACCGGCAACTCCGTCGGGGCCAAAATTATGCGGGAAATCGTGTCGCAGACGACCAGCAGCACGCCGCCGAACAGCAGCGCGGCCGGATAGAGGAGGCGGTGGTCGGGACCGATCAACAACCGGCAGATGTGCGGCGCCATCAGACCCACGAACCCGATCGGCCCGCATACGGCCACCACCGCGCCGACCATCAACGAGACGGCGAAAAACAGCATCGCTTTCGCTTGGTTGACGTTCACGCCGCGAGTGAAAGCGAAGTCCTCGCCCGTGCTCAACAGGTTCAGGTCCAGCAACAGGTACCAGACGATCAGGCAGCCGGAAACGACGAAGGCGAAAACGTTCAGCACGTCGGAGAAGCCGACGACGTTTCGCATCCCCCCCATTACCCAGCGGAGCATTTGGAAAGACTTGCTCGGATCGCTGATGTATTGCATGAAAAGGATCAAACTGGAAAACGTGAAGCTGACGGCCACCCCGGCCAAAAGCATCGTGGCGGTGGAGGAACCTTGCCGGCCGGTCGAAGTCAGCACGTAGACCAGCACGATCGAGAGCACCGCGCCGAGCAAAGCGCTGATCGATACGGCCGAGACGCCCAACAGCGCGAAGCTCCAGCCGCAGTGGTAGCAGACGGCCGCGCCGAGCGAGGCCCCGCTGGCCACGCCGAGCGTAAACGGAGTGGCCAACGGGTTGCGGAACAGCGCCTGAAAGACCATGCCGGCGGCGGCCAGGGCGGACCCGGCCAGAAAGGACAACAGCACGCGGGGTATGCGCATCTTCCAAAGGATGTCGGCGGCCGAATCGTCCGCGCCGCCCCACAGCGCGTCGAAGGGAATGTGCTCCATCCCCCAAAATGGCGCCCAGGCTACCGCCAACGCGGCCAGGCAGAACATCGTGCCGATCGTCCAGCCGGGACCTATTTCATCTTCTCTCGGGCCTTGGCTCGCCACTTGGCCAACTCCTTGTCTTGTTCGGGCGTCATGCGGGGAACGATCATCGGCAAGTCCGCTTTCGGATGGTCGACCAGCACCATCGAATCGCCGTATACTCGCTTGAGCGTGTCCGGCTTCATAATCAAGTCGGGTGTGCCGTAGAAAACCAACTTGCCCTCGCGCAACGCGATTATCCGATCGCTCTCCAACACGGCGTGGTTCAAATCGTGGGTCACGGCCACCACCGTCACGTCGAACTCCTTGTTCGCCAACGCAATCAACGAAAGGATGTCGGCCTGATGATGGTAGTCGAGGAACGTGGTCGGCTCGTCCAGCAGCCAGATGTGGGCGCCTTGGGCCAGCGCGGCGGCAATGTAGACCTTCTGCCGCTCGCCGCTGCTGAGCGTGTCCAGCCGCCTTTTCGCGAAGGGCGTCGTGCCGGTGCCGACCATCGCCTCATGCACCACCTTGCGGTCGTTCGGATTCACCGTGGCGAACGGACTCATGTACGGATAGCGACACATCAACAAGAATTGCTCGACGGTAAAGGGAATTACGCGGCTGTCCGCCTGAGGGACCAACGCGGCCAGCTTCGCCAGGTCGGATTGCTTCCACTCCTCCCAAGACATTCCGCAAATGTCCAACTCGCCGGAGATTTCGCCGGTCAGCATGCGGTCGAAGGCCCTCAGCAGCGTGGTCTTGCCCGCGCCGTTGGGGCCGACGATCGAAACGTATTCGCCGCGGCGAATCTGGAGCGTAATCTCGCGCAGCACCGGCTTGCCCGCTATCCGGCAGGAAAACTTGCGGGCCTCGAGCACGACGTTGGTGTTTAAATTTCGCATTAGTTGCGGTATCGCAGTACAGCGCTCAATCCACTTTTTCCCACTCCGCCTCGGGATGCAACTCTCGCGCCAGGTCTTCCACAAGCTGAATGATCCTCGGGCCGGGAACGCCCGCATAAGCCTTGTCGAAAACCAACAATCGTCCGTCTCGTACCGCCTTGACTCTCGACAGCGACCGCCAATCGGCGCTGATCGACCGCGGATCGCGTTTCTCGAGCGCGTCGGTCCGCGCCAAATCGACGATCACCTCCGGATCGAGCCGCATGATTCCTTCCGCCGAGAGGACCGGGTTCCGCACCGTCCGCACCCGGCAGGCGTTCCGGCCGCCGGCCAATTCGACGATCGCGTCGAAATACTCGTCGGCGCCGGCGACGTAGACGTCCGTCAAACGCCCGGTATGGTACGCGCGATCGAGCACGAACAACACTCTCGGCCGCGGCAATCCGTCGGTCGCCGCGCGGATTTTTCGCAAGCGTTGCTCGAACCGCCGGGCCAGTTGCCTGCCTTGCGAACCTTTGCCGCACCGACGGCCGATCGTCCTGAACGAGTCGATCACCCCGTCGATCGTCTGGTGGTTGACGACGAGCGTTTCCAGTTCAAGCTTTGCGAGCACGGCCGCCAATTCCGCCTGCTCCTCAAGAAGGACTACAAGGTCCGGCTTCAAGACAACGATGGCCTCCAGGTTCGGATCGAGGAATCCGCCGACGCGGGCTTTCTCTTTAACCTCCGGCGGATAATCGCAATATCGGGTTACTCCCACCACGCGGTCGCCTAGCCCCAGGGCGTAAAGGGTTTCGGTAACGCCGGGGGCCATCGACACTATTCGACGACACTCCCAACGGGGAGTGGACTCCGGCCTGAGCCGTTCGCCGAACTGCTTGTTCGCCAGGATGCTCCCCGCGAAGACCAGGAAGATCGCCGCAATGAGGGTTACTCGGTATACCATAAGATTTTAAGTTAGACGCCCCGCGACGCCCTGTAAAGCCGCGGACGACGGTCGGGCGGCCACCGCCGATCAATAAATGATGGATTTGTATTCATATTGATACGATAGTATTGTCATTATGATTGCGCGGGACGCATGCCGTGCGACTCGCGGACACGTCGAAAAACAGCCTAAAACGTTTGCCCAATATAGTTTACCATTCGTTTTCATCATTGCCGGCATGGAATGTGCGAATACGGTCGCTTCGGAATACAATCCCTCTCAATCCAGAAGGAGCGAAATGATGAAACGTTTAGCACTGATGCTGGGTGTTGTGACGGTACTCTTCGTGGCGGTCGGCGCGGCGGAAGCCCACGGTTGGCATCACGGTCCCGGGCCGGGACATTTTCACGCTTACCGCGGTCCGGCGGTATTGAAGGGTCCGGTTTTAATGGGACCGACGTTGTTTGTGCCGCCCGCGCCTAGGTATTGGTACCAGCCCGCGCCCTGTTACAGGTATAGGTACTACGCCCCCGCGCCAAGGTACAACTTTTATTATCGCGGGCGAGGACTGTCTTTCGGCTTCGGTTTTTAAGCGCGGTCGGAGATAAACGCGGCGCGTGCGTGTGCCGCTGCCGGCTTGCCCAGCAGTGGACCACCGGCGGTTTCCCGCGGGCTTATTTTTCCGACGTATCCACGGCCGTGATTCGCAACGCGCCAAGCAACTCGCCTTCGGCCAACAACTCCAGCGCGAACACCCCGGCATGGGGCGTGGGCAAGGGAGGCACGGGAACCACGGCCTCGACCGTGTCCAACGGGTCTTCCGAGTTGACCTGAAAGGAGATGCCCAGCAATATTGCCTCGCTGGAAAGGTCGCGGTAGCGCATCTCCAACGGCGTCGGGCCATGCACGTCCGTCAGACTGATGAAGGCGTACGGAGAACCGGCCTTCTGCACGTCGGCCGCAGTTAGCCGACGCGAGCTGGGCGGTGGCGACGAGACCGCCCCGGGCATCGCCGTCTCGGAGGTCGATTCGAACGGCGACGGCGGCGGTTGCTCGCCCGGCAACGATTCGCCGGCCGCCTGGGAACGCTTCATCTTCGCGAAACATACCCGATTGAACGTGCCGGCGATGATCTTCTTGCCGGTGATCTTGTCTTGATATACGTGATCGGCCAACACGAGCGCTTGCAAAACTGGTTTGGGCATTTCTCGTCCTTTATTTAATATCGAATACGAAACGCCGTTTAGCGGCCGCCGGCACGACGGCCATGCCGCTTCCTTTGGCCGTCGTGCCGACGGCCGCTAAACTGTCGTATCACATCAACCGCCACGTCCCCGTGGCGACAACATACAGACCTAAAATCAAGTTCGTCAATGCGTGGGCGGCGATGCAATCCCAAATGTTCCGCGTCCGCGCCATCAGCCAGGTAATCATCGAAAACCAGACGGCCGCCGCCAGCAATTCGCCGGCATGTGTCATCATCGGCACGGCCGTCCCCACGACAACCGCCAACGCGCTTAACTTGCCGAACGGCACTTCCCACCAATCGCGCTCCATGACGAACCGCATCAACCAGCCGCGAAGAAAGAATTCCTCGATGATCGGCACGACGGCGACCAGCCCGAGAAATCGCACGGCGAGAAACGCCCAAGCGTAAGGCGGCTTGCCGGCCAATTCCGCAAGGGGGTTGTACGCCGATCTCTCGCCAGCGCCGACTAGCCAGCCGCCCCCGAGGTCGTTCAGCAGCGGGGCTACGTATTGCCAGTCGATCATGCAAAGCCCGATCCAGAGCGGGCCGCCCACCAACCCCGCAACGATTCCCCAGCGGGTCAGTTTCAGCGGAAAGGTCTTCAAGCCGGGCCAGACAAAGATCGCCGCCGCGATGGTCAGGGCGATTTTCAGCGTATAAATTCCGGGATAGAAAGAATACAGGATCGCCAGTCCGATCGCCCCCCCGCCCGGCTTGTCGCGCGAGGTCGGCTCCAACGCGCCGACGAGCATATACACCACGAATGGCAGCAGAAACGGCAGCCAGCGGTGTTTCTCCAGAAGCGTCGTTCGAGGCGAATTCGTCATATATATCCGCAACCGTTGGTCGCGCCGTTGCAAAACTGCAAGCGGAGATACAAGCGGAACGTATGTGTAACTTGACCTCCAACATACCTTCCATCGGAGAGGGAGGCAACCGCCCGTGGAGCCTATTATGCAACCATTTCGCTACTGTTGCATATAGATTGGCATGGGATTGCCCTACTCGTTAGAATACGTGTTGGCGACCAATTCATTAGCAGGGAGTTGGAAGATGATATTTCGATTCGGACGTGCGGCGGTTGTCGGGGTCTTTTTGGCAGCTATGCTCTGTTGCTCCTCGTTTGCGGGGGCGGAAACCCATTCGGTAACAAAGACCTACAACGACGATCCGTTCGAGTACCGGATCAGCCCGCCGGCCGAGCGGGACGGATTCAACGTCCGCCAGATTGTCTACCCCTCGCCGGTGAAAACCGCCCTCGAACAAAACAACACCGTCCCGGCCGTATATTACCTCCCCAAACAACTCGATCCGAACGATAAATATCCGGCCGTCATCTGTCTGCACATCCTCGACGGCAACGAGCCGCTGACCGACCTGGTCTGCTCGGTCCTTGCCAAGCGGGGCATCCCGGCCATCTCCTTCAAGCTCCCCTATTACGGATCGCGCGGCCTTCCGGGCAAGGGCCCCAACGCCCTGGCCAAGGACCCGAAAATGTTCCTCGGCGCGATCAAGCAGTCGGGCGAGGACGTGCGACGCTGTGTCGATCTGCTCGCCTCGCGCGAGGAGATCAATCCCGAGCGGATCGGCATCACCGGCATCAGCCTCGGCGGGATCATCTCCGCCACGGCCGCCGGGGCCGAGCCGCGGCTGCACCGGGCGGGCCTGATGCTCGCCGGCGGCGATCTACAGCGGATCATCCATCACGCACGAGAGACCCGCTCGTTGAGCCGCATGATTACGGGCCTTGCGCCCGAGGACCGCGCGGAAGTGGACAAAATGCTGGCCCTGGTCGATCCGCTCCATTTCGCCCCCGCGCTCCGCGAGCGGGCCAAGGCCGGCCGCGTGCTGATGCTCAACGCCGCCGAGGACGAGGTGGTCCCTCGCCAGTGCACCGAAAAACTCGCCGAGGCGCTGGGCATCGCCGACCGCGTGGTCTGGTTCGAGGGGCTGGGCCACTACACGGCAATGGCCGAGCTACCCCGTGCGCTGAAGATAACGGCCGATTTCTTCGCCGAGGATTTACCCGATGTAGCACAGCCGCCCTCGGCCGTGAACGAGCCGCCCTCGGCTGTGCTGCAAAGCCCCTTGCAACTGCTGGTCTCCTTCGCCCAGCAGACGATAGCGATGCTGATCGACGAGCCTGCCCCGGGCCGCTGCCACTACGCCGACCTGTCGGTATCGGTGAATATGCCCAACGCGAAGATGCCGCTCGAGGCCGAAGTCCGGCTGGTCCGTGGAGAGAAAGAAAATTTTTCGCTTCATTGCAACATCCCGGGACTGGGCAAGCTCTCGATCGGCCAAAACGGCTATCCCTGGCTCGTCGCCGGCGGGAAAAAAGTCCTCGAAGGCATAAAGAATCCGACGTCCGACAGCCGCCCGCTCGGCGGAGTCGATCCGCAGCGGTTGATCGCCCTGCGGACGATGGCCGGCGCGGTCGGCGCCTTCGCCATGGCCCCGCAAACGCTCGAAAAATGGATCAACGTCGAGAACGTCCCGTATAAAGCCGCGACCGTCGGTCGCGCCCCAGGCAACGCGACTCATGGTCGTTCGATCCGCATCTCGGGCGCGCCGCAATCCCGCGTCAAAGGCGAGATACTGCTTAATTTCCGCGACGACAACCGTACCCCTGAGTCGGCCTCGTTTTCGGTCGACGGCGTGGCCGGATCGGTGAAATTCCGGGGCTGGCAACTCAACACGTCGGCGCTCGAGGCGCTGTTCGCCCCGCCGGCCGACCTGCCGCGCGAAGAAGTGGAACAGACCGATCTGCACCGCGTCTTTTCGGCGGCGGTGAACTTCGCCCTGGACCGCGTCGACCCCAGCCGCCGGCCGCTGGGACGAGAAAAAAACGAGAAAATCTCCGTCGCGGCCCGCGATCCCAACGGCCACGGGCTGCTCTGCCGCAGTCAGGGGAAAACGGTTCTGATGGTCTCCGGCTCTCCGCGGCAAATGGGCGCGGCGCAAGGCGCGCTCGTCCACGACACGGCCCGGCGGATGATCGACCGGGTCGTCTACGGCGTCGGCGGCGCCGATACGGTCCACGGCGGCATTTGGTTCTTCGACCGCATGGCTGAAATCCGCCGCCGGACCGGGCCGCATATACCGAAACGATTTGTCGAGGAATGCGACTCGCTGGCCGACGCGATCGGCGTCTCCCGGCGCGACGCCCTGTACGGAAACCTCTTCCCCGAGCGGTTCCATTGCAGCGGCGCGGCTTTGATGGGCCGGGCCACCGCCGGCGGCCGCGTGCTACACGCCCGCGTGCTCGACTACATGCGCGACATCGACCTGCAAACCGCCGCCCTGGTGCAAATCTTCATGCCCGAGGGAAAAAACGCCTGGATCAGCCACGGCTACGCCGGTTTCGTCGGCACCGTCACGGCGATGAACGAGAAGGGGCTGGCCGTCGGCGAGATCGGCGGACGAGGCGAGGGACTCTGGGACGGATGCCCGATGAGCCTCATGCTCCGCGACGTGATGGAGCGGGCCGACAACGTCGAACAGGCCCTAAAAATCATCGAGGAAACGCCGCGGACCTGCGAGTATCACTATGTCCTCAGCGACGCCTCGGGCGAGATACGCGCGTTGCACTGCAATCCACAAAAGGTCACGGTCCTCAAGCCCGGCCAGCAGCACCCCCTGCTGCCGCACGTGCCCGAGGACGTGGTGCTGATCTCCGGCGACAGTCGGGCGAAAACTCTTTGCCGGCGAATTCAGGAGAACTACGGCCGGATCGACGTGCCCAAGCTGATCGAGATCATCAAGCGGCCGGTGGCGATGCGGTCGAACTTGCACAACGCCGTCTTCGCGCCGGAAACTCTGGAGATGTGGGTGTCGGACGCCGGCCGCGACACGCCCGCCTGCGACGAGCCGTATGCGAGGATGAATCTACGCGAGTTGATGGAATTTTATAACACATCCGGCCGCATGCAATAAAACCGCCACCGTTGGTCGCCTCAAAGGAAGAATCGATCTTGGGCGGCGCGGATAGCGCGACCACGGGGCGCGGCTTTATGATTTCCGTTCCATCGGCGAATTGACCGCTTGGAGAAGGCGTCCGCCGCTCTCGTACCAGCCGTCCTCTGTGAATCGGCACCAATTCAGGTCGATGATGAACCCGAACCACCGCCCCTTGCCAATCTCCAGCGAGGCGATCATCCGCCGATGCGGCAAGGGATGCTGGTGATAGAATCCCAGGCCGTGCTCGGAGAGGTGGCGGCCGACGACCACCACGGACTCGCCGGTCGGAGTAAAACCGTCTTCGGCCACCGGCGTCATGTGGATCAGGCAGGGATATGGATAGCGGACCTCTCGGCGGCGTTCGATCAGGTCGTTGCGCGGATAGAGAGTCGTTAATAATGCTCGAACTTGAGCCTTCACGTCGTCGTCCCCTCGCACGTCCTGCCGATCGAGGAAATCGAGTTGCGGCATGAGAAGTTTCATGGGCGTGCCCCCCCCAACGTGCGACCGTCCTGCCCTCAGTCCATACGGTAGACAAAACGGGGGTCTAGCAAACCGTCAATGAGAGTCGTTCCGACAAGCGCCCCGCATCTGAAACCTAGACCACGAATCGAGGAGTGTCAAACAAGGCTTGTAGATCATCGCGCTCGTTCTCATGCCCTGCGCGGGAACCAGGTTTTCGTAATTGCTCCAGACGGCTGAAATGTTACGAAATATTATCTGATGACTTGTACACGCGGTATGTGTAGAATAGGAGAAATTACCGCCGTTTTCCGCATTTTTTCGCGCCGATGATCCACCCCCCCGAGCGAACAATCCACCTAAACCGCCTCCCCAAACCGAATTCCACAAGCGAAAACGTCTCCCGCGAGCCGCGGTCCGGCTACGGTCGGCCGTTCCTGCTTGCCTATGCGGCGAATGCGCTTGTGCTGGTAGCGATAGCCCTGTTGTACCGCTTCGCCGATTTCATCTCGCTGCTGGGGGGGACGGAATTCCATTTGGGGTGGATAGTCGGGGTGGGCATCGCCGGCAGCATCTTTACCCGGTTGACAATCGGCGCCTGGATCGACCGCTACGGCTCGCGGCCGCTGTGGATCGGCTCGCTGCTGCTGTTCGCCGGCACTTGCGTGGCCCATCTGCTGCTGCAAAGTTACTCCGGCCCGGCCATCTACCTGCTGCGGATCGGATTTTGCTGCGCGGTGGCGGGGGTGAACGGGGCCTCGATGACCTTCGTCTCCAACCGCGGCTCGGAGAAACGCATCGCCGAAATGGTCGGCATGTTGGGCACCGCGGGCTTTCTCGGCGCACTGCTGGGCACGCAACTAGGCGACTTGCTCTTCGCCACGGCCGAGGCGATCGGCCGGCCGCAGATCGTCGAGATGTTCCTCGTCGCCGCCGGCTTGGCGGTGCTCGCCATCCCCTTGGCATGGGCCGCCACCAGAGGTGAAAAAAGAACTACGTCGCGGCAGGCTTCCATACAAAGCATGGGATCTAGCGGGGGCCGTCAGGCACAGCCCAACCTACTTGCCATATTTCGCCGCCATAATCCGGGCGTCGTACTGGCCGTCGGCGTGGCGCTCGGCATAGGCACGGGGCTGCCGGCAACCTTTCTCCGACCCTTCGCGGCGGAGTTGAACATCCCGCGGATCGGACTATTCTTCACCGTTTACTCCCTTGCGGCGATCATCACTCGGGTCATCACCCGCCGCTGGGTCGAACGATACGGCCACCAGCGGATCATCCTCTTGGGCCTGGGAGGGTTGGCGGCGAGCATCGTCCTGCTGTTGACGGTCGGCAAGGAATGGCAGTTGATCATCCCGGCGCTCGGATACGGTTTCTCGCACGCGATCCTGTTCCCGTCGGTGGTGGCGGCCGGCAGCCTGGCCTTTCCCGCCGGCAACCGGGGAATGGCCACCCTGCTGATGCTGGCCACCTGGGACGTGGGCCAACTGGTCGGCGCGCCGCTGGCCGGGGCCACGCTGCGGATCGCACGGATTACCGAATTGCCCCCCTATCCGACCATGTTTCTGATAACCGCCGGGGCGCTGGCGGTGGTTTGGCTATGGTATGCGGCCAGTGTCTTGCGAGCTAAGCATGCAGCACAGTCCCCCTCGGCCGTCGAAATACCGGCTTCCGAAATACTTCCCACACCGCACATACCGGGGCTGATCGGCGGCATTGAGGGGAAAGAATCGGTTGACTTTTCCGTAAAATCAGGGTCGAATATAATAATGGGGGCAACCAGGCCGGTGGTTGGGCAAGAAATCCCCGCCCCCTCTTCAGCCGGGGGAGGGGAAAACTAGTATTTTGTCAACGTTAAAAGTTGTCCGTGCAGCGGGGCCGCTGCACGGTTTTTGACTTGACAAATATAGTCGGATGAAGAGGTCGCCATGAAACCGCCCATTCCGCCTAGTTGTAGGACAGGTTGTCAACCCGTCCCACATCGCGGCTACACGCTGATTGAAATCCTAGTGGCCACCGCGCTGGCCCTGCTGCTGATGACCACCGTGGTGGCGCTGGTCGGCAACGTGGGCGAGAGCGTCACCGAGAGCCGCGCGGTGCTCGAATCGGCCGACCGGCTCCGCCTGGCCGAGACCCGCTTGCAAAAGGACCTGGCCGGCCTCGCCGCCCCGGTCTGCCCCGTGCTCAAGCCGGAGGACAACGAGGGCTATTTCGAGTACATCGAAGGCCCGGCCACCTCGATCGTTCCAATCGCCGTCAACTTCGACAACGGCGGCCAGCTCGACACGACCGTCGGCGACTTCGACGACATTTTGATGTTCACCACCCGCACGACCGGCAAGCCGTTTGTAGGGCGATTTGGTTCCGGCGGCGCAACGATCGAATCGAACGTGGCCGAGGTGGCGTGGTTCCTTCGCGGCCGCAATCTCCATCGCCGCGTGTTGCTGGTCGCGCCGGATCAAGATGTCAGTTCACTGTCGGCACAAGGTTTTTACGCGTACTACGACATTTCCGCCCGAGTAGACTTAAGTACCAATACACTAAGAGCAAATACCTTGGGTGATTTGACCCGTCGCGAACGAAGATTCGCTCATCCCCAGGCGGTCCCGAACTCGGGAAACACTTACTTTAGTTGGACCGTTTCAGGTGCTGGTTATACATTCCCCACACTGCCGACTTTGGACGAATGTTCTACGTCCTGGAGCACGGAACGAACCGATACATCCGCAACGGCCCTGGTTTCGCTTGATTTATGGACAAATGTTTCAGGTCACCGAGTATTAGATAATGCATTCGGTAGTAGCGGGTTGCGTGTTTCAGACGACATAATTCTGACTAATGTAATCGGTTTTGATGTGAAGGCATGGGATCCAGTGGCGGCTGACGATGACGGCGACGGTGTTTCGGAGCAAAAATATAGAGATCTCGGGCACGGATACAGTTCATCAACGCTTGGCTTGGGGCACCTCGGCCAATCCTTTTCTCCTCTTGCAGCTACGTCAAACAGTTTTCCCAGAGTCTACGACACCTGGTCGACCAGCTATTACGGTAGCAATTGGAACGACGGGTTCGACGACGACAGTGACGGGATCGTTGATGAGGATGACGAAAAAACCAATCCGCCGCCGTATCCGATCCCGTTGCGGGGGATTCAGGTGAAAATTCGGGTCTTCGAGCCGGACAGCCGCCAGATCCGCGAAGTCACCGTGGTGCAAGAGTTCCTGCCGCAGTAGGTCAGGTACTCCGTACCTGACAAAATTGCCGGCAAAACTACCGGCGCGATGGATGTCAGGTACAGGGTACCTGACCTACGACCTACGACTATAAAGCCGCGACCGGTGGTCGCGCCACGATGCGCCCAAAATATTTGTTTTTGGGCGCGACAACCGGTCGCGGCTTTATAAACCGTCCGGCAATTCCCAAACCTCGAAAAAACAAGCCTCTTTCGCCCCTCAGGACCGATACCCGCCGAAACCCATCTAACGGGTTGCAGGTAGCGCAACTCCTCTCCTCCCAGGGCCTTATAAAAACTCTCGCGCCGCCGGTTGACCAAAGTAAAGAAATCGTTAAACTTGACCGATCTCGACTGTATGTTGTGGCCGCTCTGGCGCGAGATACAATATATAGTAGGAAGGAATCTCATTGATACTCCTTACGGAAGAAGGATTCTCGTCATGGACCAACTGACACGCGAGATGGTCGAGGAGTCTGTCGCGACGGCCGACCACCCGACGACTAAGACCGAAAAAATGTCTACTAAAGGGCTGCACATTGACTCGCTGTTTTGCCCGGAGGGCCAAACCGACCCGTTCGCCACGGTGGAATGGGACTTGCGCACGGCGGCCATCAAGGGCGACGGAGGCGAGGTGATCTTCGAGCAGCACGACTGCGAAGTGCCCGCCACTTGGAGCCAGTTGGCGACCAACGTCGTGGCCAACAAATACCTTTACGGCGAACTGGGCACCGAGGAGCGCGAGAAGGGCGTCCGCCAACTGATCGGCCGCGTCTGCCGCACGATCGCCGACTGGGGCATCGACGGCGGCTATTTCGCCACCAGCGAAGACGGCGAACGGTTCTATCGCGACCTGGCCTGGCTTTGCCTGCACCAGCACGCCTCGTTCAATTCGCCCGTCTGGTTCAACGTCGGCCTATACCACCAATACGGCGTCAAGGGGGCAAGGTGCAACTGGCATTGGAATCGCGAGAGCGGCCAAATCGAACAGCCCGAAAATCCCTACGAATATCCGCAGGCCTCCGCTTGCTTCATCCAGGGCGTAAGCGACAACATGGAAGACATCATGGAGCTTGCCCGCAGCGAGGCGATGCTCTTCAAGTTCGGCTCGGGCACGGGCACGGACGTTTCCACGCTTCGTTCCCAGCGGGAGAAGCTCTCCGGCGGCGGCAAGCCGTCGGGGCCGTTGTCGTTCATGCGCGTCTACGACCAGATAGCGGCGGTGGTCAAAAGCGGAGGCAAAACTCGCCGCGCGGCCAAGATGCAGTCGATCAAGGACTGGCACCCCGACGTGATGGAGTTCATCGAGTGCAAGAGCCGCGAGGAGAAGAAGGTCCGCACGCTGGTCGAGGAAGGCTATGATCCGCAAGAGGCCTACGACACGGTCCTCTTCCAGAACGCCAATTTCTCGGTCCGGCTGAGCGACGATTTCATGCGCGCCGTTGAGACCGACAAGCCGTGGACGACCCATTGGGTGACCGACCCGAAGAAAGCGGGGCCGACCTATCCGGCCCGCGAGATGTTCGCCAAGATCGCCGCCTCGACCTGGTGTTGCGGCGACCCGGGCGTGCAGTACGACACGACGGTCAACCGCTGGCACACCTGCCCGAACTCGGGCCGGATCAACGCCAGCAATCCGTGCAGCGAGTACATGTTTCTCGACGACTCGGCCTGCAACCTGGCGAGCATCAACCTGATGAAGTATCGCCGCGACGACGGCGTGTTCGATTACAAGCGATTTATGGATGCGTGCCGGGTGGTGTTTATCGCCCAGGAAATATTGGTCGATCGCGCCAACTATCCGACCAAGGCGATCGCCGCGAACAGCCACCGCTTCCGCCCGCTGGGATTGGGCTACTCGAACCTCGGCAGCCTGATTATGGCGGCCGGCCTGCCCTACGATTCGGACGAGGCCCGCGGGCTGTGCGGCGCGATCACCGCCATATTGCACGGGACCGGCTATCTGACCAGCACCGAGTTGGCCGAAGTCGCCGGACCGTTCGAGGAGTACGAAAAAAACCGCGAACCGATGCTGCGCGTGATGGAGATGCACTGGAAGAAGGTGGACGAGATCGAGACCTGCCCGAAATATCTCCAAGACGCCGCCCGCGAACTGTGGGACAAGGTCCTCACGCACGGCAAGCGTTTCGGCTTCCGCAACGCGCAGGCGACGGTGCTGGCGCCGACTGGCACGATTAGCTTCATGATGGATTGCGACACCACCGGCATCGAACCGGACATCGCGCTGGTGAAGTACAAGCAGTTGGCCGGCGGGGGAATGTTGAAAATGGTCAACCGCACGGTCCCGCCCGTGCTGCGGAGCCTCGGTTACACGGACGCGCAGATCGAGGCCATCGCAGATTACATCGACAAGCACGACACGATCGAGGGAGCGCCGGAACTGAAACCGGAGCACTTGCCAATCTTCGATTGCGCGTTTCCGCCGCGAAACGGCAAGCGTTCGATTTCCTGGCGGGCGCACATCCGCATGATGGCCGCCGCACAGCCGTTCGTCTCCGGAGCGATCTCGAAAACGGTGAACATGCCCAACGAATGTACGCCGGAGGACGTGTCCGACGCTTACATGGAGGGCTGGCGGCTGGGATTGAAGGCACTGGCCATCTACCGCGACGGCTCGAAAGAGGTGCAGCCGCTGTCGACCAAAGCGAAGGCCGACCGAGCGGCCGAAAAACTGCTGGCCGCCCCGCGCCGCGAACGCCTGCCCGACACAAGGAACTCGATCACCCATAAGTTCAACATCTCCGGCCACGAAGGATACATCACCGTGGGGCTTTATCCCGACGGCCGACCGGGAGAACTGTTCATCACCATGGCCAAGGAAGGAAGCACGATCGGCGGCATGATGGATTGCTTCGGCACGGCCATCTCGATGAGCCTGCAATACGGCGTGCCGCTGGAAGTGTACGTCAGCAAGTTCTCGCATACCCGCTTCGAGCCGATGGGATTCACCAAGAATCCCGACGTCCGCATCGCTAAAAGCATCGTCGATTACATCTTCCGCTGGTTGGGGATCACCTTCTTGCCGGGCTACCGGGAGGCGAACAAACCGGTTTTGCCGGCGACGGCCGATCCCGCCGCCTCGGACAACGGCGATTCCGACCCCGAGTCGAGGACCGCCGCCACGACGGACGGCGGGCAAAACCAGACGCATGGTTCGGCCATGCCCGCCAAGTCGCCGAACGGATCGGACGCCGTCTCGGGCAACGGCCGGCACGGTCCGGCGCAAAGCCAGCTTCAAATGCGGAGTCGCGTAGCGGCCATGAATAGAATGGCCGTGACGCTGCCGAGCGAAGCGGTCGATGAACAAGGCTCCCGCGCCAAGCAGTTCGCTTCTTTCCAAAGCGACGCCCCGGCTTGCGACAACTGCGGCTCGATCACCGTCCGCAGCGGAAACTGCTACCTCTGCTACAACTGCGGAAGCAGCATGGGGTGTTCGTAAGGCCGAAGGCTGGAGGCCGGAGGCTGGAGAAGCCATAACTTCCGAATCTACGGCCTCCAGCCTCCGCACATTCTGAGCGGAGCAAATACCCCTCATTCGTGTGTATAGTCGGTTCCGGCGACACTGCAACGAAAGACGCGGCCCATACTCGGTCGATAATATCTAAGAATGTTTTTTGAAATTGAATAATTAGTCCTCTCTCCCTTTGGGAGAGGGGAAATTTTCAAAACACGTTCTAAAGACCGATTGATTTCGTTGTTCTAATACACGCCGCAACGTCACGCCAAGCCATGTCCGCACAAATTGATCCGATTATTCGCAAATTGATCGAGCGGCTCGGCGATCCCGATCCGGTCATCCGCCGCAACGCCGTCGGCGCGTTGCGTCTGCAAGGCGCCAAGGCCGCGGCGGCGGCGCCGGCGATCTCCGCGCTGCTGAACGACCGGGATCAGCGCGTCCGCCAAGAGGCGCGGCGGGCAATCAGCCGGCTGCGACCGGCCGCGGCTTAATCGGCCAACCTTCTTCTTGAGAATCAGACCGTCGTTGTCGCGGCGGTTGTACTGCCGTAACCGTTCACAGGGAACTGTCCCGATTTTCGCGGTTCACCGCGAAAATGGGACTGTCCCCCCTCGGCGGTGATGGCGGTGAAGGGGACAGGCACATTTTTCGCCCTTGAAAGGGCGAAAAATGGGGACTGTATGAAATTTTGTGTCACGGGCTTCCAGCCCGTGAAGAAACACGGCCAAGATGGCCGTGCCACGTTGCTTGACCCAAAATTTCGTACAGCCCCAAAAATGAGCCGGTCCCCGGCCCGTGAACGGTTACGCACTGCCGCACCCTTGGGTCTGGGGTGGCGGTGCAACCACCATTCCAACCAAGCCGGGTCTTGCATCGGCGGCAATCTTGGGCTACCAATACGGTTGTACGTCCCGCGTGTTGGCGCGGCTTGATCGGTCGCCGCGTCGAACGCTTCCCCGTTTTCCACGTTATTGGCATCCCGCCCCGCACCATGTCCGAAGCCGAAAAAACTCTCGTGACGGTGGCCACGTACAACGAGATGGAAAATCTGCCGCGTTTGGTCGAGGAGATTTTCCGCTACTTGCCGGAAGCGGACATTCTGGTTATCGACGACGACTCGCCCGACGGGACCGGCCGCTGGTGCGACCGTCAACGCGCGGAAAATCCCCGCCTTCATTGTCTCCATCGCTCGGGCAAACTCGGCTTGGGCACGGCGATCGTCGCCGGAATGAGATACGCCGTTGAGCGCGGCTACAGATACGTATTGAACATGGACGCCGATTTCAGCCACCACCCGAAATACCTGCCGGCGCTGTTGGCCGGCATGGACCCGCAGGACGGCGAATCGGTGGACGTAATGATCGGCTCGCGCTACGTCCCCGGCGGCGGCGTCGAGGGCTGGCCGTTGAAACGGCGTTTGATGAGCCGCGCGGTGAATCTATATGCCCGGCGGCTGTTGGGACTGCGGCCGAAGGATTGCAGCGGCGGGCTGCGATGCTACCGTGTCGAGACGTTGGCCCGCTTGGATTTCGATTCGATTCGCAGCCGCGGATACTCCTTCCAGGAAGAGGTGCTTTGGCGGCTGAAGCGGCAGGGGGCGCGACTCGGAGAGACGCCCATCATTTTCGCCGATCGAAAACTGGGCGTCTCGAAAATCGACTCCGGCGAGGCGCTGGAGGCCCTGCGGATCATTTTCGCCTTGGGTGTGGAAAATATATTGCGGCGTTGAAATCCCGTGGGCCGGCCGCCCCCAAGGAGAACGGTTTCCCGCGGGGGCGCGCCGTCAACTCGATCCATCCGCCTCTACACCAGCCCCCGTGCGGCTGATATACTATTGTTTTCGGCTTCCATGCAAGTGTCGCCAAACAGGAGAAACGAATAATGACGCAACGACCGACCCGCCGATCTTGGGCGGAACCTTGGAAAATCAAAATGATCGAGCCGATCCGGATGCTTGCCCGCGAGCAGCGGGAAAAGGCGCTGAAGGAGGCCGGCTACAATACTTTCTTGCTCCGCTCCGAGGACGTATACATCGATCTGCTGACCGACAGCGGCACGAACGCCATGAGCGACAACCAATGGGCGGGCATGATGCTCGGCGACGAGGCCTACGCCGGCAGCCGGAACTTCTACAACCTCGAGGAGACTATTCAAAAGTATTACGGCTATCGTTACGTGGTTCCCACCCACCAAGGCCGCGGCGCGGAACATATACTTTCGCAAATTCTAATCAAACAGGGCGACTCGGTCCCCGGCAACATGTACTTTACAACCACCCGGCTGCACCAGGAGCTTGCCGGCGGCACGTTCGTCGACGTGATTATCCCCGAAGGGCATATTCCCGAAAACGAGCATCCCTTCAAGGGCAACATGGACATCGAAGCGCTGGAGGATTTGATCAAGAAAGTCGGCCGCGACCGCATCCCGTATATCTGCTTGACCGCGCCGGTCAACATGGCGGGGGGACAGCCGGTCTCGATGGAAAATGCCCGCGCCGTAAGGCAAGTCGCCGACAAGCACGGCCTGCGGGTCGTTCTCGACGCCACGCGCGCAATGGAAAACGCCTACTTCATTCAACAGCGCGAAGCAGGCTACCAGTCGAAGTCGGTCGCCGAAATCCTCAAGGAGTTCTGCTCTTTGACCGATGCCTGCACGATGAGCGCGAAAAAAGACGCCATGGTGAATATCGGCGGCTGGCTGGCCATGAACGATCCGGATTTCTTCGAGGAAGCGCGGAACATGGTCGTGAT
>JAFGLH010000166.1 GCA_016928165.1 Pirellulales bacterium | reverse complement strand
GTGCCTGTCCCCTTCACCGCCGAGGGGGACAGTCCCATTTTCGCGGTGAACCGCGAAAATCGGGACAGTCCCCTGTGAACGGTTACTAAACCAAGGCTCGGACCTAACGTGCATATAACCAAATACATATAATCCCTCCCAAAAAACACCCTTTCCGCATATTGACCCCGGTGGTTATCTGGTTGAAAATAAATAGTTCCGAGTGTTTGGGAACTGTGCATGAATGGAGAAGAGATGGAAAACAATATCAGATTAGATGGTAGACGCTCGATATATGTTGAACAACGCGATTGCATTTCGGAGTCGGCCGATTCGTTCGCGCTGCCGGTCGCCACGATACTAGGCAAATGTACGGTCGTAGTAGGTCCGTGGAAGTATCTTTGGGCCTCGCCTTGGAGTCTCTGGGGAGCGAGTATTGGAGTTTTTGGACTTATGACCGGAGGAAAAGTGCGTCGCTGCGGGCGGATACTGGAGTTTTGGGGCGGCTTTATCCCTCTGTTCCTTCGATATTTTCCCTTTATCGCCGGCTCTCCGGTGGCCACCTTCGGACACGTCGTCGTCGGTCGCTCGCCACGTCACTTGGACGCCTGCCGGCCGCACCAACTGATCCACGTACGGCAATACGAACATTGGGGGCCGCTGTTCGTGCCGATGTATCTGATCTGGTGGTTTTTCCTTTTGAGTCGCGGCAAACATCCCTACTACGACAATCCCTTCGAGCGCGAAGCCTATGGCGCCACGAGTTGACCGCCGCATGTTCGATTCTTCCACGGGGTCGTTTTTCCCGTTGCCGCTGACCGCGTTTGAAAAATACATGCTCTTGGACGACCGACCGGGGCACCCCATGGTGTTTCCGCTCCGGCTGAGGTTTTCGGGGGAGATAAGCCGTCCGATTTTCGAGTCGTCTTTCGAGGAGGCGCTGTCGCGCCACCCTTTGCTCTGTTCCTTGGCGAAGCGTTCGCCGCGGCGCGGCCCGGTTTGGGTGCTCGCCGAGGAGTTGAGGCCGGCCATTGATTGGGGGCCGCCGGGCGCCGTCGTCGGCAGTCCTCGCGGCGAGAAAATCAATCTCGACTCGGAGGTCGGTCTTCGGGCTTGGGTCCGCCAGGAAGACGGCGCCGCCGAGGTGACATTTCAATTTCACCACGCTTGCTGCGACGCGGGCGGCGCGCTGCGATTCGTGGGCCACTTGCTATCGGCATACGGGATGCGCATGCCCTCGGTCGATCAGCGTCCGACGCCGTGGCCCGCCGATACGGCATGCCTTCTCGGGCGCGGGCGGTTCGTGGCCGACGCCGCCATTGGCAAAGGAAGTGGAACGCGGGCCGTCTGGGCCGGTCTGCGGGACGCGGCGCGGTGGGTAGGCCGGCGGCCCGCCACGCTGTGTTCCAACGCACTCCCGGCCGGCAACAAAGCCGCCGCGATTCCTTTTCTGGAAACGTTCCGCCACGTCTTTGAAGAGTCCGAGACAACTAAACTACTTCGGGCGGCGGCGCGGCAACGCGCTACGGTGAACGACCTCCTGCTGCGAGATATGTTCCTGATTCTGCGGCGGTGGAACGCCGAATGGGCGCCGGGGGCCGCGGACCGCTGGCTTCGGGTGTTGACGCCCGTCAAGATGAAGACCGGCGACGACGATCGCATGCCCGCCGCCAACGGGGTAAGCTACAATTTTTTCACTCGGCGCGAGAGTCAGTGCGTCGATCGGCCCGTCTTCTTGCAAGGCATCAGCCGGGAAAACGATCCGGCCACGCGCCATCGGCGAGGCATGTCTTTTCTCAGAGGTTTCCGACTCTTGGAACTCATTCCGGGAGCGGTGCCGTTGATGGCCAGGACGAACCGCTGTTTCGCCACGACGGTGTTGTCGAACCTGGGCGACGTGGGGCGATATTTCGGCACGATATTGCCTTGTCGGTCGGGTAAAATCGCGGCGGGAAATCTCGTCCTGGAAGACGTCTTCGGCGCCCCCCCGGTGCGCCCCAATACCCGCGCCGTCTTCGCGGTGGGAACTTACGGCGGGCGCATGTGGGTCAGCGTCCGGCGAGATCCGCGTGCCTTGACGGCCGACGGCGTTCGCGGCCTGCTGGAAATGTACGTGAATCGACTCAGGAAGTCGGCGGACTTGCTTGCGGCGGCGGAGTAATCGGTTGTGCGTCGCCTTCGCCCGTTGTTTCCTTTCCTTCGCCGTTTTCAAGCGGCAAGGCGGTCTCGGATTCCTCGGATGCTTGCTTGGGCGGGGCGTGCAGCTTTTCGTCCAGCTCGTCGATGTATTTGCCCAGCCATGAACGGATGTCGTCCGGGATGATTGGATTTGCGCGGCGAATGCCGCGAGCGATGAGTTCGCCCGATTTAGAGTCCAAAACCTTCTGCCGCACGGGTTCCGAAAGCGTGACGGCGAAAAAGGTGATGATAACGCAGTAGAGGCACCCCTTAGCCAGACCGAACATGGCCCCGAGTTGCCGGTCGAACTCCTTCAGCTTGACGCGGTCGATGACATTCGACACCAGGCGGAACAACAGCCAAATGACCACCGCGGTAAAAATGTATAGGATCAGCATGGCGAGGATCCGGTTCCACGGCTCCTCGGCGCTAATCAACGGGGCCAGCGATGGGCTGAAATTGACCGCCACCACCGCGCTGAGGATCACCGAGGCCAGCGCGGCCGCCTGCCAGGCCATCCCCTTCCAGACGCCAAACAGCGTCATGCCGAATAACACAACCAACATTAGTATATCGTAGGGCTGCATGATGGCCGGAAGTATAGCGAGAAAGGCTGGATATGCGAAGAGGGGTTGGGGATTAGGGATTGGGAGTCGGAGTCCGTGGTTTAGGGAGAATAGGCAAAAGGTCGGACCCGTCAAGCGGTCGATCACTCTTGTGGAAAACATGACATTCGGATAAAAAGCCGCGCACCTTCAACTCCGAACCCCGAAACCCTCATAAATGGCCGGTTTCAAGACCCACATCACCGCCAGCAGCCTGATGGGCATTGGTTACGGCGGGGCGGCGTTTTTCATGTACGACGTCCCCTGGCCGGCCTGCCTGTTGGCGGGCGGACTGTGCGGTGTCTCGGGCATGTTGCCCGACATCGACAGCGACTCCGGCACGCCGCTGCGCGAGAGCATGGCGTTCGCCGCGGCCGTTGTGCCGATGATGATGCTGCATCGCTTTCAGCAATGGGGGCTATCGAACGAAATGATGGTCCTCGCCGGGGCAGGCGTCTATCTGCTGGTCCGTTTCGGCGGGGCGGCCTTGCTGCGCAAATACACCGTGCATCGAGGAATGTTCCACAGCCTGCCCGCCGCGTTGGTATTCGGCGAGATCGTTTACCTGTTGGCCTCCGGCGACGAAATGGCGCGGCTCTACAAGGCAGGCGGAGTCGTGCTCGGATACGTTACCCACTTGCTGCTCGACGAATTGTACAGCATCGAGTGGCGCCACGGCCGGCTGCGGCTGAAAAAGTCGTTCGGCACGGCGATGAAAATTTTCGGCCGGGGCTGGTGGTCGAACGTCTCCGTATATGCCAAGCTGGCCCTTCTGGCGGCGGTCATTCTCTGGGAGCCGCCGCTGCCGAAGGCGCCGGAGCAGCTTGCCGATCCGGCGGCCATCCAGCAGACCGCCGAGCGGCTGATCGACCGGATCATTCAACGATAAGTGAGGCAGGTTTACAAACTGCCCAATATCGCCCAATATCACATGGCAGATTGAAAATCTGCCCCACATGGCAGATTGAAAATCTGCCCCACGCCCCACGGTCCCACACAGTTGGTCAGCAACTTCACGATTTTCCATTCTTAATACCCCTCGCCCCCTCTCGGGGATTATTTTCGGGGGAGGTCGCCGATCAAAGCCGTCGGCTTTCTTGCGACTGACAACTGATGACTGACAACTACTTTTCAAGGAACACCGTCCGGGATTTCCGGCAACGTCGATCTTACCGTGCGGCGAGAGCCGATTTCAAACCCAAGAATTGAACATACTAGAGTACGTCTTCCCATCGGAAATCCGCCAGTGGCTCAATAAAGTTGTGGGGTCCAATCTGGCGGTGAAGGATCGACTATTGGAAATCGGCGACAAACTAATACATGAAATTGCCAATGCGCCAAACGGATTGACGATCATCCCAACGTAAGTCGCTGGGTTCGCAACCTGAGTAATGAAAGTCAGTAGTTCCAAATTTGGCTATGTGTGACAATGTGCCGTAAGTCGTTCATAGGTACGACGATCGAGTCCGAGAGTTTTGCTGGCTC
>JAFGLH010000165.1 GCA_016928165.1 Pirellulales bacterium | reverse complement strand
CCCCGAATCCCCGAATCCCCGAATCCCCGCCTGAACCACAATCTTTCCCTCGAACACATACGAAACGGTGTCGCCGTTGGCGTCCACCTCGACGCCGAATTCCGTGCCGAGATCGGTGACGACGGCGGTGGGAGTGCGGATGACGAAGGGATTAGGGATTAGGGATTGGGGATTAGGGGATTTATGATTTCCAACTTCTGATTTCTGAACCCTGAACCCTGAACCCTTAGTTTGCACTCGCGCAGCCAACTTTCCGCGCTCGAGGAATCCCCCGGCCGACGATTCGACCCTATACGTACACGGTCCTTCGAGAATTACTTTCGCCCCGCTTTTATAGGTGATTTCAAGCAAGCCGGAGACCAACGCGTACTCGCGGCCAATTGCCGCCAACGAACTGATGAAGGTTCCCGGATCGGACTCGCTCCAGCGGCAGTCCTTCATGCCGGTGACGCGGCCGACAATGACAAACTCCTCTTGCTTTGACAAACCGGAGGTCGTTGACCTCCGGCTATTATTGGCGATGAAGTCGCGGTCGTGAGTGATTTTATATGCCCAGGCCCCGAGCAACATAAGACATAAAACGATCGTTGCCACCATGTACGAGAAGACCGGCCCGCCGACGAAATTAGTGGGTAGCGGATAGTGGGTGGTGGATAGCGTGGGGAGTGGGAAGAGGGGAGAGATGAGAGTAACCCGATCTCCGTCCTCTGACCTCTGACCTCTGTCTTCTGTCCTCTGCCCCCCGGTCCCTGGCCCCTCTTTTCCCATTTTCATCAGCGGCGGAGCGATCTCCCATCGCAACAAGGCGTCGAGCGTCATATACTTTCGATACAGTCGCCGCAACGATGCGTCGGCGCGAAGCTGTTGTTGTAATTGTTCCCGCTCGGCCGGCGAGAGGTCGCCTTCGAGCAGTTTGGCGAACAGACGATCGGAATTGGCGCGGGAATGGCTCATCGTGCGTCCTCCCGCGGTGATTGGGTGTTTTCGTCGATACATCGCAGCAGCGCCATGCGGATGCGGTGCATGGCCACGGCGATCGCGCCGGGCGAGCGGCCCACCCGCTCGGCAATCTGCCGTGGGCGCAGGTCGTCGGCGTATTGCATTTCCAACAGCTCGCGGTCCGGTTGAGTCAGCTTTTCCATGCAGAGGCGGAGCGTTTGCAGCAGAGGGTCGAGTTGTCCGCTCTCGGCGGCCGCTTCTTCGGCGAGCTGCGCGACCAGCGCATCGTCGAAACGGAGCCGCTCGCGGCCTTTGCGCTTACGGAAGGTCAAGACCTCGTAGTAGGCGATCCGCGCCGCCCAGGCCGCGAAGTCGCTCCCCTCGGCAAACTCCGCACGCTTGCTCCACATGACCAGATTGGTGGCTTGCAGGACGTCGTCGGCGTCGGTGCGGCTGGGCAACAGTTGGAGGATGTAGGCATACAGCCCCCGCTGGGCGTCGGCCAGCCGCTGAACGAACCAAACATCTCTATCCGGCGATACATCCACGAGTGCAAAGCCCTCAAAAAAAGAAGATGCGGAACCACGCCTCCATCCTCCATGATAATTACGGCGCTCGGCGGCGGATTATTAGGCCCTAGCCTTACGGACACCCATTGCTCGGCCCGCGTGGGGGGTGCAAGGCAGGCTCGTTGACGGGCTGAAACCCGGACTGGTAGAATCCCTAAGTAGAACGGATTTCAATCCGTTCCGATAAAGTCCCCGCGCATGGGCCGGAATCAATTCCGTTCCCCTTTCAGCAAGCACCGAGGAGGTTCTCATGCGTTTTAATCGGCGGCGTTTTTTTTTATCGGCGACGGCGTTTTTTTCCACCCTGGCGGCCGCGTTGGCCGTGGACATTCGACTGGAATATCCGCAAACCCGCCGGGTCGATCAAGTCGACGTGATCCACGGCGTCGAGGTGGCCGATCCCTATCGCTGGCTTGAGGACGACGTGCGCTCCTCGCCGGAAGTGGCCGCTTGGGCGGCAGAAGAAAATCGAATAACGAACAACTATCTGAACTTGATCCCCCAGCGAAAGGCGATCCGCGAGCGGTTGACCGAGCTGTGGAACTACGCCCGCTATTCCGCGCCGATCAAACGGGGAAACAAGTATTTCTTTTTCAAAAACGACGGGCTGCAAAATCAAGCGGTATTGTATATGGCCGATTCGATCGACGGCGAACCGCGCGTGCTGCTCGACCCGAACAAGTGGTCCGAGGACGGCACGGTGGCCCTGAGCGGCCTGAGCATCAGCGACGACGGCCGCCGGCTGGCCCACGCCCGGTCCGAGGCCGGCTCCGATTGGGCCACCTGGCGCATATTGAACATCGAATCACAAGAAGAGTTGCCTGAAGAATTAAAGTGGACCAAGTTCACCGGCGCCTGGTGGACCAAAGACGGCAAGGGCTTTTTCTACACCAGGTACGACGAGCCAGAGCGGGGGGTGGAGTTTCAGGCCGCGAACCTCAACAACAAGCTCTGTTATCATCGCCTCGGCACGCCGCAATCCGACGACCAAGTGGTCTACTGGCGGCCCGAACATCCCGAATGGCTCTATTCCGCCTCGGTCTCCGACGACGGCCGCTACCTGGTGGTTTCCATCGGCGTGGGCACGGACGAGCGGAACCGCGTGCTGGTTCGCGACCTAAGCGAGGAGGACGGTGAATTCGTTGAGTTGGTCGATAATTTTAATAATGAATACTCCTTCGTCGGCAACGTCAAGAAGGTGCTCTTATTCAAGACCGATTTAGACGCGCCGCGTCGGCGGCTGATCGCCATCGACTTGCAACAGCCCGAGCAAAAAAAATGGGGCGAGGTCATCCCCCAGAGCGACGCCACGATGGTCGACGTCGGCTTTGTCAATCATCTGTTTATCGTTAATTACTTACAGGACGTCGTTTCCCGGGTTAAAGTGTTTAATATATTGGGCAACTTCTTGCACGAAGTCGAACTGCCGGGCGTGGGATCGGCGGGCGGTTTCGGCGGCCGACAGACCGACACCGAGACCTTTTACGGCTTCTCCAGCATCGCCACGCCGACGAGCATCTACCGCTACGACATCGCCTCGAACACGAGCCGCCTGTGGCACCGCGACGAAGTCGATTTCAACCCGGACAAGTATCTGGTGCGCCAGGTTATTTACACCAGCAAGGACGGCACGCGGGTGCCGATGTTCGTCGCCCACCGCAAGGACATTAAGCTGGACGGCTCGAACCCGACGCTGCTGTACGGCTACGGGGGCTTCAACATCTCGCTGACCCCGCGGTTTTCCATTCATCGGGCGGCGGCCTGGCTCGACATGGGCGGCGTTTACGCTCAGCCGAACCTGCGCGGTGGTGGAGAGTTCGGCGAGGCATGGCATGAGGCGGGCACCAAGCTGAAAAAACAGAACGTATTCGACGACTTCATCGCGGCGGCCGAGTGGCTGATCGACAACAACTACACCCGGCCCGAAAAGCTGGCCATCGAAGGCGGCAGCAACGGCGGCCTGCTGGTCGGAGCGGCGATGACCCAGCGGCCGGAGCTGTTCGGCGCTTGCCTGCCGGAGGTCGGCGTGATGGACATGCTCCGCTTTCACAAGTTTACCGAGGGGCGGCTGTGGGTGGACGATTACGGCTCGGCCGAGGATCCGAAAGAGTTCAGGGCATTGCTGGCCTATTCGCCCTACCACAACGTCAAGCCGGGCACGTGCTATCCGGCCACGTTGATCGCCACGGCCGACACAGACGACCGCGTGGTGCCGGGCCACAGTTTCAAGTTCGCCGCCGCCCTGCAGCGCGCCCAGGCCTGCGAAAAGCCGGTGTTGATCAGCATCTCGACCCGCGCCGGCCACGGCGGCGGCAAGCCGGTCGCCAAGCAGATCGACGAGTTGGCCGACAAGCTGGCGTTTCTGCTGCACAATCTGGACATGAACGCGGAAGGGCGGCACAATCAATAGTTGGTTTTAATTGGATGATGAGCGGCTATTATTGAGCGGGCCGTTGACGACCCGTGCCCGCCGCCGGCGGATACGCCCGTAAACGGGCGCCGCAACCACAAGCGAGCGATAAACATGGCCAAACCCAAAAAAATCTCCCTGACCATCGACGACACCTTGGTCGAAGTCGACGCGGGAACCACGATCATGCACGCCGCCGAGCAACTGGGAATCCGCATCCCGCGGCTCTGCTACCACCCCGACCTGAGCCTGGCCGGCTCGTGCCGGGTTTGCATCGTCGACGTGAAAGGGATGGGCTACTACATGGCCGCGTGCAGCTCCGAGGTCTGGGAAGGGATGGTCGTCGAGACCAACTCGCCCGAAATCCGCCAGGCCCGCCGCGATATAGTCGAACTGCTGCTTGACAATCACCCGATGGACTGCCAGACCTGCGAACGCGACGGACACTGCGAACTGCAAAACCTGGCCTATTCGCTCGGCGTGAGGGCCAGGCATTTCGAGGGCCGGAGGAAGCGATTCCCCATCGAACTGTCCAGCGATTCGGTCGTCCGCGACAGCGAGAAGTGCGTGCTCTGCGGCCGCTGCGTGCGGGTCTGCGCCGAGATACAAGGCGTCCACAACCTCAGCCAGCACGGCCGCGGCTTCAACACCGTCGTCGCCCCGGCACACATGAAAAACATGGACGACTCGGTTTGCATCCAATGCGGGCAGTGCATCAACGTCTGTCCCACTGCCGCTTTCACCGAGAAGCGGTCGGCCGGCCCGGTCTGGGACGCATTGGCCAACCCCGAGATGCACGTCGTCGTGCAGACGGCCCCCTCGATCCGCGCGGCCATCGGCGAAGGTTTCGGCCTGCCGCCCGGCACGCCGGCCACCGCGCAAATGATAACCGCCCTGCGCAGGCTGGGCTTCGACCGGGTGTTCGACACCGACTTCGGCGCCGATCTGACGATCATCGAAGAGGCCCATGAGTTCCTCACGCGGCTGAAGGGAGGCCCGCTGCCGATGATTACCTCTTGCTCGCCCGGCTGGATCAGCTTCCTGGAAAAGTTCTATCCCGAACTAATCCCCCACGCCTCGACCTGCCGCTCGCCGATGTCGATGCTCTCGGTGCTGGCGAAAACATACTACGCCGAAAAGGCCGGCCTCGACCCGCGGAAGATTTTCATGGTCGCCGTGATGCCTTGCGTGGCGAAGAAGTTCGAGGCCCGGCGGCCCGAGCACTTTCTTGAACTCCCCACGCTTTCCAAAGGAGAGGGGCTGGGGGTAAGGGTTCCAGCCACCGACGCCGTGCTGACCACCCGTGAGTTGATCTGGATGATCAAGTGCTACGGCATCGACTTCGTCAACCTTCCGCCGGGCGAGTTCGACAGCCCGCTGGGCACGGCCAGCGGGGCCGGCGACATCTTCGGCGCCACCGGCGGCGTGATGGAGGCCACCCTCCGCGCGGCCAGCGAGCTGATTACCGGCAAGCCCGCCGACCGGCTCGACTACACCGAGGTCCGCAACGTCGAGGGGCTGCGCGAAACCTACGTCGCCATCGGTCAACACAATATCCACGTCGCCGTCGCCAACGGATTGACCAACGCCAAGATCATCCTCGATCGGGTCAAGGCCGGCGAGCAGTTTCACGTGATCGAGGTCATGGCCTGTCCTGGCGGGTGCGTTGGCGGCGGCGGGCAACCCTATCCGCCCCAGGGCGTAAAAGTCCTCGACCCCGACCTGCTCCGCCGCCGGGCAAGCGCGCTCTACTCGATCGACAGCGAAAAGAAGCTCCGCAAATCGTACGACAACCCGGCCATCGACGAGGTATACGAATCCTTCCTCGGCGGCCCGGGCACCGACAAGGCCCACAAACTCCTCCACACCCACTACCACGCCCGAGAACCGCGAGGGATAAAATGAAGTCACAAATTGTAGGGTGGGTCAAGCGCAGCGCGGCCCCACCATTGTGTTTGATCCTAACTGTTTTCGCGATAAGCATCGGCTGCGGGGCCGACTCGTACGACAAGCAACCGGCTGAATCCGACGACTCCATCAGTTTGCACTGGCCGAAGGTCGAGATATCGAAAGAGACCACTTATTTCACCGAGCCGTTGCGTCCCGACGGCGGCGTGGACTACGTAGCGGCGCTTAACAAAAAGTACTCAGCGGGCGTAACACCGGAAAACAATGCCTTGATCCCGCTGCTGCAAGCCGCCGGGCCGAGAGGAATCGACGAGGAAGTCCGCAAACAGTATTTTCAGCGGAAGTGAAACCAAAATCACAAAATGGTGGGGCTGCGCTGCGCTTGACCCACCCTACATCTACTCACAAAAAAACCGCGCGGGATAAAATAATATGACCACCTGCACCGATAATTGGGAACAAGTCGAGGCGGCCGCAAAAACCGTGCTCGGCGAACGACTCGCCGAATACATCCGCCGGGCGACCGAAAAACCACACCCGGAAAGCCAGCTTATCGCCGTGCTGCACGAGGTGCAATCAGAGTTCGGCTACCTGGCCGAGGCGCATCTCGACGCCGTGGCGCAACTGATGCAGGTGCCGGCGGCGAAGGTGGCCGGCGTGGCCAGCTTCTACCACTTCTTCCGCCTGAAGCCGCGCGGCAAGTTCATGATAAACGTCTGCCTCGGCACGGCCTGTTACGTAAAAGGGGCCGAGCGGGTCGCACAGAAAATCACCGAGGAGTTGGGCATCACCTGGGGCGAGACCAGCAAGGACGGCGTCTTCACGCTCGAAGGCTCCCGCTGTCTCGGCACCTGCGGCTTGGCCCCGGTCGTGATGATCGACGACGAAATCCACGGCGAGGTCACGCCCGACCAGGTGCCCGCGCTGCTGGAAAAGTATTTAAAAAAGGCGCGGGAGTAAGGCGGTGAAGGGGGCAGGCACATTTTTCGCCCTTGAAAGGACGAAAAATGAGCCAGTCCCCGCCCTGTGGATTACGGAAAGGGGAGAGTGTCGGGAGCCGTGGGAATATGTTATAAGACGCTGTTATGAACACAGTCGAGAAAGCGGTGTTTGATTTTTCCGATTATGAATCGCTGGAAGCGGCCGTTGCGAGCGAACGCGTCCAACGCGCGCGCGGCGAAATGGGGCGGCGGCTGCTGGTGCTCGGCCACCATTACCAGCGGGACGAGGTCATCGAACTGGCCGACCTGCGCGGCGACAGCTACAAGCTCTCGGAACTGGCGGCCGAGAACCGGGAATGTCGGGCGATCGTCTTCTGCGGCGTCCACTTCATGGCCGAAACGGCCGACATTCTGGCCAATCGGCCCGAGCGCTTGGCCGAGCGCGGCGGGGCGCGCGTGCCGGTCATCCTCCCCGATCTCAGGGCCGGCTGTTCGCTGGCCGACATGGCCGACGGCGCCCAGGTCGAACGGTGCTGGCATGAGTTGGCCGACGTAATCGACACGGAGGACGTAACGCCGATCACCTACGTCAATTCGTCCGCCGAGTTGAAGGCCTTTTGCGGCCGGCACGGCGGCATCGTCTGTACCTCGGCCAACGCCCGGGGAGCGCTCGAATGGGCCTTCTCTCAACGCGAACGGGTCCTCTTCTTCCCCGATCAACACCTCGGACGCAACACCGCTCGGGCGATGGACATTCCGCTAAAGCAAATGCCGCTTTGGGACCCGGGCCTGGACGGCTTTGGCGGCAACCCGGCCGAGGCGATCCGCGGCAGCCGGGTAATTCTTTGGAAGGGCTATTGCGGCGTCCATCAGTTTTTCCTGCCCGGCGACATCGACCGGCTGCGCGAAAAATATCCCGACATCAAGGTCATCGTTCATCCCGAGTGCATGATGGAGGTGGCCGATCGGGCGGACGCGCTCGGCTCGACCGGGCGGATCATCAGCGAGATCGAGCAATCGCCGCCGGGCACGCGCTGGGCCGTCGGCACGGAGCGGCGGCTGGTCGAGCGACTCCGCCGCGAGCACCCGGACAAGGAAATCCACCTGCTCTCCGACGAGCCGTGCATCTGCGAGACGATGTCGATGATCGACTTGCCGCATTTGTGTTGGGCGGTGGAGAACCTGGCGGCGGGCGCGGCGGTGAACGTCGTCGAAGTCGAGCCGCAGACCGCCCGCTGGGCGCTGGAGGCCTTGAAGCGGATGCTGGAGGTGAAATGAAGAGCGTTGAAACCGCGCCCTACTATTTACAATCTCTCGGGCACTTGCACGTCGGGCGTCGGCATGTCGATGACCGGCGGCGGGGCGTCGGTTTTCGGCTGGTCGCTTGCGGGAGGCGCCCCTTGGAATGGCGGAGGGGGAGCCATGCCGCCAAGCTCCTCGACCAGCGAAACCTTCTCGCCGTTCGGCAAGGCAACTTCGAGGATGACGAACTCCCATTTGCCGCGCATCAACTTTGCCAGGACGTGCGCTTTGGCCCGGCCGTTGGGACCGGCGACGTTCCAGCGGACGTCCCGTTCTCGCTCATCGAACCGGTAGCTTGGCGGCGGCCAGCCGGCGGCCTCGATCGGCGCGCCCAACTCGGCCCGCAGCTGCTCGCTGCCGACAATTTTCTCCATCGCCGTGCGGTATTCGGTCAGACAATATACCCGGCCGAAGAATGACCAATATGCCCAGCCGGCGGCGAAGACGATCAGTGCGGCCAACAGGACGGGCACGAACCACAGCCAGTTCCGCGACCACCAGCCGCGCCGTTTGCGGATCGGGGCGGCCGGTTCGCGATCGGCCGCCGGGTCGTTGTTTTCTGCGTTCATGGCGAAGGCTCCAGTTTGAGGAAAGCCGGGTCGATGTCGTGCCAGCTCGGGTCGGGACCGTCGAACTGGACCAGGGCGCGGCCGTTGAAGTTGACCGTCGCCACACGGCCGGGCACGTCGATCCAACGGGCCAATTCCGGCCGGCGAGCGTCGACCGTCACGCGACGGCCGGTGTATTCTCGTTTTAGCTGTTCGATTCGTTCGGGCGTCATGGGAGTAGGCGGGTTGAAAACCCGGCGCTGATCAAATGCCGGAGCACGCCCCGGCCTACCAACTGCATACAATTACTCCGCCACTTTACCAACTCGACGCCATCGAGGCAATCCTTCAGTTTTTCCCCGCCCGATAACGCAAAAAGGCGTCGAGAAACACCTGGATATGGCCGTCGAGCACATCGTGAAAACTGGCTTCGATATGGCCGGTGCGGGCGTCTTTCACGCGTTGGTCCGGGTGGAGAAAATAGTTGCGTATCTGCGAGCCGAAGCCGACCTTGGGCATCTGGTTGTATTTGGCCGCCTGCTCGGCCTCGCGCTTTTCCTCCTCGACGCGGGCCAGCCGGGCACGGAGCATCTTCATGGCGGTGGAGCGATTCTTGTGCTGGCTCCGCTCGCTTTGGCAGGCCGCCGTGATGCCGGTCGGAATATGTATCAGCCGCACCGCGCTGGAAGTCTTGTTGACGTGCTGGCCGCCGGGGCCGCTGGCGCGGAACACCTGCTCTTCCAAGTCTTCGTCGCGGATTTCGATGTCCACCTGATCGGAGACCTCTGGCGAGACATCCACGGCGGCGAAGCTCGTTTGCCGTTTCCCCTCGGCGTTGAAGGGGCTGATGCGGACCAGGCGGTGCATGCCGCTTTCGCCTTTGAGGTATCCGTAGGCCATCGGGCCGCGGACGGCGATCGTGGCGCTGTTGATGCCCGCCTCCTCGTTGTCCTGACGGTCGAGAATTTCCGTCTGGTAATCGTTTTCCTTGGCCCAGTTCAGGTACATTCGCAAGAGCATTTCGGCCCAATCGTTGGCGTCGGTTCCTCCGTCGCGGGCGTTGATCGTCAGCAGTGCCGGATTGGCGTCCAGCGGTCCGCTCAACAGGGCCTTTGTTTCCAGGGCGTCGACCATCCGTTCGAGCCGCCCGAGCGCCTCGGGCGCTTCGGCCGCCAGGTCTTCATCCTCTTCGGCCATCTCCAGCAGCGCAGCCAGGTCTTCGCCCGCCGCGAGCACTTCGTCGAGGGGTTTCAAGATGGACTTTAGCCCCTTCAGTTCAGCGACTACTTGTCGGGCCTTTTCCTGGTTGTTCCAGAAGTTGGGGGCCGCCATCCGTTGCTCGATCTCTTCCGACTGCTTGATTTTATCGCCGTAGTCAAAGGGAGTCTCGCAGTTGGATGATCCGTTGCTGGATGACCTCGGCCCGGTCGATAAGCTCGCGTTCCATGATGAGTTTCCTGAAAAAAACATTCCATGCGGCATTATATTCGCCATCGGACGATATGGAAAGGCGACATGACGGTTGACCTGTGATGCCTGAAGCGATACACTTATGGGTGGTTTGTTTGTGGCTTTTCTCACTTGTGTTCGGAATCAACAACCTTTATGCCCATGAGACTACCTTGTGACACTATTTTTTTGATGTCCTGGACATAAGTAGTGGAATTCGTTACAGATATTAGCCGATTGCACTGAATGAGATTGAAGATCGAAGTGTCTGGTCCAGGATGTCGGCACGATGCAATTTCCCTCGGAAGAAGAACTTCGACAAAGCTTCTTGAAACACGCCCGACCCACCTTATGGTCTCGCCCAGGCCCAAAAAGGCGAGTTAAGACTGCGCTGGAAAGCACCTGTTCAGAGGGGCGGGCAGATTGGGTCTGGGCCGGTATTACCTGTAACTGGCCTGAGGGCATACAGCTTAATACAGCCGAGTTGCTCCAACAGCCTGCTTGTAGTCGTATTCTCGGTGCACTCAAGCCACGGTCTGTTCGACGGGAATCTCTATTGCACGCGCGGTCAGGAGTTGCCCTCCCGACGTTTCGACGCTGGCTGGAAGAACTTATCAATGCTGGACTTGTCAGGGACTTGGGCGATGGTCGATACGTGTTGGGGCCTCAATTCGCTATGCCGCAGATCGAAATATGTTCGTTTGAGTTCAAACTCGACAACTGGAAGCGGGCATTCTACCAAGCTAAGCGATATAGGACGTTCTCGCATCGCGTGTTTGTCGTTATGCCAGTAAAAGCGGTACAACGTGTAAACGGAGCGCTGGAACATTTCCGGCGATTCAATGTTGGACTGATAGCGCACGATACCGACGGGCGTTTCCAAAGGATTTTACCTTCAGTGAAACGAGAGCCGATTTCGCGCACTTGCTTCATCCGTGCATTGGGCCTATTGCTCAATCAGGATGAGGTGGGCCTTGCCATTTGCTGAAACTCACCGATCGCCTTCAACCACCCTTCGATGTGGTCTCGACCGCTGTTGCGATCGAATTGCACGCCTTCTGCCGCAAGCTGCTTATACAGGCCATCGGCGTCTCGCAGCCACCTAATCGTATTTGACAAGTCGGTTTTTACGTTTCCAGAAAGACGTTCATCCATCGCGCCGAGACTTTGCCAGTGATGCTGCTGAGACACGCCCTTTGTCCAATTTGCACCCTCGGGATTGGAAGCGGACATGATTATATCGTCGAGTAGAACATTAGACAAAACCTCATTAAGTTGTCCAACCTCGAAAATGTCCTGCAATTCGTTCATAAGAATCGAGTTGAAGAGGGGACCAGAAGAATATCGTTCCCGGGCCGGCTGGCCCCCAGGTCTTCGTTTTATAAAGTTTCCTCGATGGAATTGTCGAAGAGAATGATGCCATCCGGTTGCGAAGGCATGTGCACCGGCTGCTCTCAATGGAATCCCCACAAAATCGGTGTAACCACAAATGACCCGCAGGTCATTGAGTTGACTGAGGACATAAACCAAGTAGAGATATTGAGCAAGACACGACGACTCAACTCTTTGATTGTAGGTCTTTTCTCTCCTGTCAACAATAAAGTAGAATCCCTTCACATGCCATTCATCCTGGGTTACCGCATCCAAAAAGCGGTTGACTTCATCAGCAGCAGCGAGTGCTTTCTCGTCCAACACGAAGCTCAGCAACAGGGGAGGCGGGGCCGTTAGCCCGGTATGGTATTCGAGCGAGGCATCCGCCAGGTTCAACGCAATCTGATGCCATCGGTCGGAAAACGAATCGAAGATGACTGTTGGAGAAAGAAGGGCGCTGACGCCCATATCAACCTGGAACTTCAGGGTGTCCTCTGCATACCGCCGGACGCGGCGCACCCCAGTGAAGTCACTTGCACTCCTGCCAGATTCGTAGTAGGGATACTCTGGAAGATACCGATCGTTGGGCGGCGTGAGCGTACTCACGTAGAACTGCGGATCGAAAAGCAATTCACAGTCCTTGTAGTCACTACGAATTGGTTTGATGTATGCGAGAAGGTTATCTGGTTTTTCGTTTCGCGCCCCGAATATGACTCCGTCCACCGACCTAGCATCAAGGGCCGTGGTGATTTTGTCTGACCTGCCGTGACCGTGTTGAATGTAGACTGCCATAACTGACTCATATCTCATTTAAGGCATCGATTAGTTGTTGACATCGACGATAACGCAGGTGTGGGGCCTTTCCGAGCATCCGCATGATTATATCATTAAGTTTCTCGGGAAAGTCCAGAACAACCTCTTTCGGTGGTTTGGGGTTCAGTGTCGTAATCTTGTTGAATAGGGACCGGGAAGTCTCTCCCCGTGTCCAAAACGGATGTTGACTGGTGGCCATCTCATACATGGTCACACCCAAGGAGAACAGATCTGATCGGAAGTCCATTACGGTGCGGCGATTGCTGAAGTCAAACTGTTCTGGCGAGAAGTAGGGCGGTGTGCCAACCGGGCCAATGCTTAGCGATTCCCCCACAACGTCGAAAGCCAGTCCAGCATCCAACAAAACATATTCTCCATCAGAGTCGCGCCGCATGATATTGCCCGGCTTGATGTCTCGGTGAACTTTACCTAGCTTCCAAAGTGCCTTGATGGCATCAGTCGCATGGAGTCCCAACTTTACGACTTCTGTAGAAAGGATTCTTCCATCGTGCTGTAAAATATCGTTCAGGTTGTGTCCACAAATAAACTCCTCAGAAAAGTAGAGGACTGCCTGATTGTTGACTGTGGCAAACTGCAAACCGATCGGGCCAAGTTTGACCATGTACGGGGAGTTGCAGTCACGCATTGTCTCCACTTCGCGTTTAGCTCGAACGGCGACGTCGCTCATCGAGAACTCTTCACCTTCCATATCCTCTGGTAGTACGGGCACCTTGCCAAACTTTAGGGCGTACTGCGTTCCCCCAATAATCCCTTTGAACACGACTTTCTGACCGCCGTCATTAACGCGCTCAATGTTGCAGGCATTCGGAATCAGTTCTGCGACCTGCGCGGGTGTGAGGTTTGGTAGATCGCTCATGGGGTTTTTTCGTAGCTGAGTTTTTTTGAATGCGACTTTGTACGAATCAGGGAAGGGGCCCCGGATTATCGAATTCATTCACACAGCCGAAAGTATCTCCAGGGTGGAGCCAGCCGTCAACTGGGAGGGGGCTAAATTGTGGGGCTTTGGAAAAACCGAACAGACTCACTTTCTCGTCGTGTATATACACACCGGGCCAACTGGCCAATATCTTGACAACACTGTCCGGCCCTTGCGGAAAGCGGCGGATTTTGGCAGAATAGTATGTTTTATTGCCCTAACGGGTGGAGAGTGGGGGCAACCTGCCCATTCTGCCCAAAGATATTTGTCGAGGAGCCACAACGATGCGATTCGAAATTGTTGACAGAGGAGATGTATTATCTTGGCGGCTAAAGTATTGGCTGTGTGTGTTTTGCTTGGCGGTGGCGGCCGCCGCCGTATGGTCCAGTCCGGCCGTCGCTCAGTCTGCGGTCGCCTCGTCCGACGCGCCCACGGCCGCAGGCAACGCCTCGGCCGTCGAAAAGATCGCGCCGCTGTCCGGCAACGCAATGTTCGTCGTCTTCTGGGCGATTGCGTTCGTCGGCGCCATTTGTGCGTTGGTGTTTGCCGTCCACTTCTTCCGCAAGGTGATGGCGGCCGACCCGGGCAATGAAGAAATGATCGAAATCGCCTCGCACGTCCGCGACGGGGCCAACGCCTATATCTGGCAACAATATAAAGTGGTGGCGATCTTCTTCGTCGTCATTTCCGCGCTCTTGGCCTGGATGGCGTTCGGCCTGCACGTACAAAGCCAGTGGGTGCCGTTCGCCTTCCTCACCGGCGGTTTCTTCTCCGGTCTGGCCGGTTGGTTCGGCATGAAGACGGCCACCTGGGCCAGCAGCCGCACCGCCGCCGGAGCGCAAAAATCATTGAACCAAGGTCTGCAAGTCGCCTTCAGGGCCGGAGCGGTGATGGGGCTTACCGTCGTCGGGCTGGGACTGTTGGACATCACCCTTTGGTTCGCCATTCTCTACTGGCTCGTTCCTTCGCTCGGATATGAACCGCTCGGGTTGGTTTCGATCACCGTCACCATGCTCTGCTTCGGCATGGGCGCCAGCAGCCAAGCGCTCTTCGCGCGGGTCGGCGGGGGCATCTTCACCAAGGCCGCCGACGTCGGCGCCGACCTGGTCGGCAAGGTCGAGGCGGGCATACCCGAAGACGACAAACGCAACCCGGCGACAATCGCCGACAACGTGGGCGACAACGTCGGCGACGTGGCCGGCATGGGCGCCGACCTCTACGAATCCTATTGCGGCTCGATCTTGGCCACTGCCGCTTTGGGCGTGGCCGCCTTCGCCAGCGGAGAGCTGTTGCCCGAGACGGTCAAGGCGAAAATCGCGGGTGGCATGTCCGAAGCCGCCGCGATTCTCGACTTCCAGCTCCGCGCGCTGTTCCTGCCGATGGCTATGGCCGGCGTGGGAATCATTCTTTCGGTCCTCGGCATCTTTTTGGTCCGTACGGAAGAGAAAGCCGATCAAAAAACATTGCTTAAAGCGCTGGCTCGCGGCGTGAACATGTCGAGCGTTTTGATCGTGGTCGCCGCGGTGGGACTCACCTACGTCTTGCTGTACGATTTCATTTGGGTCTCGGCCAGCGTGGTCGTCGGCCTGCTGGCCGGATGGATCATCGGCAAGTGGACCGAATACTCGACAAGCGATGAATTCGCCCCGACTAAGAGGCTGGCCGATCAGGCGCTGACCGGTCCGGCCACGATCATCATCGGCGGATTGGCCGACGGCATGAAGAGCGTTTGGGTCCCCGTGGTCACCGTGAGCATCGCCACGCTGCTGGCCTTCGGCTTCGCCGCCGGCTGGCAATTCGACGACATCCACCTGTTTGCCATGGGTCTCTATGGCGTGGGTATTGCCGCGGTCGGCATGCTCAGCACGTTGGGCATTACCCTGGCGACCGACGCCTACGGGCCTATCGCCGACAACGCCGGCGGCAACGCCGAAATGGCCGGACTCGATCCGGAAGTCCGTCGGCGGACCGACGCCTTGGACAGCCTGGGCAACACCACCGCCGCCACGGGCAAGGGCTTCGCCATAGGCTCGGCCGCCCTGACCGCGCTGGCCCTGCTGGCCGCTTACGTCGAGGAGGTCCGCATGGGCCATCGACACTGGGCCAAATCGGCGCTGGAGGCAAGCGAGCCTGGTCTTTACAAGTTGAACGCGCAACACATCGCCAAGGTGGCCGGCGAGGGCAAGAACAAAACGTTCGTCAGCTACCTGGCCTTGCCCGCTCACGTGCGGCACGAAGGCGTGAAATCCGCCTGGGAAAAATTGGACGTTTCGGCCGGCCCGGTGAAGCTAGATGAAAAGATAATCGCCGAGGTTGACGGCGCGCCGCGGTTCGCGGCCTCCGGCGCCGAATTGGTGCCGACCCAATCGGCCAACATGATCGACTGGATGACTTACTACTCCTGCAACCTGATGAATCCCAAGGTATTGGTGGGCGTATTCCTCGGGGCGATGGCGACGTTCGTCTTCTGCTCGTTGACGATGAAGGCGGTCGGCCGGGCCGCCTTCGGCATGGTCGAGGAGGTCCGCCGCCAGTTCCGCGAGAAGCCGGGCATCATGGACTACACGGAAAAGCCCGACTACGCCGCCCCGGTGGCCATCAGCACCAAGGCCGCGCAGAAGGAGATGATCGTCCCCTCGGTGCTCGGCTTGGCCACTCCGGTAATAGTCGGGCTGTTGTTGGGCGTGGCCGGCGTGATCGGCTTGCTGGTCGGAGCGTTGACCTGCGGCTTCTGCATGGCGATCTTCATGGCCAACGCCGGCGGCACCTGGGACAACGCCAAGAAATACATTGAGGCCGGCGCCCACGGCGGCAAAGGAACCCCCGCCCACAAGGCGGCGGTGGTCGGCGACACGGTCGGCGATCCCTTCAAAGACACCAGCGGTCCGAGCCTCAACATCCTCATCAAGCTGATGAGCATGGTCAGCGTCGTCGTGGCCGGACTGATCGTCCGCTACAGCCTCGCGGCACTGGGTATTTTCTAAACGATTGTTAAAGTATTACTCCCCTCTCCCGCAAGCGGGAGAGGGGTCGGGGGTGAGGGCGAATCGTCTAATCCCCAATCCCTAATCCCCCTCACCTAACCGCCGCCGGCCAAGTGATGGGCACGCCGCAATACATGGCCCCCGAGCAGATCGACCGGCCGCTGACGGTCGATCACCGCGCCGACATCTATTCGTTGGGCGTGGTCTTCTATCAGATGCTGACCGGCGAGTTGCCCGTCGGCCGCTTCGCCCCGCCGTCGAAGAAGGTCCAAATCGACGTGCGTCTGGACGAGGTGGTCCTCCGCGCAATGGAAAGGGAGCCGCAACGCCGCTACCAGCAGGCGAGCGAGATGAAGACCCAAGTCGAGACGATCGCCTCCACGCCCGTATGGTGCGTGAAACGCACCGATGAAAGTGGTTTGTCCGACGATCCCGGTGCGTTGCACGCACCCTACAAAGCTGGCTCCACCAGTGCCGCCTCTCCAGTCGATGTTCAGCCCACCGATGCACCCCATATCGGCACCGGCAAAGCCAGTGGCACACTCGTGCCTATTACCGGCAGAGACAAAACGATTGGAATCACGGCTCTGGTATTATACCTTTCGGGAATACCGCTCACGCTACTGCTTGCCGCAATTTATGGCAAGAATTTGCCTGTCTGGACATTCGTGGGACTTATTTCCTTGGTTGTATTTGTCGCTTTTCTCTGCGGAATCTTTGGACGGCGATCGATTGCGGGAAAAACCGCCGTTATCATCTCAAGCCTTTGCCTCTTTGTCGTCTTATCGTTTTTGGGTATCGTCGTGTGGTATGGGCCACCAAGCGTTTTCATACCACGCTCACCGAGCTTCCCCGTAAGTAAAGATGCAGTGGACAGCACCCAAACCCCCGGCAACCCGTGGATCGCCCGGCTGCCGGGCGAGGGGGGCGTGGAACTGGTGGCCGTCTCGCGCCATCCGTCCAAAGGCCAGCCGTGGTGGCGGCCCGACGGTTTGCCGAGCGGAAAAGGGCCGTTTGACATCGACGGAAACCGCTGTTTTCCCACGAAGAAACAACAAGCCTACGAGTTTGTCATCCTCCCGCGCGGGTTGCCAAAACACTCCTCGTTGCCGGTCTGGGAATTTCCCGGCAGTGTAGGCTCGGCTACAGGAGAATCGCAAAAACCAAGCGGTGAGCCGGGGAAAGGCTATTATTGTGTTTGTGCGTGCTATCCAAAATCCATCCGGGCAGCGGTTATCCGGGTTGGCATAGCAACAGAGCCGTGGGAGACGATTTACGAGTCAAACTCGATACAGGGCTTTACCACGATGACAGGCCCCCGTCGCGGCAACACCTATTGGAAGGTGATTTTCGCCGAACCGATCGAGGAGGCGAACGGCAGTCTCGTCTTTAACGGCACATACGCCAAAGTTGACCAACAGACTCGCTTGATAGCCATAGACGACAAAAGGCAGGAACATTCGCCCGTCAGGCAATCGGCCCCCTCAGTGGAAAACATTGTTCAGTTCTCGGCTACATTCCATAACCTTCCACTTAAGAAAGTCAAGGAGTTTCGTTTCCAGGCTCGACCATACCAGTGGGTCGAGTTCAAAAACGTGGCATTGAATCCCGTAGGTCAGGGTGTGCCTGACACAGCGTCGTCGGATAGCGTTGATACTCCAACAAGTCAGGCACAGCCTGACCTACAGTTGACCGACACCTTCCAGCCGCTCGACGTGGTCCAGATTCGCGCACTGGGAACGCTCATCGATCAACCGATCGACGGATTTTATATCGTCGAACCGGACGGGGACGTCGCGCTGGGGCCGATCTACGGCCGGGCAAACATCAACGGACTCAACGCTGAAAAAGCCGAGGAAAAGATCGTCGAGCAACTAAATAAGACCGTCACACACGCGGAAGTTCAAGTCACGCTGGCGCGACGGGGAGGCAAGTGGCACAAAGCCGAATTTTCCAAGCAACCATATAAAATCGCCCCTCTCGACGTGCTGCACATCCGCGTCGCGGGAACGCTATTGGATCAGCCGATCGACGGATTCTTTCTGGTGGAAAATGCGGGCACGCTGCCTTTGGGTCCGGCCTACGGACGTATGCATGTCAAAGGGCTGACGATTGAAGAGGCGGAAAAGGCAGTCCGCGAACAGTTGGCAAAAGTCCTCGCAAAACCCGAGGTCCAGGTCACGCTGCCCGACTATCCGGGCAAGTCGCCCGCGCTCGAGTGGCGGGAAGCTCCAATGCCGAAGTCGCCCTACAAGATCACTCCCGGCGACCTGCTGTTTGTTGATGTGGCCGGGACGCTGCTGGATCAGCCGATCCAAGGCGTATGTCTGGTCGAGCGGGCCGGGACCATCGCCTTGGGGCCGGCGTACGGCCGGGCCGAAATCAAAGGCTTGTCATTGGAAGAGGCTGAGCAAGCCATCAAGAAAAAATTGAAAGAGGTGGTCGCCACGCCCGAGGTCTCGCTGACCCTGGCCGGTTGGATCGACGGCGGCATGACGTTCTATCGCGGCTCCTCTCCCATAGGTCAGGCTGCTCCAATAGAAAAAGACGAAAATGGCAAAGGTCGTGTTATACTCGACCAAGATTCACGCCCAACAAAGCAGGAAGCGGCCGACGGGGAGTAATCGACATTGACCGTACTCCCAGAAAGCGGTATAAGGCCGCCGTAATAAAAACATTTCCGTTTAGCGGCCGTCGGCACGACGGCCTGCGAAACATGGACGTAGCGGATTAACTCGCCATTAAAAAATAGGTTTGGTTTTTCATGCACCAACCGCCCTCACCCCCAACCCCTCTCCCGCTTACGGGAGAGGGGAGTAATTAGATGAACGGAATTCACTGGCGCACTTCCGCTAATAATAAATTGCTCGTCGCGCTGCTTGCGACGGCGTGTCTGACGGCCGGCGGTTGCGCCGGGCCGTTGGGGTTCCTTATCGCCAGCGCGCCGAACCGCTTCAATCCGTTGGCGGGCCGGAAGAATCCGCTGCCGCCGATGGAAAAACTGCTCGCCGACCGACACCTTTGGGTCGAGGTCGGCCCGCCGGAGGCCACACTGTCTGTCTCGGTGCTCGAACCGCGCACCGGCAATCCGCCGAAAGGGACGATCATCGTCCTGCACGGCATCGCGGCGCGGAGCATCACGATGTATCCCCAGGCGATGGAGCTGGCCAAGGCGGGATACCGCTCGGTGCTGGTCGATCTCCGCGGCGAGGGGCGCTCGACCGGCAAGTTCCGCACGTTCGGCGTCCACGAGGCACGGGACATCTCCCAAGTAATCGACGCGCTGGATGGAAAAGGCTTAATCTCCGGCCCGGTCGGCGTCATGGGGCTTTCCTACGGGGCGACGACCTCGATCCATCTGGCGGCCATTGATCCGCGCGTCAGGGCCGTGGTGGCCGTCGAGCCGTTCGGACTCTTGCGGCCCGAGATTCCGCACTTCAGCCGCACGATGCTGCCGGGCATCGGCTGGCTGATCCCCGACTCGCTGTATCAGAAATCGCTCGACGAGGCGGGCAAGACGGCCGGCTTCGATCCCGACAACTCGGACGCCGCCGCCGCGATCGGCCGAACCGACGCGCCCGTGCTGCTGCTGCACGGCACCAGCGACATGATCGTCCCCTACTGGAACAGCGTTGTTTTAAGCCAGGCGGCATCGGAAAACAGCGTGCGGATTCCGATCGAAGGGGGCGGCCATCTATCGCTCTGGGCAGACTTTGACGGGACCGTTTCAGGTTGCGCGCGGGTCTGGTTCGACCATTGGCTCTCGCGGGAAACAGCGTCATTCTGAGCGCGGCGAAGAATCTCGCTCGTGCCACGGAGATTCTTCGCTGCGCTCAGAATGACAGCCATGCCGCCGCTATTCGACCTCGGCTTCGGGATGGAACACGGCATGGCAGTCGTTGCAGCTTTGTGTCAGCTTCTTCATCGCCTCGGCGCCCGCTGCTGCATCGCCGGCGCGGATGGCGGAGTTTAACGCGGCGGCCGAGTCGCGCATGTCGATGCAGAACTGATGCCATAGCTTCACCTGCTCGGCGTTTTTCGTCTCCGACAGATCGGCCATCGAGGCTTGGGCGATCGCCGCGATGATCGCGGTGTAGCCGGCGGTGACGTCCGCCTTCGATTTGAACTTGTCGCCTTTGACGTATCGTTTCAGCTTGGTGTTTACCAGCGGCACCTGGATCATCAACTCGGGCAGCGAGGCGACCGGTCCCCATTTCAATTTCAGATCGGATTTTCGTTTTCCGTCGGCGGCCTCGCGGACGGCGGCGATTCCCTTTTTTGCCGCGTCCAAATCCTTCGCCGCGGCCAGCGCCGCCGACGTTTGAATCAACGCCCCGGCGCGGTCCCGATACTTGTTCGGCTCGTCGTGCAGACCGAGAGCCAACGCAAGCACGATCACCGTGTTCGCGTCCTTGCCGATTTTTTCCTTGACGTACTCGAACGTGTCCTCTTCGGCGATGCTTTTTTCCAATCCGGAAATATATTTTTCGACTCGCCCCTCCAGGTCGGCCGCCGGAGCGAACGAGGAGACCTTCGGCGCCGGCGGCATCCCTGCCGGCGCATCGGGAATGGAGTCCAACAGTGTTGTCTCGACATCGACCGGCGGCCCGGCAGTCCATTCGGACGTCGCCTCCGGTCGCGGAGTTTCCGGTTGTTGGATCAGTTGCTTATCCGCAGTCGATTGTTCGGGCTGTTGGCTCGGCTTTTCGCTGGAGGCGGGCGTACAGCCGGATATGGTCAGAAACCACGTAAATGATGCGAATGTTAAGAATAGCGCGGGTAATACTCCGCCGACCAAACGCATTACACACCTCCTTGCAGAAGAAAGAAAGTTTAGCACAGGCGGCACTGGCGTCTCGCCAGTGCATTTGTGACATTGATTTCTTGCCCGCCGGAACACTGGCGAGACGCCATCGCCACCCACGACGCATAAAACTCGCTTCAACTTGCCAGTCTTCGGGCCGCTTGTCAATAGGCCGCAAACACCGCTACAATATGGACTTTCTCGGCGAAGGGACCGCTATGGCGAAAGCGACGTACAAAGAAGCGGGCGTCGATCTACAACTGTACCGACAGGCCATGGGCCGCCTGCCTCGGCTGCTGGCGCGGACCTACACGCCGCGGGTGATTCCGCTGGAAGGCGGGTTCGCGGGGTTGTTTCAACTCGAGTTCCCCCGCAAGCTCTTCGCCCGACGCTACAAAAATCCCGTGCTCGTCTCCTGCACCGACGGGGTGGGCACGAAGTTGAAGGTGGCCGTGGCGGCGGGCAGACATGACACGGTCGGCATCGACCTGGTGGCGATGAGCGTCAACGACGCCATCTGCTGCGGGGCCGAGCCGCTGTTCTTCCTCGACTACATAGCCATGCCCAAGGACAATCCGCCGCTGTTGGAACAGCTGGTCGAGGGTATCTCGGCCGGGTGCGTCGAAGCCGATTGCGCTCTGCTGGGCGGCGAGACCGCCATCATGCCCGACCTGTACGCCGCCGGCGACTACGACCTGGCCGGGTTCTGCGTCGGAGTGGTGGAAAAGAAACGCTTGATCGACGGCCGGACCATCCAACCGGACGACCTGGTCATCGGCGTCGCCTCCAGCGGACTGCACTCGAACGGCTACAGCCTGGCGCGGAAGATCGTCTTCGACATCGCCGGGCTGAAAGTCTCCGACCGCATCGAAGAGTTGGACCAGACCGTCGGCGAGGCGCTGCTGACTCCCACGCGGATTTACGTCCGCGCGGTGCGAAACATCCTGACCTATTACCGAGTGAAGAACATCATAAACGGCATTGCGCACATTACCGGCGGCGGGCTGTTCGAGAACCTAGAGCGCATCCTGCCCGAGGGCGTTCGGGTGGTGATCAACCGCGACAGTTGGCCCGTCCCGCCGGTCTTCGCGTGGCTGCAACGGCTCGGCGAGGTAGACCGGGAGGAAATGGAGCGGGTGTTCAACATGGGCGTCGGGCTGGTGTTGGTCGTGGCGCCGTTCTATGCCGAGAGCATACGTCGTCAGTTGAAGCGAGACGGCCTGGCGAGTTGGCTCATCGGACGGGTCCGCCGCGGCGAGCGCGGCGTGGCGTGGGAAAAATCGGCATAATCAACCAGTGGAAACGGAGAAAACAGAGTTGTTATTGTCTTTTGACGATCTCCGTTCTCTCCGTCTCCTCTTGTTTTGATACGTTTAGTATGCTTCCCTCGCTGCAAAGGGTTATAGTGTGTTGCAAACAAAGAAGTCTCCGCGTCGCACGGCGATTGTTATTTTGGCTTGGGCGTTCGCGGGCAGTGGGGTATTGACATGGTTGATTTATGCAATCCAGGCCGCGCGCGAAGCCGCCAGATGTCAAAGTTGCAGAAATAATCTTAAACAGCTTGGACTCGGCCTTCTCTGTTTCGACAGTTCCAACGGCGGATTGCCTCCAGCGTACCTCTGCGACGAAAAGGGGAATCCCATCCACAGCTGGCAGTCTCTCGTCATGCCGTATCTCAGCTACTACTCCTGGCAACAGGCATACAACTTAAAGGAACCCTGAAACGGCCCGAATAACACGAAATTGCATACGATTCCGGGAAATATTTTCCACTGCCCCAGCGTAGGATATCATCCTCGTTTGACGGTTGATTACGTGGCGGTCGTCGGGCCGGATACAATGTGGCCCGGGCGGGAACGTGTCAAGCTGCCCACCGAAGGAGAGAGCAATCAAGACACAATCCTGCTGATCGAAATGCCCGATTCCGACTACAGCGCCCTGGAGCCCCGCTCTCCGACGGTGGAGAAGTTCATGGCGAAGATCAAATTGCCCACGGGCCGGGGAATTCGTTGCATTCATCCCAAGGGGCTTGCCTACGTAACGGTGGGCGGCGAGGTGCGATGGTTCCCGCCCGATACCGACCCGGAAACCGTTCGGCGATTGCTCAAACGCAATCCAGACTGCAAAGTGATCTCGGCCGACGAAAAAATGGAAATTATCGAACGCTGGGGCGAAGAAGAAGATTCCCGTTGAGCCACAGACGTTTCAAACGCGGAATCGCCGCCAGTGGATGCCGAGCTTGCGCATCTTTGCCCGCAACGTGTTGGGGTTTATCTCCAACAGTGCGGCGGCGCCGCGCGGCCCTTCCACCCGGCCGGCCGCGACGGTCAAAGCCGTCTCGATGTGCTCGCGGATTACGCGCTGTAAGGGCGAGATATCGGATCGAGGGGCATTTTTTTGAGGCTCTTGCGTCTGTTGTCGAGCGGGTGCGACCGGCGTCACTCCCAAGGACTTTTCAATCTCCAGCCGGCGGCCGTTGCCTAAAATCGCCGCCCGGTCGATCACGCTGGCCAGTTCGCGGATGTTGCCCGGCCAGGAATAGGTCCTCAGTAAGCGGACCTGTTCGTCGGTGGGCATGGCCTCGGGCAGACCGAAGCGGACGGCCGCCCGACGGGCGAAATGGGCGGCCAGCTCGGCGACGTCCTCGCCGCGCTCTCGCAAAGGGGGCAGGACCAAGGGAAAAACGGATATCCGATACCATAGGTCGGCGCGAAACTTTCCTTGTGCGACCATATCGGCCAAGTCGCGGTGCGTGGCGGCAATAATCCGCACGTCGACGTGGATCGACTCTTCGCCGCCGACCCGCTCCAACCATCCGTCCTGGATGATTCGCAGCAGCCGCACCTGGGCGGCCGGCGGCAGGTCGCCGATTTCGTCGAGGAAGAGTGTTCCGCCATCGGCCCGCTCGAACCATCCCTTGCGCGAATCGACCGCGCCGGTGAACGCCCCGCGCTCGTGGCCGAACAGCTCCGAATCGATCAACTCCGGCGGTATCGCCCCGCAGTTGACGCGAATAATGGGACCACCGGCGCGGCTGGAGCGGTTGTGAATAGTACGCGCAACTAGTTCCTTGCCGGTGCCGGTTTCGCCGAAGATCAAGACCGGCGCGTCAGAGGCGGCGACGAGATCGACCCGTTGAAAAACGTCTCGCAAGCCACCCCGATCGCCGACGACCGCGTCGTCGATCCGTTTTCTTCCCAGTCGCCGCAGCAGCGAACGGTTTTCGGCCTCGGCGGCCTCTTGCAGCGCGGCCATTTTGCTCAACCGCCGGTCGTTGGCCAGGGCCACCGACAACGGATCCAGCAATGCCTCGGCCAATGCCCGATGCCGCTTGGTGACGGGATGGTTTTTCGGTACCACAAAGACCACGACGCCGAGCAACTCGTCCTGGACCCGAAGGGGCCCGGCAAGGACGTGGCCATCGTCCGTAACCGGAGCGACGAGTTGCATAACGGCCGAGCGTCCTTGGCCGCGACGATGCTGGACGATCCCGCCTTTGCCGGCCCAGAGTTTCAGTCGCTTAAGTTGCGCGGCCGAGCAGGGCGTCGATGGATCGGATGAGGCGTACTCCCCCTCGGGCAATCCCAGGGCTACCGTCTCGACGCATTTGCGGCGATAGTCGATACGCCGAATGAACAACTGCGCCAAGGGCACGTCATTCAGTATCAGTGCGGTGATCGACTGGGCGGAACGGCCGATTTCAATGTGCCGGCAGGCTTCCCGCCAAACGCCGAGGAGGACTTGCTGAAATTTTTGCACCGCACATCCCTCCCATATAAAACGGCATTGACACCATATATGATAGCATATTGCTGTTAGATATAACAGAACAGAGCGTTTGGCGGGCGGATCCCTCAAAAACTCGTAATAAAAAGGCAAAAAACGACTGGAAAACTGGACTTCTCTGGACTGGCACATGAATTGCATGGGGTTTGGTAGGTTAAAATCCTTTTCCCCCTGTCTTAAGCCCAAGGGTGATTACAGATGAACGCCAACGAGGCAACGGTAAATCGTGGATTTTGGTCGACTCTCGGACGGCTGCCCGGCGTGCGGCGCCGACGAGTGCGCATCTGGGCGATAATCGTGACGGTAATCGTCGTCAGCCTCGGAATTCAGGAATACTTCGGCATCAGCTTCGCCGGCGACGGCCTCCGGCCGGGCATCATGCTCGTGCTCTTTTTGGCCGCTCTGGCATGTGAATATATCGATTCCTCCCTGGGAATGGGATACGGCACGACGTTGACGCCAATCCTGTTGTTGGCCGGGTTCCAGCCGCTTTCGGTGGTTCCTTGCGTGCTGTTAAGCGAACTCGTCACGGGAACGCTCGCCGGCGCGATGCATCACCGGGACGGAAACGTCGACTTTTTCCGCGACCGGACGGCGCGCAACACGGCAATACTCTTATCGGCGCTTAGCGTTGCGGGCGCGGTGGCCGCCGTTACCTTGGCCTTGAAAGTTCCCAAGGTTTGGCTCAGCGGGATCATCGCGGTCATCATTCTCTCGGTTGGAATCGCCACGTTGGCGACGATCCGCCGTCGACTGAAGTACAACCGCAAACAGATGGTTGCCTTGGGGGCCGTGGCGGCCTTCAACAAGGGCCTCAGCGGCGGCGGATACGGTCCGCTGGTCACCGCCGGACAAGTCGTCTCCGGAATATCGCCGAAGCACGCCGTGGCGATCACTTCTCTAAGCGAGGCCTGGACGTGCCTGGTCGGTCTGGCCGCTTATCTCATTCTGGGCGGGAGCATCGACTGGATGCTCGCCGTGCCTTTGACCGTCGGGGCCGTTTTATCCGTGCCCGTGGCTACGCTGACCGTTCGTCGTCTCCCGGAGGTCGTCATGCGGACAAGCGTCGGCGGGGCGACTTGCCTGCTGGGGGTTTTGACGCTGGTCAAGCTGTTTTGCTGATCGCCGCTAGAACTTCCACATCAACATCAAGGCGTAGTCGAGGTCGTTCGCCCGAGCGTCGTCGTCCGGCTCATTGTTGTACCGATTGAGGACGCCCAGGCGGAGATTGAGGTTGCGATCTTCGTCGAGGAGGACTTCCCAGGCGGCTTGCGTCCGCAGCCGGTAATGAGAGAAACGGGTTACGTCGGGCGCATATTCCATCGAACCGATAAACTTCTGGCGCTTGTTCAATTGTCGTTCGAACTGGAGTCCAAATACGGCCTCGGGCACGTACATTCCGTCGTCCGGGCCGCCGTACTCGTGCGAGAAACCGCCGCCGATCCGACTGATGGCGGTCAAGGTTTCTTGATTGATCAGCCGGTAGCCAACGCCGATGTCGGACGTGTCGCGGACGTCGAACGACTGGAACTGGTCGTATTCGATCGTCTGGTGATAAAACACCGACCACCGCGAGGCGCCGCAGAGTTGCTCGTAACGGCCGTCGAAGTAAAGGCGGTCTTCGGTGGCGACGGTTTTCGACGTCTGTCTGTTGTAGTCCAGCATCGCTGTGATTACGCTGCAAGCGGTTGTGCGTTTGGCGTTGAAGCTGAAATGGACGTCGAAGGTCTCGGTGTTGCCCTCCGACCCGTCTATGCCGAGGTTAAAGCTGCCGCTCCAGAGTTTCACCTTCTCCGGCGGCGGTTCGATGGGCCCCTCGGCGATAGGCAAGTCCGACGGCGGCGGGGCATTGCCCGGCGTCGGCTTTGCTTCCTCCGGGCGCGGCGCGGGCAGCATCTCGTAATGCGGCACCACCAACGCGGCGGGGGCTTGGAAATTGATGTCCGGCCCCTCGGACGGCGTCAGGGAAGGGAATTCGTTTACCGGCGGCAAACGCCAGATTTCCGGTCCCAACAAGCGCGGTTCGATATTGCCCGTTTCCTGAGCAGTGGCGAAAGCGGCGGCCGTCGCTACGCTCAGCAATCCCAGCAATAACCAAAGTCGTCTGATCATGGGCGTTTTCGGCGCGCGGCATCCGCGGGTAAAACCGCCGGACGGTATCATAAACCGGGGTGCGGGACAAGAGCGGATGGGGCCGCCGATTGCGGGGTAAGTTTTTTTAGCGAGGAAATTCGGGCCCGAGTTATACGTATAACGGCGACTCCACACAACCCCGCAGGGTGTCTTGCAATTGCTCCGGCATGAACGGTTTGGCGATGAAGTCTTCCGCCCCGGCCCTAATCGCCTTGGAGATGATTTTTGTTTGGTTCAACGCGCTGACGACCACGATTTTCGCGTTGGGGTCGATTTTCAAAATGTCCGTCAGGGCCTTCATGCCGGCGCCGGGCGGTCCGGGCATGATGATGTCGAGGGTGACGGCGTCGGGGCGCAGTTGCCGATATTTTCTCACGGCACCTTCGCCGTCGGCGGCCTCGGCGACGATTTCCCAGCCGTCGCTAACGAGGGTTTCGCCGATCATGCGGCGCATGAGCATGCTGTCGTCGGCAATTAATACGCGTCGCGTCATGGCAGGCGGGCTGTCCTCGAAAAAAGTGGTGCCCCGTTGTACGTTTCACGCTCGGATAGTTCCCTCCTTCAATATAGGACGGAATCACAGGCCGGGCCGGACCCGACAATAGCGGCACTGGTTGTCAGCCCCAGCGCGAACTACTCGTTGCCGATCGACGCCGAGACGGAGCAATCACTGCATCCGCCAAAACCGACGCAATCGGCACGAGCGGAGCCGAATATCCCTAACATGGACCGGCCAGTTGAAGGCCGCCTCTATCTTGGCTCGATAATGAGAAGTGGCGGAGGAGTTGCCGATGATGGACATAACTCGCAACCAGTTTTTTTTCGCGGGATTATTGTGTCTGCTTTTAGGCGGGCAGTTTCGGACGGTCGAATCGTTCGAGCTGACGCCCGATTTCACACAGTTTCTCGCCGAGCGGAGCGGGCACCCCTTGGCCGCGGTCAATGCCGCCACCCAAACTTTGGTGCAAGCGGACGAACCGCCGGCCAAAAAGGTGGTATATCCTCCCGAGTGGCTCGGTTGGTCATTGCTGTCGTTGGGCAGCGTGCTGGTGCTGCATAGCTGGGGCATGAAAAAGCCGGGTGGTTGACCGCCGGCGGCCGTTGCCGCGAATACCGTCCGCCCTTTCCTCGCAGACGGCGCTCGTTCCGGCGTCGAAACGCGCGCATTGGACCATTGACCATCCACCACCATTGGGTGTATTATACATAAAGATCGTATCACACGGGAACGGATCGAAGTCCCTTCCACGAAGCGACATCCCCGGAGGCGTCTTAGGATGACTGCCGAATACCAGCATCTGGACTTGTCCCAAGTCGGCGACGTGACCGTGGTCCGTTTCCGCAACCAAAAGATCGTCGAAGACATATACATTCAGGAGCTTGGCCAGGAACTTTTCAGGCTCGTGGAAGCGGATGGCCGCCAGCGGTTGCTGTTGGACTTTGCGGCGGTTGATTTCCTTTCCAGCGCGGCGTTGGGAAAATTGATTACGCTGGACAAGAAGATGAAAGCCCACGGCGGAACGTTGAAGTTGTCCAATATCCGTCCGGAAATATACGAAGTGTTCGCCATCACGAAACTCAATCGATTGTTCGACATCCGCAAAGACGAGGCCGACGCCCTGGCGGCCTTTTTATAACACATGCAAATTCAAAGGCGAGGCCGACCAAGGGGAGGCCGGAAATTTGGTGAAGATCGTTGATGCTGTCGCCTTAATCAATTCATAGCGGTTGTCCAAGTATTATTCCCCTCGCCCGCTTGCGGGAGAGGGGCGGGAGGTGAGGGCAGCCGCAAAAAAACTCCAAAGTTTTTCTTGGACAACCGCATACATCAAAAACAGCCGTTCCAGCCCCCCCGCCGGCTCATGCCCATGACCGAAGAGAAATGGACCTGGCAATGCGACCGGGCGATACCCAGCGACGCCCACCTCGGCCGGCGGATGCTGGACGAAGTGCTGGATCGGCTCGAAGACCTGCATTGGAGCCGGCGCGACATCTTCGCGGTTCACCTGGCGGTAGACGAGGCTCTGGTCAACGCCATTTCCCACGGCAACGGCTCGGACGCGGGTAAGCGGGTGCAATTTTCCTGCCGGCTTTCTCCCCAAAAGATACGGGTGGAAATCACCGACGAGGGGCCGGGGTTCGATCCCCAAGCCCTCCCCGACCCGACTGCGCCCGAGCGGCTCGATTTCCCCGGCGGCCGCGGGGTAATGTTGATGCGGGCCTTCATGTCGCGGGTTGAGTTCCAGGACCGCGGCAATCACGTGGTGTTGGAAAAATCGCGATCGTCATAGGATTGGACGGACTGGCACTGCCGGCTCGCCCAGCAGTGTTTTGCCGAGACCGCCAAGGGGGAAAGTCCCCCGTGAACGGTTTCATCAGGGGCTTGCAGGCGGCGGATTTTTCGGCCACAATACGTAATGTCGATGCCCCCCCCCGCCGCAAACACACCCGATCCCTACGCTCCCTGGCGAATTTCCAACTTCAGGCGCTATGCCTTCAGTTGGTTTTTGATGATGTTCTCGAAACACGTCGAGTTCGCGGCGGTTTCCTTCCATTTTGTCAATCTCTACGACAAAAAAACGGCCGCCTTCGCCATCGGCGTGATGGCGCTGGTGCAGGCGATTCCGGTCATGCTGCTGGCCATCCCCGGCGGGCAACTCGCCGACCGCTTCGACCGCCGCGTGATCTTGATCTCCACGATTGGAGTCACCGTGCTCGGCTCGGTCGCCCTGCTGGCGGTAATCGTTCTCGAAGCGCCGGTGTTGTGGATATACGGGTGTCTGATCGTCGGCGCGATCGGCCGGGCGCTGGGAAGCCCCTCCCGGGCGTCGCTGTTGCCGCAGCTCATACCGGCGAAAATCTTTCCCCAAGCCGTTACCTGGAACAGCACCGCCTTTTATATCGCCACCGTCACGGGACCACTGGTCGGCGGAGTGCTGGTGGCGATAGCCGACGTTCGGGAATCGCTTGCCGGCTGCTTGGGGCCGTCGCTGGGCGGTATTCTGGAAGTCGCTTTCAAAAATGCGGCGCCGGCGTTCGCTTTGCTGGTGGTTTGCCGCTTGACGGCAATGGGGGCCGTCTTTCTGATTCGGCATCGCGCGCCCCCGCGAGGCGACCAGCCGATGTCCTGGGAGAGCGTCGCCGCCGGGGCTAAGTTCGTTTGGCGGACCAAGCTCATCCTGGCCACCATCACGCTCGACTTGTTCGCTGTTCTGCTGGGCGGGGCCATTTATTTGCTGCCGATCTACGCCAACGACATATTGAAGGTCGGCGCCTGGGGTTTCGGCTTCCTCCGCGCGGCCGACGCCGTCGGCGCCATGTGCATGGCATTCTGCCTCGCCCATCGACCGCTCAGAAAAAGGGCCGGCGCGGCGCTGGTCTTGGCAATCGCCGCTTTCGGCGTGTGGACGATCGTATTCGGCGTCTCGGAAAGTTTTTGGCTCTCGATGGCCGCGCTGTTCTTCATCGGCGCGATGGACAACATCAGCGTTGTCGTCCGCCATACGCTTGTTCAAATGCTCACACCCGACGAAATGCGCGGACGGGTCTCGGCCATCAACGGTATCTTCATCGTCGCCTCGAACGACCTCGGCGGACTGGAATCGGGACTCGTGGCCGGGCTGTTCGGACCGGTGATCTCGGTCGTCAGCGGCGGGATCGGGTCGATCCTCGTCGTAATCGGGGCGATCTCCCTCTGGCCGCAGTTGCTGAAAATCGGCTCGCTCGACTCGATCCAACCCGCTGCGCTCCCGGAACCGGACCGGGAAACGTAAGGCGAACTGAGAGGACGGGTGCGAATCGCCTGACCGACGAACCTCGCGCCCCCTCGGCCTTTGTTCCCTCGGAGGACGGTGTTTGCGAAGTCGCGATCCAATTGGTAGACTGTAAGCGATGCCGCTTGGCGTGCGATAATTCATAGAACCGGACTACGACAATGTCGGTAACGACGCCGGAAGAATTTTTCGCGGTTTTGCAGAGAAGCAAACTGCTCACTCCCGCGCAGATGGCCCAGGCCCGCGAGGCCGCCGAGGAAGGCGACGATCCGAAAACCATTGCCAAGCGTCTTGCCCGCCGCGAGTTGATTACCCGCTGGCAGGCGGGCCAGTTGCTGGCCGGCCGCAGCTCGTTCTACCTGGGTAAATACCGACTGATTGAATTGTTGGGCCGCGGAGGGATGGGCAACGTGTTTCTCGGCCGGCACGTCACCATGAACCGGCTGGTGGCCTTGAAGATCATCTCGCGGCAAGTGGGCAAAGACCCTGCCTCCTTGGAGTTGTTTCTGGCCGAGGCCCGTGCCATCGCCGCCCTCGACCACCCCAACATCGTCCAGGCCTACAGCGTGGACTACGACGGCGGACGATACTACATGGTCATGGAATACGTCGAAGGGCTAGACCTGCAACGGATGGTCGACGAGGAGGGGCCGTTGGACTGCCGGCTTGCCGTCGAATACATTCGTCAGGCCGCCGACGGCCTGGAACATGCCCATCAGCGGAACATGATTCATTGCGACGTGAAACCCTCGAACCTGCTGGTCAACATGCAGGGGGTGGTGAAAATTCTCGACCTCGGCCTCGCTCGACTGACCCAGGGCGAACGCCCGAAAATCAGCGATTCGCAGGAGCGGGTGTTGGGGTCTGTCGATTACCTCGCGCCCGAGCAGGCCCTCGAAAGCGGCGAATTGGACCATCGGGCGGACATTTATTCCCTCGGTTGCACTCTTTACTTTTTGCTGGTCGGCCATCCGCCCTTTCCCAAGGGGACGCTGGCCGAGCGGATCCTTAAACACCAGACCGAGCCGCCACCGCGGCTGCGCGGCGACGTGCCCGCCGAACTGGCCGACATTTGCGCAAAGATGATGGCCAAGAGGCCGTCCGATCGTTATTCTTCGGCCGCTCAGGCAAACCGTGCCCTGATCCTGTGGAAGTCGTCTGCTTCCTCATCGATCCGCGCGGCGCCTTTGCCGAGGGCGAAACCGATCGAGGACGCCGCTGACTCCGATTTTCTCGGGTTGGGTCTCGACGACGAAATTCGCGAAAGATTGTCCGCCGGACGGCGGAAAAAGAATTGGCTCGTGTGGATTTTCGAAGTGCTTTTCGCCACGCCGTTGCGCTGCTCGATCGCGATTGTGTTGTCGTCGGTTGCGTTATTGGGCGCATTGTACCTGATGAACGTCGATCATAGACGATTGGATCAACGGGCGGTCGAGCAAGCGGCGCAATCCGGGCGAGCAACGTTCGAACCGACGTCTCGGTCGCTAGATGGGACCGGCGCCGAGAAGCCCGACGAGCGGGCCGCGCCGCCCGGCGATCCTCCGTCGACCGTGGAACTGCCATCGGATGCGGAAAGACATAATACTCCCTCCACGGCGCCGCGCGGACCGGCGCCGCGGCCTGCCGCTCCGAAACGTCCACAAGAGCCGCCGAGTCCTCCGACGGAAGCGCCGCCGCTGGAAACCCTGATCGAACTGGCCGACGCGGTAGATCTGCCGCCACCGCCGAGCAAGGATGGAGAACGGGCGTCCGTGGATCGGGCGGTAGTGCTGGGCAAGATGTGCGCGGCCCCGGAGGAAATGCCGTTTATCGAGTTGGTGGGCGGCGCGGAAGTGTTTCCCAGTGGACAAAGTTTCCATGTCGACCGAGATTTCAGCGCCGATGACGATTTCGCGTGGATCGTCGGTTGGCAATCCGAGGCCCGCGGCGACCAGCCGGCCAAACGTGCGAACGTGGCTTGCGTTTGGCTCGATGGCGACCTTCTGCGGATGTTTTGGCTGCCGGGCGCGGCCGACGCGCCGGCCGGCTATTTGGACAAGTGCGGTCTGGTTGTTTCGGCGGGGGCGACGGAAGGGTTCGTCGCGCTTTCCCGGCCGACGACCGTCGAACCGATCGGCTTCAATCCGGACAAGCCGATCGAAAAACCCTTTTTCCGGCGAGACGATCTGCCCGCGGCGAACGTGTTGCGGCTGGAAATACTCGGTTTTAGCCCGCTTTTCCCCGCCGCGAAGATGGCGTCCGGCGACATCGCCTCGGCCAGGAAAGCGATCGAGGCCGTTTTCGAGGGCAGTAAACTGCCGCCGATGGCCCTCCGCGTGCAGCTTGATCCGAGACTGAACGGCGCGCAGATCGAACACTCCTTGACGTTTCAGGTTCCTGGAGAACGTCGCTATCGCCCGCTGCGGACCCGTGAAGTAATACAGTATGAAGCGATAGCCTTGGCGACTAAGCAGCATGACGAAAACAAGCTGAAGGGCTATTCTCGCAGCGCCGCCGCGCAGAAAATACTGGAAGACAATTTGCGCAAATCGACGGCTTGGGCGACGAGATTGACCGCATTGAAAAATTTCTGCGCCGCGCTGGAGGACCAGGGAAGAATGTACTTTCGCGTGTACGCTCAGTACGGCGAACGGCGGATCGATTTGCTGGTTGCCCCGCCGCCGGTCGAGACTCAGGGTGTATCCGCGTCCGGCAATCCGAGCATCAAGGGGCGATAGAGCTTCTTCATCCATGCGGGATCGTCCACGGACGGCGATGCCGGCTTGCCCTCCTGACGCACCCAGACGGCCATCTCGCCCGGCCGGCGATTGTCCCAGGCGTAGTATGGAACGGCCGCGATCTTTCGTCCGTCTTCGGCGGTTCCCTCGACGACGGCGACTCCCCCGAGCAGATCGGTGCGATACACGGCGGTGAATTTCGGGTCGCGTGGAAGCGCCAGGTTTTTCACCGACCCGCGGTTATCAACGGCCTCGAAGCAGTAAACGACCGGTCCGCGCCGGACGGCCGCGCGGCCGCGGTCGGCCGCCACTCGGGGATTGGCCTCGATCCGCTCGACCGGCATAGGCAGATTCAACTCGATAAGGTTTTCCGGATTCCACTTGCGCTTGATGCGGGCGTAGCCTTTTTCTGTTTTTAGCGGATCGACCGGCGCGCCGTCGACGGACATTGTCGCCCCTTCGCACCAACCGGGGATTCGCAGGCAAACGCCGAACATTTCACTTTTATCGGGCGCGATCGTCAGCTTTACGTTTCCGTCCCAGGGATAACGGGTGCTTTGATATATGCGGACGTGATTGCCGTCGAGGTTTACTTCGGCGCGTCCTCCGGCGTATAGATTCACGAAGATCTCGCCGTTGCCCACGGCGTATGCGTAACCGGGCAGGGAAGCGAGCAGACGGACGAGATTAGGCGGGCAACAGGCGCACTTGTAAAATGACTGGCGGTGATGTTTCCCGTTGGAGGCGAGCGGGTTGACGTAGAAGAACCGGACCCCGTCCAGCGAGACCCCCGAGAGGACGCCGTTGTACAAGGCGCGCTCCGCGACGTCGGCGTACTTCGCGTCGGCGCGCAACAGGTTCATGCGATGTGCCCAAAACACCACGCCGACCGCGGCGCAAGTCTCGCAGTAGGCATCCTCGTTGGGCAACTCGAAATCGAAGCCGAACTCTTCCCGCTGACGGCGCGACCCGATCCCGCCAGTGACGTACATCTTCCGTTGCGTCATGTTATCCCAGAGCCGATCCATTGCATCGAGCAGGGGCCGGTCTCCGGTTAGCGCGCCGACGTCGGTCGCCCCCGAACAGAGATACATCGCGCGGACGGCGTGGCCGAATATCTCGTCCTGAAGTCGGACGGGGGCGTGATCCTGATACTCGGATCCCCATCTCTCGGGCCGCGAGGCGTCGCCGCGAACGTCGATGAAGAATTTCGCCAGCTTCAGATATTTTTCCTTGTTGGTCAGTTGATACAATTTTACCAGGGCCAGTTCGATTTCCTCGTGGCCGGGCGGCTCGCGATGCTTGCCGGGTCCGAACTCGCGGTTGATGCAGTCGGCGAACTTCTCGGCCGCGTCCAACAGCGTCCGCTTGCCGGTGGCCCGATGATGGGCGACGGCCGCCTCAATCAAATGCCCGGCGCAATACAACTCGTGCCGAAAACGGATGTCCGACCAGCGCTCGTCCGGGGCGGTCAGCGTGTAGTAAGTGTTGAGATACCCGTCGGATTGCTGGGCGGCGGCGATCTTGGCGATGATTTCGTCTATCTCCCCCTCCAGTTTCGGATCGGGGTTGGCGGCCAGCACATAACACGCCCCCTCGACGACTTTGTAGACGTCCGAATCGTTGAAAAAATATCCCTCGTATTTCCCTTCCATTTGCCCGGCCGTCTTGGCGAAGTTGTCGAACCGGCCGGTCTCTCGACACTTTTCGATCAGGTGGGGCAGCGACTTTAGCCGGTTGGTCTCCAGCCGGGGGAGCCAAAACTCGTCTTGAAACCAAACCGCCGTGAAAGGGACGGGTTTCAGCGGGAGGTATTGATTTTCAGCGGCCGCGGCGATGCCGGCGACCATCAGCAAGGCGTTTAACGTGTTGGTCATCAACTTCACGATTTTCCATTTTAGTCGGGATCTTTCCCCCCGCCAGCCGTAGAGGGGAGGCAAGTGGTGTGAAGAAGCCGACAATGTGGCCCTCCGATTATAGCACGGCCGGCGGCCCAATTTCCATAATGGATTTTTCTCCGTCCGATGTAATAGGCCGACGTTCCGGCGGCAGCCAAACCGATTATTGCATCGCCGACTCGGACCGTTATAATGAATGTTTCGCTACGTATTCATTCCCGCCTCGAAAGGATCCCGCCATGAAAAAGCACTCCTCGCGACGAATGTTTCTCCAAAACGTCGGCCTCGGCTCGCTCGGCGCGGCGGCGGCCGGCGGTTGGATTAAATCCGCGGCTGCCGGCGACAAGCCGGACGAAAAAATTCTCGGCCGCTCCGGCGTGGAAACCGCCGAGAGGTCGAAGGGCGTTTGGAGGCCGGTCTCCGACCGGAAAATTCGCGTCGGCATCGTCGGGTTCGGGGTCTGTCAGTTCGGCGCGGCCTTCGGGTTCCAAAACCATCCGAACGTCGAGGTGGCGGCCGTCAGCGACCTGATACCGGAACGTTGTGCCGGTCTTGCCAAGGCGTGCCGTTGCGAAAAGACGTATCCTTCGCTGGAAGAGATG
>JAFGLH010000164.1 GCA_016928165.1 Pirellulales bacterium | reverse complement strand
TCGAGGTCGGCGTGGACGTGCCCAACGCCACGCTGATGACCATCGAGGACGGCCACCATTTCGGTCTGGCGCAGTTGCACCAGCTTCGCGGACGGATCAGCCGCGGCAAGTTTCCCGGCTTCTGCTGCGTCTTCGGCGATCCGCAGACCGCCGAATCGCGCGAGCGGCTCAAGGCGTTCGTCTCCTCGACCGACGGCTTCGAGCTGGCCGAGACCGATTTTCGGCTCCGCGGCCCGGGCGAGATTTTCGGCACCCGGCAGCACGGCATGCCGCCTCTGCGCATCGCCGATCTGATCCGCGATCGAGAGATACTCGACGAGGCCCGCCGCGACGCCCAAACGCTGATCGCCGCCGACCCCGAGCTATCACGCGAAGAACACGAAAAGCTGCGGCGGATGATGCTCGTCCGCTACGGCAAGGCCCTCGACTTGGGAGACGTCGGGTGAGGAAAGCGGGAGAGAGTCGAGAGGAGAGGAGAATGTGGAAAATATCGCCCCGCGACTGCGGTCGCGGGTGTTTGACGCCTGGCTCCCACGCTCCGCGCGGGAACCGAGGATCGCAAACCAACTGCTTGCGGTTTCACAGTCGATGAAAATAGTCGCATACATTATCGTTGCCGTGTTGCTCGCCACGACTTCCTTGCGCGCCGCCGAGAGATCTCCGGCCGTGAGGACCGACGAGTTCATCTTTGCAACCGCGCCGTTTCGCGAATGTCACGCCTCGACCATCGTGGAAACGAGCGACGGCCTGTTGGCCGCGTGGTTCGGCGGCACGGCCGAAGGCGAGCCGGACGTGAGTGTTTGGCTCTCGCGTCGCCGCGACGGCAAATGGACCGCGCCCCGAAAGGTAGCCGACGGCGTACTCTCGAAAGACAGGCGCCATCCGTGCTGGAACCCCGTGCTTTTCCAGCCTGCCGACGGACCGCTGATGCTGTTTTACAAGGTCGGCCCCAACCCGCGGCAATGGTGGGGCATGTTGATCGCCTCAACCGACGGCGGCCGCGCGTGGAGCAAGCCCCGCCGGTTGCCGGACGGCTTTTTGGGCCCGATCAAAAACAAGCCGCTGCAACTGCCCGGCGGCGATTTGCTTTGCCCTTCCAGCAGCGAGGACCGCGGCTGGCGGGTCCATTTCGAGCGGACCGGCGACCTGGGCCGCGCCTGGCAAACCAGCGGGCCGGTAAACGACGGCCGGCGGATCGCCGCCATCCAGCCGGCGATCCTCGTCCACGCCGACGGCCGGCTGCAAGCCGTCGGCCGTACAAAACAAAAAAAACTGTTCTCCATTTTTTCGACCGACGGCGGCAAGACCTGGGGAGAAATGACGCTGCTGGACCTGCCGAACCCAAACTCGGGCGTCGACGCAATGACGCTCCGCGACGGACGCCACCTGCTGGTCTACAACCACGCCACGCTCCTGCGCAGCCCGTTGAACGTGGCCCTGTCGAGCGACGGCCAGCGGTGGACTCCGACCCTCGAACTGGAAAACGCGTTGGGCGAGTTCTCCTATCCAGCGGTGATACAGAGCCGCGACGGGCTGGTGCATATCGTCTACACCTGGCGGCGGCAGCGGATCAAGCACGTCGCCCTCGACCCGCGGGGGCTGGATAAATAAGAAATAAGCCCGGCTAACTGGCTCCCGTGCTCTGCATGGAAGCACTCTGTCCCGACGCTCAGGAATTGACCGATAGAATTGCCGTACCTACACGGAAGTAATCCGCCAAGGCACAAAACATGCGCCGGATGAACGGTCTTTTGCCTGCCAACGCTTTAGAAACGGTCGATTTGGCGATGCACGTCGAGCAGACAACCCGTTTTAATGTGGGGTAAAGGACCTTCCATAGGTATGGTTCAGTGCGCAATGCTTGCGTAAAATACCCAATCGTGGTAAAAAGAAGTTGAAGCATGCGGTCGGTATTTTCGGGAAATTGACCTCACTGGTCGTGCCGCCGCAAGTCGCGGGATAATTGTATTCTGCAATCAAACGTCGTATTGCCGAAGGAGGCAGCGTGATGAGGCATTCTATTCTGTATTTTTGCGCAACTACCGCGCTCCTCTGCGCCGCAGCCGCCGTTAAGGCTGAAGACAGTAACTTCGTGATCCCGCTGGATACGGTGCTCGATGAGGCCGGCGAGCAAATAGAGGTCATCCAGGGATATTACCAACTCAACGAAGGCGCCGGCGTCTTGGAGTATCGCTACACGGGCGGCATCTACGACACCGGCGCTTCGGTAATCACTTTGGGATACTCCGCTCAAGAGATGTATAAGTTCCTCTCGATAGACGTCCCGATCAAGGTCTCGGGGGGTGCGCGGGCGGAAGGAGTGGACGGTCCCGTAATCGGCGACGTGTCCGAAGCGGGAATTGTCGTCTCCGACGGTTTGCACGCCTTGAGCATAGACATAAACACCCTGAGTTTCAATTTCGACTTGAACTATCAGGGCACTGGTGACGGCCCCTATGCGGCCGTGGTGCCCGGAGTGCAGATGTTTGTCGGAACCGATCCCGGCAGCGCTTCGCTGCCGACGATCTCGGGTACGCCGATACATTACTCCCAAAATCATCCGGGTGGCACGGCCGCCTACATCAACAAACAAGGTTATATGCTCGACCTTCACGAATGGTTTCCCGACATCATCCCAGACACGCTGCCTTATTACATGGCCGACCTGGAGTTCGTAAACTCTGGCACAAAGTTGGAAGCCTCCTCCGATCCGAACGTGAGCGGCCCCTTCCGCATCCCGCTGACCATGATTGGCGACGATAATTATGCCGATCCAGGCAATGAGATGACCTATTCCGCCAATCCGTTCGTGTCGAACGTCGGCGTGACGATGAATGTGGAGGGGACGGAATTCAGCGTCGCAGAGAAGACATTCCTCTTCGACACCGGGGCCATGATTTCGGTCATTTCCACGGAGTTGGAATCAGAGTTGGGGCTGGATTCCAGCATGGCAACGCATACCATCGAAGTCTCCGGCGCTGCCGGGGCAATCATCCCGCTCCACGGATACGACCTTACCGTGCTGGATTTGCCCTATGACAACAACGGAACGACCGGCTTTCTCCAGTTCGAGAACGCGCCAGTCTTCGTGCTGGACGTCGGCGAGGGAATCGACGGAATCCTCGGCATGAATTTGTTTAACACCGCCAAAGAGATGCTCTACGACCCGAACGACCCGGACGGGGCGTCGCTCCAACTGACGTTCGATACATCCGAGCGGGAGGACGTGCCGTTTCCCGACCCGTCCGAAAGCGAATACACCCTGCTCTATGAAATATATTCCGAATTATTCATGCTCAACGCCGGATACCTTCCCGGCGTGGTCCCCGTTCCCGAGCCGGGGACTTTCGTCTTGTTGGCAGTTGGCGGGGCGCTGCTGCTGGCGCGGCGCCGATTGCGGCGGAAGGCGCGCGTTTAACTGAAAAACTCGCGCTCAATCCGATCGCACCCGGCCACTCTCCCGCTTGACGGGCAAGGGGAGCAGAAGAAACACTCAATCCACTGCTCGCTACCCCTGCGTCACCGGGCGGGGGGTATTGATGATCTGTTCGACGGCGGAGAGCAACTGATCGAGCCGGAACGGCTTGTACAGGACCGCTTGCAGGCCGGCCTGCCGGGACTTGACGATCGAGTGGCCCGGATCCCAGCCGAATCCCGTCATCAAGACGAGCGGCGGCGAATCCATCAAGTCCTGGAGCTTCAGGTATAACTCGTAGCCTGTCATGTCGGGCAGGCGGACGTCGGCGATCATCACGTCGTAGTCGCTTTCGGCCGTGGCGCGAACCATGTACAGAGCCTCGGCGCCGTCGTGGGCGGTCTCGACCTCGCAACCGTACCGTTCCAACAGATTGTGGGCGGCGACGCGGACGTTCTCGTCGGCGTCGGCCACCAGGATTCGCCGACCGCGGAGGGCGGGCCGCTCCTCGACCTTCATCGTCGGCGGCAGCGCCTGGCTGGGCGCCATTTTCTGCCCCACCTTTTGGATCACCTGCTTGATGTCCCGCGCGTTTCGCAGGATGCGCTGAAGCCGCTCGACCACCTCCGGTTCGTGGCCGATGTAGCGTTCCATCACACTGACCGCGTCGTTGAGAATGACGTCGACCGGCAGGGCCACGGCGCTGTGGATCGCCTCGACGCTCTCGGCGGCGGCCGTCGCCTTCTCGGCCACCAGCAGCTCGAGCGTGTTCAGCGCGGCGGCCACGTCGCGGCAGAAGATTTCCAAAAATTGCAGATCGTTTTCGCTGAACGCCCGCGGCTTGGGACTCTCCACGTTGAACGTGCCGATCACCTCGTCGTGCAACATCAAGGGGACGGTCAACGAGCTTTTCGCCCCCTCGGCGCCGGGCAGATAGAGCGGGTCTTCGGTCGTGTCCTCGCAGAGATAGCTCTTGCCGGTGGCGGCCACGAACCCGGTCACGCCGTTGTTTTGCGGCTCGGCCATCAACGGGCGCGTGGCCCCCTCGGCGTCCATGCCGGTGGTCAGCAACGATTCCAGCCGGCCGGTCTTCTGGTCCAACAGGCGGATTTCGACCACGTCGAAGTGCAACAAATCGCGCGTGAAGTGGAGAATGTTCGATTTCAGCAACTCGATGCGGTCCTGGACCGACATGTGGGCCAGTTCGGCGGGGGCCAGATCGGCCAGTTCCATGCCCGCCTGGTGGATCGCCGCCATCTTCTGCTGTTGGTGAACCTCGGTGGTCACGTCGCGGACGGAAACGATCAGGTGTCGCGGCGCGCCGTCCGCCTCGCGGACCGGAGCGGCGTGGACGTGGAAGTAGCGGTTTTCGCCGCTGCGCAGCGTGGAACCGGTCGCTTGGCCAGTCGCCAACGCCGTATGGAAAGGGCAAAAATCAGGGCCGAGAATCTCCGGACTGCCCAAAACGGCGTAGAAATTGGCGCCGACGGCGGTCTCGCAACGGGACCACTCGGAAAGCTGCCGATTGCACCAAATGATCGTGTTGTCGCCGTCCAGCAAGGCGACGCCGTCGTGCATGCCCTCGAGAATCTGCTCATTCTGCAGCAACGTCCCCAGTTGCAGGGCCTCTTGTAAATAGACCGAAGAAACGTAGACCCCGGCGAAGCGTTCGCGGGTCAAGTGGGCCAAGGCCCTCAAGGGATTGGTCGCCACCACGGCCTCGCGGCTTTCGGCGGCGCGGGCCAAAAGTCGTTCCGCGTCCTCGCGGGAGTCGCAAACCAGGAGGATTCTAGGGTTTTTCGTCAATCAACGCCGCTCCCACACCTAGGATGTCACAGCCGCCCCCGTCCGTACTCTTACTACTACCATTATTCCGCAGTTTAATTATATAAGAGATCGTTCCATGGAACAACGTTATTTTCGGCCACCCCGCCCTTCTCTTTGATCGGTCCGTCGCCGTCGGTTTATTTACCGCCGTTTACGCGTCGGGCATTACGATTTTTTTCGGCGCGTCTAGTGCATTCCGCACCGTCGATACGATGGTCATGCGCGCAACGCGCCGGGGAATTTTTCGCCACCGCAAACCGGAGCGGATCGAGCGTAGTTGTTAGCACAACCCCATTCGCGCGGCGCTGTCCCATTCCGCACGACCGCTAAGATAGGCGCGTCGAGGGGCAGTTGCGGCCGCCGGCGGCCCGAGCGGCTGAAGCCGACGCGGAGCGAACGTCGATTTCCAGTAACGTAGGGCGGCTTGTATGTCCGCCCCGACGCCGATTGGAGGTCGATAAAATGTGGCGAGCTTTTTTCTTGGCCATCGGGTTCTTCCTAATGATCCTCGGCGTGGAATGCCTGGGCGTGGAACGAGTGACCTTGAAGGTGCATGACGATCCGCCGCCGGCAGGGCCGTTCGCCGCGGAAGTGAAGACCGGACCGCGGAAACAGATCGTCCCGCCCCCGTGGGCGCCCTGGAGCCTGCTCTCCTCCGGCGCGGTGATGTGCCTTTACTCATTCACCATCCCTAGAAGGGTGGCCGGGGAGTGAGGTCCGGATTCATCCGTCTCTACGCGGTCGCGGTGTGCCTTGTTTATTGCTATAATGGCAAAAGATATTCGAGCCATCATCCAAAGAACTTGTCCGCCGTGGAAAAACGATTATGGCCCAATTCCGCAGCGAGCGCGATTCGATGGGCGAAGTTCGCGTCCCCGCCGACGCCCTCTACGGTCCGCAAACCCAACGCGCGGTGGAAAATTTCCCCATCTCCGGCCGGCCGCTGCCGCCGGAACTGATCCACTCGCTGGGAATGGTGAAGTGGGCCGCCGCAAGTGTCAACCGCGATCTAGGATTGTTGAACGATCAACCAATCGACGCCCTGCTGGCAGCCTGCCGCGAAGTGGCCGACGGAAAACTGGACGATCAATTCCCGGTCGATGTCTTTCAGACCGGCTCGGGCACGTCGAGCAATATGAACGCCAACGAGGTTATCACTCTACGGACGATGGAGTTGTCGGGGGAAAAGTCCCCCTTTCCCCCGATCCACCCCAACGACCACGTCAACCTCGGCCAGAGCAGCAACGACGTCTTCCCCACGGCCATCCACGTCGCCGCGGCCCGGGCGATACGCGAACGATTGATCCCCGCTCTGGAACGCTGCGCGGTGGCGCTGTTCGAAAAATCGGCCGCCTGGCGGGGCATATTGAAGATCGGGCGGACGCACCTGACCGACGCGGTACCGATAGCGCTGGGTCAGGAAATCGGCGGCATGGCGCGGCAGATGGAACTCTCGGTCCAGCGAGCGAGGAAGGCGATTGAAGCATTGCACGAATTGCCCATCGGCGGCACGGCCGTCGGCACCGGCGTCAACGCGCACGCCGAATTCGGCCGCCGCGTATGCAAGCTGCTGGCCGAAGAGACCGGAATCCCCTTCGTCGAGGCGGCCGACCACTTCGAGGCCAACGCGCGGCGGGACGGGCTGGTCGAGTGCCACGGACTGCTGCGGACCGTGGCCGTGGCGTTGTTCTCCGTGGCCGACAACATCCGCTGGCTGGCCTCCGGCCCGCGCTGCGGACTCGCGGAAATCACGTTGCCCGATCGTCAGCCGGGCAGCTCGATCATGCCGGGCAAGGTTAATCCGGTCCTCTGCGAGAGCGCGATGCAGGCGGCCGCCCGGGTGATGGGCAACGACCAGACGGTAGTCTTCTGCGGCGCCGCCGGGGGACATTTCCAACTGAACGTGATGATGCCGGTCGTGGCCGACGCCGTGCTGGAAAGCGCGCGTTTGCTGTCCAACGCCACCGACGCCTTCACCAAGTATTGCCTAAGCGGCATGGAGGCGAACGCCGCAACCTGCGAGGCGGCGGTCGAGCAAAGTCTCGCCCTGGCGACCGCTTTGACGCCCTTGATCGGCTACGATCGAGCAGCGGAACTGGCCAAGGAGGCGCTGGCCTCGGGCAGGACTATCCGCCAGCTCTGCCGCGAAAAGAACCTCTTGCCGGACGAGCAACTCGCCGAAGCACTCGATCCCCGGCGAATGACAAACATCTGATCTCCCACGGCGGGAAAAGCGTCCTAATAATCTCCGCCCGCGATGATCTCGCCGCCGTCGATGGTGCTTAGGTCCTGATAAACGTCGAAGTTTATTGTCTCGCTGACAAACGCGACATGCCCGTCGGCGAGCGTGAAGTGCGCCCCGCCCGAATGGAAGCTGCCGAAAGGGACGGAGTTTTCCAGGTTTTGTTTGAGGGGATACACCAACGAGTTGATCGCGCATTCGGTGCTGCGATACGCGCGTCCCAGCTCTTGGGTATTCAAGCCGCAGGAAGGGGTCTTGCATTCTCCGCCGCAAAACCAGGCGATCGGTCCGCCTTCCGCCGTGTACTTGCCGTAGGCGGCCGATCCCCCGCCGCGATAGTTGTAGTGTTTGCTTTCTCCGAATGCCAGCGTGCTGGAGGTTCCATCGCGGACGTCGGCCATGCGGCGCCAGCGATTGATGGCGAACAGCCCGTCGGTGTACACCGGTCCGGCCCAACTGACGCTCGATGGATTTTTTCCGCCGACGACGGCGAAATAATTTTTCGCGTTGGGATAAGCGCCGGCGTGACGGAGATCGCTGGGGCACTGGAAAATCGGTATTTATTTTAGTTTCAGCACCAAGCCCATCGGATCGTACATCGACCAATCGTGTCAGCCGGATTCGACGGACTCAACGTCAAACGTCTCCGCCATGCTCGACATCTCGATGTATGGAAACAAAACGAAGAAATACGGTATGCCCCGGCAACCGGCGCTATTGTAATGGGTGTACGGGGGAGAAACGTCGATCTGCTCGGCGGCGGGAAACATGTTGAAAGCCGCGTGATAGTTGTGCAACGCCAACCCCCATTGCTTCAGGTTGTTTTGGCATTGCGCCCGACGCGCCGCCTCGCGCGCCGCCTGGACCGCCGGCAACAGCAGCGCGATCAGGATGCCGATGATCGTAATTACAACGAGCAGTTCCACCAAGGTGAAGCCGAAGGAACGCTGGCGAAGACCGGCGGAGAACGATTGCCCGGCCATGATTTCCTCCCGAAACGATTGAAGAAAAGCAACGGCGGAATGGCGGACACGCCTGGTTCAACACGCCGCCATTCGCCGTTCGTTGCTTTCACTATACCCCATTTTGATCCGGGTATCTTTAAGTCGGCCAAGGGTATCGGCCGCCCCCATGTGGATTGTTTTCGGAGCTATAAATCAAAGTCGATTTTGTTGTCTCCTTTTTTGACCTCGGCCGTCAAGTTCGAGGAATATGAACTGGAGTATTTTTCGGGCACCAGCCATTCGACCTTCGGCGGTCCGTAGGCGCCGTCGGGCAGGAAGGTTTCAGTTATTCGCCGGGCCTCGATCGACACGCGATGCCGGCCGAGCAACGCCCCGTCTCCCGGCTCGAATGTCGTTGGCGTGCAAGTGCCGTCCGGGCCGATCTCGCCGATCGACTGGCGACCTTTTACGGGTTGAAATATAATTGTTTCCTCGACGATCGGTTTGCCGTGGCACGTCACGCGGCCGGATCAATAATTACTGCCCGCTCCCGCTTTTTGGGAGAGGGTCCGGCGGTTGAGGACGGTTGACGCATGAAATACCGAAGTTGTTTTGGAACAGCGACCGGCGAGACGCCGGCGCCACCCCGTTCCCCTCTTCCCCCCCTTTTTTTCTCTCTCTTTTAATACGCAACCGTTCACGGGCCGGGGACTGGCTCTTTTTTTCGCACTTGAGAGGGCGAAAAATGCGCCTGTCCCCTTCACCGCCGAGGAGGACAGTCCCCTGTTAACGCTTTCTTTAATACTGCATGCCCGATATAATTTCTCCGCCCGCATACGTGCTCAATGCCTGGTAAGTATTCAGATTGATCGTATCGTTCAGGAAAGCGACGTGCCCGTCGGCGAATACGAAATGCGCGCCGCCGCTGTGAAAGCTTCCGAACGGCGGTTCGTTTTCTTCCGTCGCGTTAATGGGAAGCAGGCTGGAGTTGATCGGATGGAGGGTGCTTCGACAGCTTCGCCCCATGCACCAATAGTATTTGTCTTCGCCGTCGTCCTCGCAAGTGCTGCCGATCCACCACGCCAGAGGACCGCCCTCGTTTGGTTTACCATATCCCAATCCAAGTCCTCGCAAGGCCACGTGAACGCTTTCGCCAACGGCGAACGTGGACGACGAGCCGTCGGAGATGTCGGCCATGCGGCGCCAACGGTTGATGACGAACAAGCCGTCGGTGAAGACGGCCCCCTCGATGCCCGTGATGTCCCTGTTTCTTCCCCCGACTACGCCGAAATAAACTCTTTGCGGAGCATAGTCCGCCGCGCGGCTGTCGCTGGGACATTGATAGTAAGAAACTCGTTGGTCGGCGTATGGATTGGTCCACACGTCCGGATTGGCTGAACTCCATCCCGACCAGCGGCACCAGCCGTTTTCCACGTTGAAGTCGAAGGTCTGAAAAACGTTGTCGGTTTCCACAAACGGCATGATGGCGATGTACAGCGGCGTTCCGCGGCAATTAACATAGCATTGCTCCGGCAGCGTGATGGATTCGCCCGCCGGAAAGCAGTTGTATTGCGAGTGATAGTTGTGCAACGCCAAGCCGATTTGTTTCAGATTGTTCGCGCATTGCGCTCGCCGCGCCGCCTCGCGCGCCGCCTGGACCGCCGGAAGCAACAACGCGATCAAGATGCCGATGATCGTGATCACCACAAGCAGTTCCACGAGGGTGAAACCGTTTTTGTGACGATGGCAAGTTGGAAACGCATACTTATTCATCATTTATCATCCTGGATAGATCACTAACCGAAACGGTCGAATGGCGGACGCGCCTGGTTCCACACGCCGCCATTCGCCGTTCGTTCCCACCTCTCTTATTTACGCTTCCTCCATGCATAGGCCAACAAACCGATCAGGCCGCAGGCCAACAATGCGAGTGTGGACGGCTCGGGCACCTGGTTGATCAACAAATCGGCTTCTCCCAACGCGACGTTGGAGATGCGGATTTCGTCTAAATAGTCGCCGAGGCCGGGCGTTGCCATTGTGCCGTGATTCTTGCCAAGATAGAAGTTGGCCGTTGAATCGTGCAACGACGAAACCGGTGAGGCCGTGCTTGCCGAGAGAAGTTCTCCGTCATCGGTGAGGTTCTTTAGATAGAACGTTACCGTTTCGTTTATCAGGTCGACGGATACCGCTGCGTAATAATCCTTGCCATCTTGATAAACGAGTTGTGAGTCTAAGTTATTGCTGCGTACATACGGCCACTCCACTCCGTCCGAGCTGAGGACGATTTCCAAACATCTTCTGTAAGTCGAATCACCTTTCGCAAGGGCAAACTTCACACTTCTTTGGTTCGAGGGTTCCCCTCCTGCGCCGACGCTGAATTGTCTGTACACAACTCTGTGGTCGGCACTGCTTTGTTCTCGATTGAAGAACACCTCGATGGTAAAACCTTCGGTAAAGTGCAGCACGCTGTTGTCCGCGCCGGTGAAGCCGTCTAGGGAGTGGTCCATGCTGCTCGAGTAGGCATTGGGGCCGACTAGCGGGATCGGGTCGGGGAAAGCCGAACCGATGCCCGTATCCGGCAATTCATACTGCCAAGGGGCGTCATCGTCGCCTGCGATGGGAGTAAGGTCCAGATTATACGGTCCTGAATCCTTCAGGAAGCCCGGATCATTCTCGAACCGCCAATAAGCGACCGTATCGGCTTGTAACATCGTCGCTCCGATGGACAGAAGCAAAGCGACGGCCAAATTCGCCACACACAAAGTCTGAAATCTTGATCTCATTATTGGTTCTCCTCGAATGAAAATGAAGTGGAACAGAAATTACCATAAATACGTAAAATGAACGTTGCATATCGAAACGTTTTCGGTATCAACCCTCCTTTCTTGATTTCACTTGACGGATTCGCCCTCCGTCTCGATCGAAGATAGCTCCAGCACGGGATCGCCGACGACCATCCAGTCATAGGACTTTCCGTGTTGGCCCCTTGTCGAAACGATTGTCAGGAAACGATCCGTCGGTTTCAGCGTTACGGCCGCGGTGATCGCCCCGTCTTTCGCGGTGATGTCCTTGCGGACCCATTTCAATTTTCCGTCGACGAATATCCACAGATCGGCCATGCCGAACGAGTCGGGGTATGCGCGCGGTCCGTCGCCCATGCCGACCGTGCCGCGAAGCCGGACCGGACACGTGCCTTCATGTTTGTCGCGGATCGCCGCCAGATCGAACGTCAAACCGGCGTTGGCGTGGATTCCCAACAGCCCGCGCCCCTCGGGCATGAATTGCTCGGCGTTCGTCAAGGCGTATATCCAGCCGCTTTTCGCCGCGGAATCGGCGTCGGCCGCCCGCGCCCAGATGCCGCCGATCGTATCGCCGTGCAGCGTGCAATGGAGATTCGGATGTTTTTCCGTGCAACGAGCCTTGAGGAAATCGTCGAATGTGTTGCCGGCCGAATCGAGTTGAACTTCCTGCGGTTGCGGAGGGAGGCTCGTCGGCACGTAGGGCATGAATACGCCGTCGATCAGCGGATTCCATGCGACACGATGATAAGCATGGTCGTCCGTGCGTTGGCCGTCTACGAACCACGTGTCTTGCTTTCCGGTGGCCGGATCGATTCCGTGTTCGCGTCGGCGGCCTGTTCCGTCGCCGCCGGCGACGACGTCCAACAGGTCGAGCAGCTTGGACGGCTCGTAAATGCGGCGGACGAACTTCGGCAGCACGGCGACTACATCGCCGGTCACGATCCGCAGCGTGCCACTGGCTATGCCAGTGCCGCCCAACGCTTCGTCTTTTTCCACCCGCGCCGATTCGCCGGCTTTGAGCAGAATCGAGGCGCCCTCACCCCTGGCCCCTCTCCCGCAAGCGGGAGAGGGGAGGATTTCGACTTTCACCGAACCCTGGAAAACATACGACGTGGTGTCGCCGTTTTCGGCTACCTCGACGCCGAACT
>JAFGLH010000163.1 GCA_016928165.1 Pirellulales bacterium | reverse complement strand
GAAAATGGGACTGTCCCCCTCGGCGGTGAAGGGGACAGGCACATTTTTCGCCCTTGAAAGGGCGAAAAAATGAGCCAGTCCCCGGTCTGTGAACGGTTACCGAGGAGTCCGGCAAGTATGAATTTCAGCGAAGCTCCGGGCATAAGATGAGCCAGGTAGCCGCCCACGAATGCCATGGCGTCCGTGGCGGGGCTGAGCACTAGCGCCAGTTTCCAGTCGACAAGTCCGTGTTTGTGGAAAACAAGCATCCCCGCACAAGCTGTCAACAAAAGCGTCAACTGTCCCGTTGTCGCCGCCTGGTGAATCGGTTGGCCTGTTGCCACCAGCGCCGGGACGTAGAAATTGCCGCCGCCGCGTCCGGCCATCGTGCAGGGCACGGCGATTGCGAAGACCGCGAGTGAAGCGATAATGATTCGTGTCATCATGTTTGGGCACGCCGTTGCATCAACGGCCGGTCCGCCAGCGCCGGATTTTGTTCCAGCCGTCGATCTTGCCGCAACAAAGCCGTTGTTGCCGTCATGTCGGTGCTTGCGATGCCTTTTTTTTGATCGAGATCGCCTCTTGAGGGCACACGGCGACGCACTGTCCGCAGGCCGTGCATAGGCCGACATTGACGTTTGCAACCGCATTGACCGCGATTGCTCCCGCCGGACAGACCTGAGCGCAAAGGCCGCATCCGGTGCAACTGGCGGCGTCGACGACGGCGACTAACCGCAAGCCGGATTCATCTTGTGCGATTTGGCCCATTCGCCGATTGAGCGCCGCAAGTTGTTCTTCCAGCGATTTGGCCTGGGCTTTTAGCGAGTCGATTTCGTCCGAGGAGTATGGCTGAGTCGGTTGGCCGGCTTGAGGCATGGGGCCGGCAGGCAAGCCGGCGGACGTGTTGCCTCGTCCCATGCCCATTCCCCTTCCGCCTCCGCCGCCGCGTCCCATTCCACGTCCCATACCCATGCCCCGCCCGCCGCCGCGTCCCATTCCACGGCCCATGCCCATGCCGCGCCCTTCTTCTCCACCACCGAAACCCCGACCACCGGCGTCCCAACTGCGCCCCAACCCCGCGCTGGGAGTGAAGTCGGCTGGCGATTGAGCGTCGGCGGGCAGGTTTTGGTAATCGGATGCGTTCGAAGCCGGAGTCGCGCCGCCAAAGTGGCTGGCGACGTTAGGCTGCTCGGCGGTCGAGTACCGGCCGGACTTGAAGTTTTCGGCCACTTCCCGCACGCTGCCGGAGCAGCCCACGATCACGCCCATACCCGCCGCCGAAAGCGTTTGGAACGCGTTAGGGCCGCAATTGCCCGTTAACACGAACTTCGCGCCCTTCTCGGCCACAAGTTGAGCGGTCTGAATCCCGGCCCCGCTGTCGGCCATGACATTGGGGTTCGGGAGGGCCTCAAAACTGAAGTCATCGGTCTCCACGATCATGAAGTACGGGCAACGGCCGAAGCGCGGATCTAGAGTCGCCTCCGGCGTCGCGCCCGTGGCGGTGACGGCTATCTTCATCCTATGTGCCTTTCCTCAAGCGTTTTCGGCGCGTTGATCCTGGGCAGTTCCTTGCGCGCCGGCTTCAAGTTGCTCAATACGTTTACGCAGGCCGTCGAGAACGTCTTCAAAGTATTTTGCTTGCCCTTTCAAGGCATCGAGTTCCTGTTGGCGCGTCATGGCGGAAAAAGGGGAAATATATGGCGTGGCCGACCATGAACCAAACGCGGCAGGCCACCCAACAGCCGCCGTTGGCCAACCGACCATACCCGGCGCGTAGCACCATCGCAACCAACGGCCCCGTCCCCAACCGCCGCCTCGTCCCCAGCCCCAGTTGCCTCGCCCCCAACCCCAGAAACCACGACCCGCAACCGGATTGACGTATCCGGCAAAGGCAAAACCGGCACAGTAACCCGCGCCGCGTCCAGTCATTGGACCCAGCCCCATCGGCCCCGTTCTGTCTCCACCTGGCATTGCCAACCTCCTTTGCCTTGCGGCATCATCGTACTCACCTGCCGACACAGGCCGGACAAACGGCCGGGGCGGCACGGCGTAATGACATAGACGACAACCGACAATAGCAGCACAGCTCGTGCCAAAAACTTTTTTCCTTTGGTTTCATTTACACAACCATTTGCCGCAAAGTATTTTATGGCGATTGCAAAGGCAAGCGGTTTGGCGACCGATATTGCATTTTGCAATGCACGTACTCTTACCGGAATCGCAATATGCACGAATATCCGAGGCGGCGGAAACCGCATTGGCAATTCATGGCAACTTTTCGCTGGAAATGGAAATATGGAAATATGGAAATATGTGGCGGGGTTGCGTTGCGAATGAGCAGTGCATTACTCGAGCTTCGTTTGATCCACTCTATTTGAGCACCTCGCCGAGGAAGCGGGCGGTGACGGAGCCGGCGGCGCGGGCGACCATTTCGGGCGTACCCTTGGCGACGACCCGGCCCCCCTCGTCGGCCGCGCCGGGGCCGAGGTCGATGATGTAATCGGCCGCCCGCATGATCTGTAGATTGTGCTCGACGACCAACAGCGAATGGCCCACGGCCAGCAGGGCGTCGAAGCAATCCAACAGTTGCACCACGTCGGAGAAGTGCAGTCCGGTGGTTGGCTCGTCGAGGATGAACAGGCATCGGCCCCTTTTGGCGCCGCTGGTGTATGCGGCCAGTTTGAGCCGCTGGGCCTCGCCGCCGGAGAGGGTGTTGGCCGGCTGGCCGAGCCGCACGTAGTCCAGGCCCACGTCGATCAGCCGCTTCAGCCGGGCCTGGACCTTCGGCCGTCCGCGAAAGAAGGTGAACGCCTCGCGGACGGTCATCTCCAGCACGTCGGCGATGTTGCGGCCCCGGTAAGTAACTTCGAGAATTTCCTCGCGGTATCGGGCGCCGTTGCACTCCGGGCAGTGCATGTATACGTCGGCGAGGAACTGCATGTCGATCCGCACGTATCCTTCGCCCTTGCAGGCCGGGCATCGCCCGCCGTCGACGTTAAAGCTGAACGCGCCCGCGCCTAGCCCCCGCGTGCGGGCCTCGACCGTGTCGGCGAACACCGCCCGGATTTCGTCGAACGCCTTCAGGTACGTCACCGGGTTGGAGCGCGGCGAGCGGCCGATCGGACTCTGGTCGATCATTATCACGTCTTCTAATTGTCCGTCGCCGAAAACCTCGTCGAAGAGATATGGTTTGGGGGCGTCTTTTCGCAGCCTGCGGCAGAGTGCCGGATAGAGCGTGTCCTGGACGAGCGTGCTTTTACCCGACCCGCTCACGCCGGTCACCAGACACAAGACGCCCAGGGGGAACTCGACGGTGACGTTGCGGAGGTTGTTTCCCCGCGCGCCGGCGAGCCGGATCCAGCCGTGGTCGGGCGGGCGGCGTCGTCCGTTGGGGCTGAAGCCTCGGCGGCCGGCCAGATAGTCGCCCGTGAGGCTGTCGGGCGATCGCTCCAAATCGACGGGCGTTCCCTGAAAGACGATTTTTCCACCCCGTTGGCCCGCCCCGGGACCGATCTCGACGACCTGGTCGGCCGCGCGGATAATCGCCTCTTCGTGCTCGACCACGACGACGGTGTTGCCCCGGTCGCGGAGTCGGCACACCGCGTCGAGCAATTGCCGAACGTCGCGGGGATGCAGGCCGATCGACGGCTCGTCGAGCACGTAGAGCATGTTGACCAGGCTGGAGCCGAGCGCGGAGGTGAGCGCCACCCGCCGCGCCTCGCCGCCGCTGAGGGTCCGCAGCGTGCGGTCGAGCGTCAGGTATCCCAATCCGACCGATTCGAGATAGGCCAACCTGGCCCCGACCTGTTCGAGCATCATTCGGCCGACTCGGCGCTGATGGTCGGTCAGTTCGAGTTCGCGAAACATGGCGGCCGCGTCGGAGACCTTCATCGCGCAGATTTCGCCGATGTTCTTGCCGCCGATCCGCGCGGCCAGCGCCTCGGGCCGCAAGCGGGCGCCGCCGCAGGACGGACAGGGCCGATAGCTCCGCCAACGACTGAGAAACACGCGAACGTGCATCTTGTACTTCCGCCGCTCGAGCCAAGCGAAAAAGCCGTCCAGCCCGCCGAAGCCCCGTTCCGGCGCGCCGCGGACGATCAGCTCCCGCTGCCGCTCGCTCAGCTCACGAAAGGGAACGTCCACCGGCAAATCGCAATCGCGGGCCACAGCGAGCAGCTTTTTCAATTCGTGGGCGTAGGCAGGCGTGTTCCACGGCGCTATCGCCCCGTCGCGGATTGATTTGTTAGGGTCGGGGACGATCAGATCGAGGTCGATGTCGATGACGTTGCCGAACCCTTCGCACTCGGGGCACGCGCCCAAAGGGCTGTTGAAGCTGTACAGCCGCGGCTCGGGCGGCGGGTATTCGATCCCGCAATCCTCGCATGCCAGGCGGGTGCTGAAATTGATCCGCCGCCACGGCCTCGAATCGACAGTCGCCGAAACGCCCAACGACCGCGTCGCATCGGTCTCCTCGATAAAAGCGCAGCACAGGCCGCGCCCCTTGGCGAGAGCCGTTTCCAGCGAATCGCGCAATCGGCTCTCGTCGCTCCTCCCGACAACAAGCCGATCGACCACGGCGCGGGTAGGGCCGGTCGCTTCAGCGGCCGCTGAAGCCGAATCCAGCTCGACCATCCTCTCGCCGACTATTGCCCGAACGAAACCCTCCTCTCGCAAAGCGGCGTGCAACCGCCGAAAGCCGTTCTCTTCGTCCGAGACTTCACACGGAAACGCGACCATGCACCGCGCGCCCTCGGGCAGCGCGGCGATGGTTTCGGCCGCGCTCTGCGGCGTGTCCTGCCGCACCTCTCGCCCGCATTTCAGACAAACCACCGTGCCGATCTTGGCCATCAGCAGCCGCAGGTAGTCGTTCGTCTCGGTGGCCGTGCCCACGGTCGAGCGGCTCGACCGGCTGGTGTTGCCGCCGCTGACGGCCATCGCCGGCGGGATGCCGTCGATGCGGTCGGCCTCGGGCCGTTCCAGCCGCTGGAGAAATTGCCGCGTGTAGGCCGAAAAGCTCTCAATGTAGCGGCGCTGCCCTTCGGCGTAGAGCGTATCCAGGGCCAGGCTGCTTTTGCCGCTGCCGCTCAACCCGCAAAAGACGATCAGCTTCCGCCGCGGCAGGTCGAGATCGACCGATTGCAGGTTGTGGACCCGCACTCCTCGCAGCGAGATATGGCCCGCGTCGCTCATGATTTCGCCCGGGGGACCCTTTCGACAATCTTCCAAACTGGCATAATAGCAGATTGCCGCATAGTCGTCCACAAACGCGAGTATTTAGCGGCCGTCGGTACGACGGCCATGCCGCGCGGCAATCCGCCGTGCCGGCGGCTGCTAAACGAATAAGACCCGACCATTTTTATGGATTACCGCAACCGCCGGGCGACGATCATGGGACTGGGGCGTTTTGGCGGCGGGGCGGCCGCTGCCCGATGGCTCGCCGGACAAGGGGCCGCCGTCACCGTCACCGACCTGGCCGACAAAACGACGCTGGCCGATTCGATGGCGTCGCTCGCCGATGTCCCCATCGCCAAAATACATCTCGGCGGACACCGCGAAGAGGATTTTCTCGACGCCGATCTGGTCGTCGTCAATCCGGCCGTCCGGCCAAATAGCCCCTGGCTCGAACTTGCCCGACGGGCGGGGGCGACGCTGCGGACCGAAATCGAACTGTTCATGGAAAACTGTCCGGCACGGATCATCGGCGTCACCGGCAGCAACGGCAAATCGACCACTGCCGCGATGATTGCCGAGATACTGCGTGCGTCAAACCGGCGAACGTTCCTCGGCGGCAACATCGGCGGCAGCCTGCTGGGGCAATTGCCCGCGATCGGCCGCGGCGATTGGGTTGTCTTGGAGCTGAGCAGTTTTCAATTGCATTATCTCTCGCCGGAAGCCAAACCGCCGCACATCGCCGTGCTGACAAGCTGCACGCCGAATCACCTCGACTGGCACGGCGACTTTGCCGATTACGCGGCGGCGAAACGGCGGATATTCGCCAATCAAACGCCCGGCGATTTCGCGGTGCTCAACACGCTTGACGCCGAAGTCGCGTCGTGGCAATCCTTGGTTCGAGGCCGTCTCTTGGTCGTGCCGCCCTCACCCTCGGCCCCTCTCCCGTTTGCGGGAGAGGGGAGTAATTTGTCAGTTCCGGGCGAGCATAATCGGCTCAACGCATCTCTGGCGGCAGCGGCGGCTAAGGCGGCCGGTTGTGAAGATGGCGAAATAAGGTCGGGTTTGCGGCGCTTCAACGGCCTGCCGATGCGATTGGAATTGATCGCCGAAGTCGATGGCCGTTGCTTCTACAACGATTCGGCCTCCACCACGCCGGAATCGACCGTCGCCGCCCTGCGATCGTTCGATGCACCGGTCTGGTTGCTTGCCGGCGGAGCGGACAAGGGGTGCGATTTCCGTCCGCTGGCCGAAGAGATCGTCCGGCGAGCGCGGGGGGCTGCCTTTTTCGGCGGCGCGGGGAGGAAATTGCACGATCTCGTCGCTAATGCCGACCGCGCTTTTCCCCGTTGCAACGTGGAAACCCTCGACGAAGCCCTACAATGGTGTTGGGACCGCAGCGGCAGCGACGAGACGGTGCTGTTTTCGCCAGGCTGCGCCAGCACCGATCAGTTTGTCAATTACAAACATCGCGGAGAGCGGTTCGCGGATGCGGTTGAAGGACGGGTCGTCAATCCATTCCACCTATTGACAAGAAAGCCTGCGATGCTATAGAAAAGTCGTGACGTTTGCGGCCTGAGTGTCGCCGACGATCGCGACCTCGAGGTCAACGACGGTGAGGCTTCCTTGGCGGAGGCCGAAACGGCGCTGGGAGTCGTTGCCTCGGGGTTTTTTCTGCGCCGCTTATTGTGGTAGGATACGTTCCATGAAAGTCATCCACTATGAACGAGTCGAGGCCGCGCCGACGGATACGCCAGGCGCGTCGGGCTGCCGGATGCGATTGCTGATCGGCCCGGACGACGCCGCGCCGAGTTTTTCCATGCGGCAGTTCGAGATCGCCCCCGGCGGCCATACGCCGAAACATTCGCACGCCCACGAGCACGAGGTGTTTATCCTCGAAGGCGAGGGCGCGGTGTTGGAAGGCGACCGCGAGCACCTTTTGCGGCCCGGCGTGGCCGTGTTCGTGCCGCCGCACCAGTTGCATCAGTTCCGCAACAGCGGCGCCGGGGCGTTGAAATTTTTGTGCTTGGTTCCGCACTAGTTGCCCGGGGGCTGAACGGCATCGGTACGTCCGCCCGCGGCTGCGATGGGTAAGGAATAGTGGGTAGTGGATAGTCGTTGGGTTGGCGATTGAACTGCCACCCCAATGTTCGCTTGCGGTTATGCAACACTTGTTCCGGTGAATATCAATGTCCGACGCCGTCAAGGAAATTGCCCGGCTCAGCGAGGAAATTCGCCGCCACGACCGGCTCTACTACGTCGAAGCGCGGCCGGAGATTTCCGACCTGGAATACGACCGGCTCCTCAAACGGTTGCAGAAGCTCGAGGCCGAACATCCCGAACTTGTCGCCCCCGACAGCCCCACGCGGCGAATCGGCGACCGGCCGGTCGAGGGCCTCGAACCATTCGAGCACCGCGTGCCGATGCTCTCGATCGAGAACACCTATAGCTTGGAAGAGTTGAAAAAATACGGCGAGCGGGTAGCGAAGCTGCTGCCCGGCGAGCCGGTCGAGTGGGTCGTCGAGTTGAAGGTCGACGGCGTGGCCGTCTCGCTGATCTACGAGGACGGGCTGCTCACCCACGCCGTCACCCGGGGCGACGGGCGGGTCGGCGACGAGATTACCCACAACGTGCGGACGATCAGGGACATCCCGCTGCGATTATGCCCTCTCTCCCAAAGGGAGAGGGGAGATATTCCGCCGCTGTTGGAAGTCCGCGGCGAAATCTACATGACCAACAGCGACCTGGTCCGCTTCAACGAGGAGCAAACCCGCAAGATCGAGCGGGGCGAGAAGGCCGAGCTGCTGAAGAACACCCGCAACGCGGTGGCCGGCAGCGTCCGGCAACTCGACCCGCGAGTATGCGCCGAACGGCGGCTGCGCATGTTTTGCCACAGCGCCGGCGACACCAGCGGACTGAAGGCCAAGACCCACATGGAGTTTCTCGACGAGCTGCGCGGCTATGGCCTGGCGGCCACGCCATACGTCGAGCGCTTTCCTTCTTTCGACGCGGCCGTCGATCATTGCCAGTCGCTGATCGAGCGGCTGCACGAGTTGGACTTCGAGATCGACGGGCTGGTGCTGAAGGTCAACGGCTTCGAGCAGCGCGAGCGACTCGGCAGCACGTCGAAAAGCCCCCGTTGGATAATCGCCTACAAGTTCGAGAAGTACGAGGCCACCACGCGGCTGTTGGACATCCGCGTGCAGGTGGGCAAGACCGGGACCGTCACGCCGGTGGCCGATCTCGAGCCGGTCGAGTTGGCCGGCACCACCGTCAGTCGCGCCAGTCTGCACAACGCCGACGAAATCGAGCGGAAGGACGTCCGCCGCGGCGACGTGGTGGTGGTCGAGAAGGCGGGCAAGATCATTCCGCACATCGTCCGCGTGGAAAAACACCTCCGCAAGGGATCGCCGCGAAAGTATGTCTTTCCCAGCGAGTGTCCCGAGTGCGGGCGAAAGCTGGCCCGCGACGAGGGGGGCGTTTACATCCGCTGTCCGAATCTGAAATGTCCCGCCCAAGTGAAGGAGCGAATCCGCTATTTCGCCGGCCGGGGCGCGATGGATATCGAAGGGCTGGGCGACAAGCTGGTCGATCAGTTGGTTTCCGACAAGTTGGTGCAAAGCTACGGCGACCTGTATCGGCTGGAACAGCGCCAGGACCGGCTGCTGAACCTGGAGCGGATGGGTCGCAAGTCGGTCGATAACTTGCTCGACGGCATCGACGCCAGCAAGACGCGAGGCCTGGCCCGGCTGTTGAACGGGCTGTCGATCCGCCACGTCGGCGCCCGGGCGGCGGCCGTGTTGGCCGAGCGGTTCGGCTCGATCGACGTGTTGATGGACGCCACGGTCGAACAGCTTAGCGAGACGAACGAGATCGGCCCGATCATCGCCCAAAGCGTTTATGATTTCCTGCATGGCAAGTTCGGCGCGGAGACGATCGAGGATCTTAAAAGCGTCGGCGTGAAGATGGAGTCGGACATTCAGGCCGGCGGTTCAAGAGCGTTGGAAGGCAAGACGCTGGTCGTCACCGGCACGTTGACCAAGTACACCCGCGACGAGATCGAGGAGCTAATCGCCCGCCACGGCGGCCGGGCCGCCTCTAGCGTCTCGAAAAAAACCGATTACGTCGTGGCCGGCGAGAAAGCCGGCGGCAAGTTGGCGAAGGCCGAGCAGTTGGGCGTGAAGGTTATTTCGGAGGCACAGTTCGAGCGGCTGCTGAAGGAGTAGTGCGAGGAGATTCGCCAGGATATTTTATTCCATTGCCCGTATCGGGACCACTCGATAGTCCCATCTCTATAGCAACATAGTGCCTCGCAGACATCTTCAAGCAAGAAGTCCTTTCGCGCAGCCCTGAAATGTTTCGATGTACTCCCCTCTTGATACTCCATGTCGAATCCGACGCTTTGGTCTCCGCTGACCTGTATGTAGGTCAGATCATCCGGCCCCAATATCGCAAAACCCTCCCCATCTTTGCTTATATTTAGCCCGGCAAGCGAATTTCTTATCTCTGACTGAACTTTTGCAAAATCGAAAACGAAAGTCCCCTCTCCCTCCGGGAGAGGGCTAGGGTGAGGGCTTGCGGCCTTAAAACGCCTTGACTTGCTTGCGCGATTT